>JAJXWF010000017.1 GCA_021781735.1 Actinomycetes bacterium
CGGCCTTGAACGCGGGCGCCAGCAGGCGTCCGTCGTCGAGGGGCACCCGCACCATGATCCGAGACATCCCATCCCCACCGGATCCCGGTGCCGGCACCTCGACCGGGCCGAGGATCTGAGCGGACGCCGGCAGCGCCGCGTGGGCGACCACCGACCGCAGGGCGGCCCGATCGCCGTCGATCACGGCCATCCGCACCGCCGGCGGGAAGCCGGCCTGGAGCCGGTCGCCGAGTTCACGCTCGGCGAACCCACCCGGATCGAGCCGCACCAGAGCCTGCACCGCCCGATCGTGGACGGGACCGACCACCGCCACGGTTCCGCCGTCGCGTCCGGGACGCACCAGCGCGACCGCCGCCATCCACCGCCGCAGCGCCTCCTCGGCCGCCCGCAGGTCGAGGCGGGCGAGGCTCAGCCCCGCGTCGAGGATGACGGCGCCCGCGTATCCGCCGTCGGCCACCGGCTCGGCGCCCGGAGTGCACACCACGAGGGCCGGCTCGGCCCCCACATGGTCGACAACCCGGTCGCCGCTCGACTCGACGACCCTCACTCCGGGGAAGGCCCGGCCCAACTCGTCGGAGGTGCGCGTCGCGCCGATCACGGGTGCGCGCCACCGGTCGTGACCGCACTCGCGGCAGCGCCAGTTCCCCTCGATGCGGCCACACCATCCGCACTCGATCTGTCCCGTCCCGCCGCGCTGGCGCATCGGCCCGCCGCAGGCGCCGCACCGCACGGGCACTTCGCACCGGTCGCAGCGCAGCCCCGACCCGTGCCCACCGCGGGGCACCTGGACGAGCACCGGGCCGGCCCGCAGTGCCCCGCGGATGGTGCTGAACACGAGCCCCGGAAGCCGAACCCGCGCCGCGAGCGGATCACGCTCAAGGGCGATGTCGGAATCGGCGCTCACCCTCACGGCCGGGGCGGCGTGCCGCAGGTGGCCCCCGGGATGGCTGATGAGCGACAGCCAGCCCCGTTCGAGCCACAGTTCGGCCTCACAGCTGCGGGCGTGGGCGGCCACCAGCAGAGCGGCACCCTGCTGGGTCGATCGCAGGGCCGCGACGGTGCGCACGTGGTGGTAGGGCGCCCGCACCTCTTCGTGCAGATCGCTGCCGTCGTCCCACACCACGATCAGGCCCGGGTCGGTCATCGGTGCGAACGCGGCCGTGCGGGTGCCGACGACGACCCGCGCATGACCGCGCAGCACGGCCAGGTAGTTGCGGTAGCGGGCGGATGGTCCGAGCGAGGCGTGCAACTCGGCGATGCTCCGCTCCCCGATCAGGCCGCCCAACTGCCGTCGGACCCGGTCGACGTCGCGCACGTCGGGCACCACGACGACGACGCCGCGCCCGGAGCGCAGCGCGGCCACCACCGCCTCGGCCACGCCATCGATCCACAACGACGACGTGCCGGCACCGGCGACCGCCGGCACCTGCCAGAACGCGCGCGGGGAGTCACCACGGGCCACGGCGTCGAGGAACTCGGGACCGCGCGGCGTCGAGGAGAGCACGTCGGGCAGCGGGGCGTCGAGCTGTGGCTCGGGCCACGGCCGCGGCGTGGCCCGCTCGGTGGTCGCGTGCCGCGGTGGCACGGCGAGGCGCATGACGTCGGCGAACGTGCCCGCGTAGTGATCGGCCACGGCGCGGATCAGCCGGACCTGATCGGAGGTGATCACCGGTTCGGGACTCACCACCCGCTGCAGCGATGAGAGCAAGGGGGCCTCACTGGTGGCGACCCGCTCGACGATGAACCCATCGACACCTCGGCCCGCGAACCGCACCCGCACCCGCACCCCCGGGCGCGCGCCGGCGTCGTCGGTGGGCGGCACGCTGTAGTCGAAGAACCGGTCGAGGTGCGGCAGCCACACATCGACGGCGCACCGCGCCACCGGAAGGGCCACGGGCTCGCTGGGCCCGGTCTCCCCTGCGCCGGGCGGAACGGCGGCGACACCTGGCTCGGACACACTGCGATGCTAGAGCCACCCGCCGACATCCACGATCTCCGGCATCCACGGTTCCTCTCGCGGGGGCTGGCCCGATTCGGTCCACACGCCTAACCTGAGCCCGGACCTTCCCCGACCCGCCCGGAGACCCATGAGCAACCCCACCGCGTCATCCGCCCGCTCGGTCATCGCCCGCGGGCGCGCCGGCCTCGCCGTGGAACTCCTCGACGCCCGCGACCGCTTCATCGCGAGCGACCCCGGCCTGTTCCGGCTGCGCCGTGGGCTCGGGGCCGTCATCGCCGTGTCCACCACCGCGCTGCTCGAAGTCCGGGTGCTGGGCGCTCTCGGGCTCACGGGCGGGGCGCTGATCCTGCCGGTGCTGCTCGGCGCGGTGATGGCCATGGTCGGCGCGACGTCGGTACGCGAACTGACGCGTGGGGACATCGGCCGAGCCGGCCTGTGGCTCCCGCCCGCCGCGGCCGTCGGGTTCACCGCGGGGACGCTGGCCCACCCCAGCGCGCCGCTGGCCCTCTCGGTGTTCGTGGGGACCACGTTCGTCGCCGTGTGGGTTCGCCGGTTCGGCCCCCGCTGGTTCGTGCGCGGTTTCCTCCTGTGGGAGGGGTACTTCTTCACCTTGTTCATCGGCCCACCGCCGAGCATGCTCCCCTATCTGCTGCTCTCCGTGGTGATCAGTTCGGCCTGGGTGACGGTCCTGCTCACGACCGTGTTGTTCGATGCTCCGGCATCGCGCATGCGGCGCACGGTCACCGCCCTGCGCGCGCGGTTACGTGCCGCGATCTCCGCCTGCCTCGAGCTGATCGATCATCCCGGAGACGCGGAGGTCGCGCGACGCCTGCGCGCCCAACTGGTCAAGGCGTCGGCGGTGACCCTGCTGATCGATGCGCAGAGCAGCGCGGTGGGGGTGCTGCCCGCCGGATTGTCGCCCAATCGGGTGCGCCGCTGGGTCATGGACCTCGAGATCGGGTTGCAGGACGTCGTCGGGGCGACGCTCCACCTGACCCGGAGCGCCCGGACCCCCAACGCCGGCTCGGTCCCCGAGATCGATCGGGACACGTTCCACGCACTGCGCACCGCGCTGAAGGTGCTGGGCTGGGGCGACCTCGACATGGCGCGTCGGACGTTGTCCCGTCTGCCCGACGACAATCCCACGGTCCGCCGACTCACCTCGGGCGGACTGCAGCTCATCGAGGCGATCGACGCCTGGCAGACCGGGGGGCTCGCGAACGGTCAGTGGGCGCCCGGGGACGACACCTCCGACGACGACTACGAGCCGGTGGTCTCGCTGCTGGGTGACAACCTGCCCGGCACCGCCGCCCTCGCGGGTGCGGCGGTCTCGACCGACACGTCCCACTGGTGGTCCCCCGGGCGGCTGGCCTTCACCACCCGGCAGGCCGTGCAGGGGGCGGCCGCGGCCGCCCTGGCCACCGGGGCCGGCGAGTTGCTGTCCCACCAGCGCTACTACTGGGCCGCCATCGCCGCGTTCGTCACCTTCGCAGGCACCTCGACCGCGACCGAAACCGTGCGCAAGGCGCTGGCCAGGACAGTCGGGACGCTGTTCGGCCTCGGCGTGGCCCTGCTGCTGGCGCAGGCGAGCCAGGGGAACCCGGCCCTGACAGTCACCGTCGGCCTCGTGTGCATCTTCGGCGCGTTCTACCTGCAGCCGCTGTCGTACGCGGCGATGACGTTCTTCATCACGATCGTGCTCGGTGAGCTGTACGTGATGATGCGGCTGTTCAGCGACGCGATCATGGTGTTGCGGCTCGAGGAGACCGCCGTCGGCGCGGCCGCCGGCATCATCGCCACGTTCCTCGTGCTCCCGGTGCCCGCCGTGGCCACCGCCAGGGTGGCGCGAACCCGTCTGCTCGAGCAGGTCGCCGTGCTCCTGGACGCCTGCGCGGACCGCCTGGGAGGGCTCGAATCCGACATCGACCCACTGACCGCGATGATCCAGGTCAGTGACTCCGCACGGCAGGTGTCGAGCACCCGCTCGTCGCCGCTGCGCCCGCTGAGCATCGGCACGCCGGGCCCCCGGCAACAGCACTACACGACGATGCTGGTCGGATCGGCCGCAGCGGCCCGGGCCGTCGGGCAGTGGCTGCTCGCCCACCCGCATATGGTGCTGCCCGCCCCCGCGGAGGGCTGCCGCGTGCTCGCCGACGAGTGCCGCCGGCTCGCCTCGCTGGACAGCCTGCTGCACCCGCCGCGGGACTCGACCCCCGTGGCCGGTCCCGACGACCAGGTGCAACTGCTCCTGGGCGCCGACGACCCGGGGCCACCGGCAGTGCTGGGCGGGCGACTGCGGCGTCTCGCTGACACCCTGGCGCTGCTCACCCCGCGCGGCCGGCTGGAGTGACGGCCCGCGGGACACCTGTCAGAGCGCGGCGCGCAATTCCTCGACGCGATTCGTGAGTTCCCAGGTCATGCCGGGCAGCGTGCGTCCGAAGTGCCCGTAGGCCGTGAAGGCCGAATAGCGGGTGTTGAGCAGGTCGAGATCGCGCACGATCGCGCCGGGACGCAGGTCGAACACCTCGAGCACCGCCCGCTGGATGTCCTCCTCGGGCACGACCCCCGTGCCGAACGTGTCGACGTAGAAGCCCACCGGATGGGCCATCCCGATCGCGTAGGCCACCTGCACCTCACAGCGGTCGGCCAACCCGGCGGCCACGACGTTCTTGGCCACCCAGCGCATGGCGTAGGACGCGGACCGGTCGACCTTGGAGGGATCCTTCCCCGAGAACGCCCCACCGCCGTGCCGGGCCATGCCGCCGTAGGTGTCGACGATGATCTTGCGCCCGGTGACTCCGGCGTCGCCCATCGGGCCGCCGATGACGAACTTGCCGGTGGGGTTGATGTGCACCGACAGGCCGTCGTGGGCGATGTCGAAGGTCTCGAGCACGGGATCGATGACATGCCGGCGGATATCGGGGGTGATGGTGCGCTCGACCGACACGCCCTCGGCGTGCTGGGTCGACACGACGATCGTGTCGAGGCGCACCGGCCGGTTGTTCCTGTCGTACTCGACGGTCACCTGGGTCTTGCCGTCGGGACGCAGGTAGTCGAGGGTGGCATCACGGCGCACCGCGGTGAGCCGCTCGGCCAGCCGGTGGGCCAGGTGGATCGGCAGGGGCATGAGGGCGTCGGTCTCGGTGCTGGCGTAGCCGAACATCAGGCCCTGGTCGCCGGCCCCTTGCATGTCGAGCGAATCCCCGGAGCCCTCCCGGTTCTCGAGCGCCTTGTCGACGCCCTGGGCGATGTCGGGCGACTGGGTGCCGATCGCGACCGTGACCCCGCACGAGGCGCCGTCGAAGCTCTTGGCCGAGGAGTCGTAGCCGATGTCGAGGATCTTGCGTCGGGCGATGCCCGCGATGTCCGCGTAGGCGTCGGTGGTCACCTCCCCGGCCACGACGACCAGTCCGGTGGTGACGAGGGTCTCGACCGCCACCCGCGAACTGGGGTCCTGCTGCAGCATCTCGTCGAGCACGGCGTCCGAGATCGCATCGGCGACCTTGTCGGGGTGTCCCTCGGTGACCGACTCGGAGGTGAACAACCTGCTCATGACCTGGCTCCTGGCGGGGTGTGACGATGCGTGACGTGGGGCGGTTCCGTCCCCGGACATGCCACCGCGTCGGCGGCCTCCACCGGACGCCCGCCCGGCGCGAGGCGGGACCGCAACGCGTGCCGCGGGCACGCGTCGGTGTAGCGGTTGGGAGTCAGGCGGGTCCGAGATCGCCGAACGGGTCGGTGAAGTTGAAGTCGGGCTCGGCGGCAGCCTGGGCACGGGCGGCGGCCTCAGCCTCGGGATCGATCTGGGTCACCTCGAGCAGGCCGGCCTGGATCTCGCGGAGCGCGATCGACAGCGCCTTCTCCTGCACGTCGGTGCTCACCAGCGGCCCCACGTTCTCGAGCAGCCCCTCTCCGAGCTGCGAGTAATAGGCGTTGATCTGGCGGGCCCGCTTGGCGGCGAACAGCACCAACCGGTATTTCGAGTCGACCTGCTCGAGGAGCTCGTCGATCGGAGGATTGGTGATGCCCTCACCGACAGGAGACGTGGTTTTGCTCATCTGGTGCGCCTTCGTTTCAGCAGTCTGATGATCGGATGCGATGCCGGGAGGGATGAATCCGCTCCCGCACCGCGGTCATGTCCTCGGCCCGCCCCTGCAGGACGCCATGTGCACCACCTGGGTGGCGCGGGGCCCGCGGGACCCGCCAGGGTCACAGACCAAGTAAGACTACCAGTTCGTCCACGGTGCGATCGACGTCGCGGTTGACCACCACGTGGTCGAACTCCGCCGCCGCAGCCAACTCACCCCTGGCCGTCTCGAGTCGTCGGGCCTGCTGCTCGGCGGATTCGGTGCCCCGTCCGACGAGACGGTGCACGAGTTCACGCCACGAGGGCGGAGTCAGGAACACGAACTGTGCGTGCGGCAGCGTGGAGCGCACCTGCCGGGCCCCCTGCAGGTCGATCTCGAGAACCACCGGCCTGCCCGCTGCGACCGCGTCGTCGACCGGACGACGCGGTGTGCCGTATCTCGCGGAGCCGTGGACGACCGCCCATTCGAGGAGCCCGTTGTCGACGATGAGCCGATCGAACTCGTCGTCGTCGATGAACCAGTAGTGGACGCCGTCGAGTTCACCTCGGCGGGGCTGGCGGGTGGTGACCGACACCGACACGAAGACCTCCGGGTGCCGGTGGCGCAGCCGATTCACGACGGTTCCCTTGCCGACCGCGGTCGGCCCGGAGATCACCGTGACCAGACTGTGCACGCCCCGGGACACCCGGGGGGCCGGCAGTGGCGGCTCGCCCGGATCCTGATCGATCACGGCTGGTTCACCCGACATCGCACCGACCCTAGCGGACGCGGCGAGGCCACGCTCGCCGGGCACCCGCAGCGAAGCGTGGAGAGGTCAGGCGAACTCGGCCTTGAGGCCGGCCACCTGGTGGCGTCCGAGCCCCCGCACGCGGCGGTTCGGGGCGATCTCGAGCCGCTCCATGATCTCGGCGGCCCGTTTCTCGCCGACGCGCGGAAGCGCCTTCAAGAGGTCGACCACCTTGACGTGGGCCAGGACGTCGTCGGCGGCCGCCCGGTCGAGCGCCTGGCCGAGAGTCAGCGCACCGGAACGCACCTGCTCCTTCAGGTCGGCCCGGGCGCGCCGGGCCTCCGTGGCGGCCTTGCGTGCGGCCTGCAACTGCTCCGGAGACAGTGTTGGGATTGGCATCTTCGACACTCCGTTCGATCGTGACGGCAGAACCCGTGCACCACTACGTCATCAAAGCTAACGCGCGTTGAGCGGATGTGGGCCGAATTCACCGCACGACTTGCGGTGTTTCGCCCGATGCACAGGTGTCGATCAGCTTGTCACACCGGCGTCAGCCGACGATCAGGAGGTCAGCAGGCGTGTCACGCGCTCGGCGAGCGCCGCGGCGTCGGGACCGGCGTTGAGCACGTCGCGGCTCACCGAGGGCAGCACGCGGGCCACCGCCGGGCCGAACGAGGCCCGCACGCCGTCCATCGTCCCGCCCTGCGCGCCGATCCCCGGCACCAGCAGCGACCCCGTGACCGCGCCCGGGTCGCAGCCCAGGTCGCGGTGGGTGGCGCCGAGGACCAGGCCCACATGGTCGAGCCCGGTGCGGAGGTTCTCGGCCTGAGCCTCGTCAATGATCCGCTGGCTGACCGGACGCCCATCGGCGTCGGCCGACAGCTGGACGCCGTGGCCCTCGGGATTCGACGTCCTGGCCAGCACGTACACGCCGCGACCGGTGGCGGCGGCGGCGTCGAGGGCCGGGCGCAGCGACTCGAACCCAAGGAACGGGGACAGGGTCATGGCGTCGGCCCGCAGCGGCGATCCGTCGGACAGCCACGCGCGCGCGTACCCGGCCATCGTCGAACCGATGTCTCCGCGCTTGGCGTCGGCGATCGACAGCGCTCCGACCGCGCGGATGTCGTCGAGGACGCGCTCGAGCACCGCCATCCCCGCCGCGCCGTAGCTCTCGAAGAACGCCACCTGCGGCTTGAACACCGCCACGCGGTCGCCGATGGCCTCGACCAGTCCCCGGGCGAAGTGTTCCAGTCCGTCCACGTCGTCGCGGAGGCCCCAGCGGGCCAGCAGCGGCGGGTGGGGATCGATGCCCACGCACAGGGCTCCACGGTGGGCGGTGAGGCGGTCGAGCCGCTTCCTGAAGGGGGTCGGTCCGTCCGTGGTGGTCATCGGTCCTCCTCGTCGTGCGGCGCGAGCCGGTTGATGCCCCGGACCAACGCGGGCCCAGCGTAGATGAAACCCGTGTACACCTGAACCAGGGATGCGCCGGCGTCGAACATGGCCACGGCGTCCGCGGGCGTCATGATCCCCCCGACGCCGATGATCGGCAGGTCGGACAGGCCCGCCAACCGACCCACGACCCGCAGGGCCCGCGCGGTGAGCGGAGCGCCCGACAGTCCCCCGGCCTCGTCGGCCCGAGACCGGTCGTCCTGGTCGAGCCCCTCGCGGGCGAGGGTCGTGTTGGTGGCGATCAGCCCCGCAACGCCCGTGTCGTGCACGGCCCCCACCAGGTCCTCGAGGGCGTCCGGGCCGAGGTCCGGCGCGACCTTGACGAACACCGGCGTCGGGTCGGCCGGGTTCAGCGTCCGCGCCTCCCCCACCAGGGCGGCCGTGAGTCCGCGCAGTGCGTCGGCGTCCTGGAGGCTCCGCAGGCCCGGGGTGTTGGGACTCGACACGTTGATCGCCACGTAGTCGGCCAGACCCTGGAGGCGGCGCAGGCACGCGAGATAGTCCTCGCTCGCCCGGTCGAGAGGGGTCGTGCGGTTCTTGCCGATGGAGACGCCGACGACCGCGCCGAGACTGAGCCGACCCCGCCGAACCCCCCACCCCTCGAGTCGCCGCGCCATCGCCTCGACGCCCTCGTTGTTGAACCCCATCCGGTTGATGATGGCCGCCGACGCCGGCAGCCGGAACAGTCGCGGCCTGTCGTTGCCCGGTTGCGGGCGCGGCGTCACCGTGCCGAGTTCTACGTGGCCGACGCCGAGACCGGCCCAGGCGCGGGCGGCGAGCCCGTCCTTGTCGAGTCCGGCGGCGATGCCGACCCGGTTGGGGAGCCGGATGCCTGCCACGGTCACCGGATGGGACGCCGCGGCGGTGTAGCCCCGCATCATCCGCGTGAACGGCGCCGGGGTGCGGGCGAGCATGCGGATCATCCGCTCGTGCGCGACCTCGGGATCGCCCCCGCCGAGGCGGAACAGCACCGGCCGCACCAGCCCCCGGTACCCGGCCAGCCCGCCCCGGGTGATCAGGTCCGGGTCGCCCCCGTGCACCGGTGTCACCCGGCGATCGAGCGCAGGGCGGCCTCGGTGTCCTTCGCCCACTCCTGCAGCGGCTTGACGCCGATCGAGCCACTGCGCAGCGCCTCGATCCCCTGGACGGCGGCGGCGAGCGCCTGCACGGTCGTGATGCACGGCACCTGCCGCAGCACCGACGCCGTGCGGATCTCGTAGCCGTCGGCGCGGGGGCTGCCGCCGGGCGTGACTCCCTGGGGGGTGTTGAACACGAGGTCGATCTCGCCGTCGAGGATCAGGTCGACGATGGTCGGCTCGCCGTGGGGCCCGCGTCCCTGGGAGTACTTGCGCACCGGGATCACCTCGACGCCGTGCCGCGCCAGCACCGACGCGGTCCCTTCGGTGGCGTGGATGGTGAACCCGAGGTCGGCGAGCCGCTTGACCGGGAAGATCGCGTGCCGCTTGTCGCGGTTGGCGACTGCGACGAACACCGAGCCCGTGGTCGGCAAGGAGCCGAACGCCCCGGCTTGCGACTTGGCGAACGCCGTCCCGAAATGGGCGTCGAGACCCATGACCTCGCCGGTCGAGCGCATCTCGGGTCCGAGCACGGTGTCGATGCCATGGCCATCGGGGGTGCGGAACCGGTTGAACGGCATGACCGCTTCCTTCACCGCGATCGGCGAGCCCTTCCACGTGTAGGCGCCGTCGACGCCTGTGCGCAGGATTCCGCGCTCCCGCAGGTCGGCGATCGGGACGCCCATCATGATCAGTGTCGCGGCCTTGGCGAGCTGGGTGTCGGTGGCCTTGGAGACGAACGGCACCGTGCGCGAGGCGCGGGGGTTCGCCTCGAGCACGTAGAGGGTGTCGCCGGCGAGGGCGTACTGGATGTTGATGAGCCCGCGGACGCCGACGCCCTCGGCGATCACCGCCGTCGAATGCCGGATCTTGTCGATGACCTCGGTGCCGAGGGTGATCGGGGGCAGCGCACAGGCCGAGTCGCCCGAGTGGATGCCCGCCTCCTCGATGTGTTCCATCACGCCGCCGAGGTAAAGGTCCCGCCCGTCGTACAGGGCGTCGACGTCGATCTCGACCGCGTCGTCGAGGAACCGGTCGACCAGCACCGGTGAACTGGGGCTGATCAGCGTCGACTGTTCGATGTAGCGGGCGAGGGAGACCTCGTCGTAGACGATCTCCATGCCCCGACCCCCGAGCACGTAGCTCGGACGTACCAGCACGGGGTAACCGATCTCGTCGGCGACCTCTTTGGCTTGGGTGAAGCTCTCGGCCATGCCGTGCTTGGGCGCCGGAAGCCCGCCGCGCGCCAGCACCGCCCCGAACGCGCCGCGCTCCTCGGCCAGGTGGATCGCCTCGGGCGAGGTGCCGACGATCGTGACGCCGGCGTCCTTGAGCTGCTGCGCCAGCTTCAGGGGCGTCTGTCCGCCCAGCTGCACGATGATCCCGGCGACAGGACCGGCCTGCTGCTCGGCGTGGTAGACCTCGAGCACGTCCTCGAGGGTCAACGGCTCGAAGTAGAGCCGGTCCGAGGTGTCGTAGTCGGTCGAGACGGTTTCCGGGTTGCAGTTGACCATCACCGACTCGTAGCCCGCCTCGGAGAGCGCCATCGCGGCGTGCACGCACGAGTAGTCGAACTCGATGCCCTGACCGATCCGGTTGGGGCCCGAGCCGAGGATCAGCACCGCCGGGCGCTCGCGCGGCACCACCTCGGTCTCCTCGTCGTAGGACGAGTAGTGGTATGGGGTGCGCGCCGCGAACTCGGCGGCACATGTGTCGACGGTCTTGTACACCGGCCGGACACCGAGGGCCCACCGGACGCCGCGCACGACGTCGGTGGACAGGTGCCGGGCCTCGGCGATCTGCGCGTCGGAGACGCCGTGCCGCTTGGCGTGCCGCAGCAGTTCGGGGGTGAGTTCGGGCGCGTCGCCGAGCTCGGCCGCCAGGTCGGCCAGCAGCGCCAACTGGTCGACGAACCACGGGTCGATCCTGGTGCGCTCGTGCACCTGCTCGGGCGTGGCGCCGGCCCGCAGGGCCAGGAACACCGACCCGAGGCGGCCGTCGTGGGGACGCTCGGCCTCGGTCAACAGTTCCTCGACGCTGCGCCCGTCGAGCGGTCCGAAGTGGAAGGGGGCGCGCGGGTCCTCGAGGGAGCGCAGCGCCTTGCCGAGCGCCTCGGTGAAGTTGCGCCCCATCGCCATGGCCTCGCCGACCGACTTCATGTGGGTGGTCAGCGTGGAATCGGCTGCGGGGAACTTCTCGAACGCGAAGCGCGGCACCTTGACGACGATGTAGTCAAGGCTCGGCTCGAAGCTCGCCGGCGTCTCAGCGGTGATGTCGTTGGGGATCTCGTCGAGGGTGTAGCCCACGGCCACCTTGGCGGCGATCTTGGCGATCGGGAAGCCGGTGGCCTTCGACGCGAGCGCCGAGCTGCGCGAGACCCGGGGGTTCATCTCGATGACGATCATCCGCCCGTCGACCGGGTTGATCGCGAACTGGATGTTGCAGCCACCCGTGTCGACCCCGACCGCGCGGATGATCGCGATGCCCACGTCGCGCATGAATTGATACTCGCGATCGGTGAGCGTCAGCGCCGGCGCGACGGTGATCGAGTCGCCCGTGTGCACGCCCATCGGGTCGAGGTTCTCGATCGAGCAGACGATGACCACATTGTCGGCCTTGTCCCGCATCAGTTCGAGCTCGTACTCCTTCCACCCGAGGATCGACTCCTCGATGAGCACCTCGGTGACCGGCGAGGCCGACAGGCCGAGGCTGGCGATCCGGCGCAGGTCGTCGGGAGTGTGGGCGAAGCCGCCACCCGCGCCACCCATCGTGAAGCTGGGCCGCACCACCAGGGGATACCCGAGCTCCTCGGCGGTCTCCATGACCTCCTCGAGAGTGTGGCAGGTGCGCGAACGGGCGACCTCGGCGACGCCGCCCGCCACCTCGAGGCCCTGCACGATCTCCTTGAACTTCTCCCGGTCCTCGCCCTTACGGATCGCGTCGACCGTGGCACCGATCAGCTCGACGCCGTACTTCTCGAGCACGCCGCTGTCGTAGAGGGCGACCGCCGCGTTCAGGGCGGTCTGTCCACCGAGGGTGGCGAGCACGGCGTCCGGACGCTCGCGGGCGATGACCTTCTCGACGAACTCGGGGGTGATCGGCTCGATGTAGGTGGCGTCGGCGAACTCGGGGTCGGTCATGATCGTCGCCGGGTTCGAGTTCAGCAGGATGACCCGGAACCCCTCCTGCCGCAGCACGCGGCACGCCTGGGTACCGGAATAGTCGAACTCGGCGGCCTGGCCGATGACGATCGGACCGGATCCGATGACCAGGATCGAGGAGATGTCGGTGCGGCGTGGCATCAGGCCTCCTGCGGGGCGTCGGGGGCGGTGGCGCTCGCGTCGCGATGTGCCAGCATCACGTCACAGAAGCGGTCGAACAGGTAGTTGGCATCGTGGGGGCCGGCCGCGGCCTCCGGGTGGTACTGCACCGAGAAGGCGACGAGGCGGTCGTCTCGACGCAATTCGAGTCCCTCGACGACGTCGTCGTTGAGGCACACGTGGCTGACGCTGACCTCACCCCACCGCGTGGAGGTCACGCCGTCGAGGGGCGCCGAGACCGCGAACCCGTGGTTGTGGGCGGTGATCTCGACCTTGTTCGTGGTGCGGTCGATCACCGGCTGGTTGATGCCACGGTGGCCGTACTTGAGCTTGAACGTGTCGAAGCCGAGAGCCCGGCCGAAGATCTGGTTGCCGAAGCAGATCCCGAAGTACGGCAGACCCTCGTCGAGCACCTCGCGCAGGAGGTCGCGGGCGGCGTCGGCGGTGGCGGGGTCGCCGGGACCGTTGGAGAAGAACACGCCGTCGGGGGCGATCGCGCGGACCTCGTCGATGCTGGTGTCGGCCGGCAACAGGTGTACCTCGATCCCGCGGGCGGCCATCTGATGGGGGGTCATCGCCTTGATCCCGAGATCCACCGCGGCGACGGTGAACCGCTTGACACCCTCGGCCGGCACCACCCGGGCGGCGCGGAGCGTCACGTCACCGACGAGGTCGGCTCCCACCATGCCGGGGCTGGCGCGCACCTTGTCGAGCAGCGCGTCGACGTCGGTGGACACCGAGCTGATCCCGACCCGCATCGCCCCGCGCTCGCGCAGGTGCCGGGTGAGGGCGCGGGTGTCGATGCCCTGGATCCCGACAATGCCCTGGGCGAGCAGTTCCTCGTCCAGGCTGCGACGGGAACGCCAGTTCGACGGCCGTCGGGCGGGGTCGCGCACGACGTAGCCGGCGACCCAGATGCGCCGTGACTCGTCGTCCTCGTCGTTCCACCCCGTGTTGCCGATGTGCGGCGCGGTCGCGACGACCACCTGGCGGTGGTAGCTGGGATCGGTGAGTGTCTCCTGGTAACCGGTCATGCCGGTGGAGAACACGGCCTCACCGAAGGTCTCCCCCTCGGCCCCGAAGGACTGACCATGGAAAGCCCGGCCGTCCTCGAGCACGAGGATCGCCGGGACGGGATGGGGAATGCGAAGATCGCTGGTAGTCGGGGTGGGTGCTGGTGTCATGACCGTCCTTTCCCGCGCGGGGCGGCAGGCATCCGGGACTACATCCTCGGTGAGATTACCAGGGTTCGGTCCCGGCCCCGACGCCCTCGTCGGCGGTGGGCAGCGGCCGCCGGTCGACGGATAATCTTGCCGCATGGCGTTCCGCAGCCGACGGTTCGAGCCCGTGCCCCCGTCCGAGCGTCGACGCCGGTCCCGGCGGGCGGCCAGGCTGCTGGTGCGGCACGCCTCCGGCGTCCTGCTGTTCCGGGACACCGATCCCGGGGTTCCCGGCGCCACCTGGTGGACCACTCCGGGCGGCGGCTTGGACGACGGCGAGACGTGGGCCGAGGCGGCGCTGCGGGAGTTGCGGGAGGAGACCGGTTTCGACTGTCGCCCCGAGGAGCTCATCGGACCCATCGCCGAACGACTGGTCGTGCACGGCTACAGCGACCAGATCACCGAGCAGCACGAGTTGTTCTTCGAGGTGTGGATCTCCGAGGCCCAGCATTCCGCCGGGATCAGCACCGCCGGATTCACCGAGGGGGAACGGCTCACCCTCGTCGACCACCGGTGGGTCACCGTCGACGACCTGCCCGGCCTGACCGTGTGGCCCGCGAACCTCGCCGGCCTGCTGCAGCGCGGGGACGCCCCGATGCTGCACCTCGGCTCGGTCGAGGAGTCGACGGTGCCGGTCAGCGACTCCGGCGCAGCGCCTCGCGGATGTTGACCCGCGAGGTGTAGCTGATCGAACCGGTCTGGAACAGCCGGACGCCGACCCGCAGCATCACGGTGGACATCACCGCCAGGACGACCACCACGATCGCCGCCTCGTACCACGACAGGGTGCCCAGGGCGTTGCGCAGCAGCGCGGTCACCGGGGCCGTGAGCGGGAAGTAGGTGAACACGGTGGGCAGCAGCGCGTGCGGCTCGTTGACGACCAGCTGCACGGCGTACAGCGGGACGAACATCGTGACCACCACGGCGCTGAACGCGCCGCTGGCGTCGCGGATGGTCGGCATCACCGCGCCGATCGCCACGAGGAACCCGGCGAACATGGCGAAGGAGAACAAGAAGATGACGAACCCGAAGCCGATGCGCAGCGGATCGATGGGGATGTCGGACAGCGACAGGCCCGGGATGTGCACCGCGCCGGGGGCCACCAGGCGGGCAATGAGCACCGGAAGGCTGAACACGAGAGCCTGCAGGATCCCCACCCCCACGAGGGCGATGACCTTGCCGATGATCAGGGTGGTGGGGCTCATCGTGGTGAGGATCATCTCGCTCACCCTGTTCTGCTTCTCCTCAAGGGTGACGTTGAGCATCTGCTGGCCGAGCATGACGATCGAGAGGTAGAACAGCACGAGGAAGATGCCCGGCATGACGACGCTGGCGAACCCACTCACCGCGACACCCTTGTTGTAGATCGTCGAGGAGAGCTGCGCACCGGACGCGGCCAGCCGGGCCAGGCGTGGATCGCCGATCTTCTGCGCCACCGCCGCCCTGACCAGTGCCTGGGCGACCGAGTCGTAGCGGGAGTTGCCGATCAGACCGACATCCTCGCCGTAGACCTGGACGGGAGCCCTCCCCACGTCGGCGGGGATGTCGAAGAATGCCGGCAGTGTTCCCGCCCGCACGGCGGCGACGGCAGCGGCGGGATCGGTGGTCGGCGTGCCGCCGAACGCCCTCGCGAGCTGCGATGTGACCAGCCCGGACGCATCGTGGTACTGGAACGCGAACGCGGTGCTGGTCGCGGTCGGGTTCTGGGAGCGGGAGCTGATCGTGGTGAGGGTGACCACCAGCGCCAGCAGCAGCGGGATGCTGAGCGACATCACCCAGAACCGGCGCTTGGTGACCGTGCGCAGAAACTCGAACGTCACGACCGTGCGGAAATTGTGTCCCCCCATCGCTCAGGCCTCCTTCCCCGCGTCGGCACCGTAGACCCGGAGGAAGACTTCCTCCATCGAGATCCGGGTGAGGTCGTAGCTGCGGATCCGCACCCCGGCGTCGAGCAGGTCGCGCAGGACCTGGTCGGGGTCGGTGTTCTCACCGAAGTCGAGTTCGGCGTAGTTGCGCTCGTGCACGACCGGGGTGAACAACTCCGACGCTGGCAGGTCGCCGGTGAACTCCAGGCGGATCCGACGACCGCCGTACTTGTCCTGCACCTCCGGGATGGTCCCGTACGCCTCCGCCCGGCCGTCCTTGAGCAGCAGGATGCGGTCGCAGAGCCGCTCCACCTCGTCCATCTGGTGGCTGATGAACACGATCGTCGACCCGCGTGACTTCTGTTGGTCGAGCAGGTCCAGCAGCAGCCTGCGGGTGACCGGGTCGAAGCCCTTGGTGGGTTCGTCGAGGATGAGGATCGCCGGATCGTTCATGATCGTGACGCCCAACTGCACCTTCTGCTGCTGACCGCCCGACAGCTTGTCGAGACGGACCCGCGCCTTGTCCGGCAGGCCCACCTCGGTGAGGTAGCGCATCGACCACGCCTGGGCGTCCCGCCGGGACAGGCCCTTGAGCCGCCCGAAGTAGGTCATCAGGTCGATGACCGACTCCTTCTGGTACAGGCCCCGCTCCTCGGGCAGGTAGCCGAGGCGTGCCGACTGGCTGGGGTGGAACGGGTGGCCCTCGATGTTCAGGCTGCCGCCGGTGGGCTGGTAGATGTCGAGCAGGGCACGGATCGTCGTGGTCTTGCCCGATCCGTTCGACCCGAGCAGCCCGAACGTCTCGCCCTCCATCACGTCGAAGCTCAGGTGGTCGATGACCGTGAGATCGCCGAAGCGCATGGAGAAATCGCGGACCTCGATGATCGCACCCATGTGAACCTCTCCACGCGCCGAACGCCCCGCCCACGGTTCAGCCAACCATACGGCCGGGCAACGTCTCGACGACACCTCGGGGTGATTGCGTCCGGCGGCTGGTAGAACAGGGGCAGCAGCCCCACGAGGGGTTTCGCGACGACGATCGGCACGGCCGCGAAGCTCGGCCGACGTCGTCGCTGACCGGCTCCGCCCGAGGAGGCACCAGCCATGCTCGCCGCCGTACTCCACGCCCCCCGAGACCTGCGCCTCGAGCACGTGCCGACACCCGAACCGGGACCCGGCGAGGTCGTGCTCGACATCGAGGCCACGACGCTGTGCGGCACCGACCTGCGGCTCATCTCGGGCGCCAAGACGTCCGGCGTGCGTCCGGGGGTGGTGCTGGGTCACGAGATCGCCGGGCGGGTCGCCGCCCTGGGCGAGGGGGTGTCCGGGGTGAGGGTCGGCGACCAGGCCACGGTGTCGATCGTCGTGTCGTGCCACCGGTGCCATGCCTGCCTCAACGATCGCGAACACCTGTGCGAGAACCTGCGCCTCATCGGGTACGGGATCGACGGCGGCTTCGCCGAGCGGATGCTGGTTCCCGCCGACGCCGTCGCGTCCGGAAATCTCGTCGTCACACCGCATGAGATCCCGGCTACAACCCTCGCGCTCGCCGAGCCACTGTCCTGCGTCCTCAACGGTGCCCGGCAGGTCCGCGTGCAGCCCGGTGAGACCGTGGTGGTGCTGGGCGCCGGCCCGATCGGCCTGCTGCACGCGCAGCTTGCCCGGGTGGCGGGCGCCGGGCAGGTCATCGTCACGAACCGCTCCGCGCACCGCCGAGAACTCGCGCTCCGGCTCGGCGCGACGCGAGCCCTCGACCCGGCGACCGCGGATGTCAGGGCGGCGGTGGTCGAGGCGACCGGCGGCCGCGGGGCCGACGTCGTGATCGTGGCCGTCGGTGCCGCCGAACTCGCCGGCCAGGCCCTCGCCCTCGCCGGCATCGGGGGCCGGGTGAGCTACTTCGCCGGATTCCCCAAGGGCAGCACAGCCGAGGTCGACGCCAATCTCATCCACTACAACGAGTTGATCGTCACCGGCGGCTCGAACGCCCGGAGGGCCGACGTGGTGCGCGCGGTCGACCTGCTCTCCGCAGGGGTCATCGACGCCGAGTCGCTGGTCACGAACCAGGTACCCCTGTCGCGCTTCGAGGAGGCGATCGCCCTCGTGTCGGGGCGTACCGGCGTCAAGACGGCGGTCGTGCCCGGGTGACCCACCTCAGCGGGTCGCCACGACCCGGGCCAGCAGGCCGTTGAGGAATGGCGCGGAATCCTCGGTGGAGAACTCGTCGGCCAGTTCGACGGCCTCCGCGATCACTGCCTCGGTCGGTACGTCGGTGTGGTCGATCTCGAACACGGCGATCCGGGCGAGGTTGCGGTCGACCCCGGCCAGCCGGTCCAACTGCCAGTCGGCGGCGGTGGCCGCCGTGATCCGGGCATCGATCTCGGCGGTGTGCGCGGCGACGCCGCGGACGAGTTCGATGGTGAACTCCCGCACCGGAGGGTCGGCGAGACGACACTGTTCGTCGAGGATCACGAGTGGGTCGGCGCGCTTGGCCTCGGCTTCGAACAGCACGTCGAGCGCCCGCTTACGCGCCTTCGTCCGCGCCGACATGTGCCGGTGAACCCGAATGTCGCCGGACACCTTCTCGAATTCGACGCCCTCGGCCGGGGGCCGACGACCCGGGGTCCCCGCGGCCCCGGCGGGACGCGGGGTGGGAACCACGGGCATCAGCCCTGCACGCGGCCCAGGTATTCACCCGTGCGGGTGTCCACCTTCACCCGCTCGCCGGTGGTGATGAACAGCGGTACCTGGATCTGCTTGCCGGTCTCGAGGGTCGCCGGCTTCGTGCCGCCGGTGGACCGGTCGCCCTGCAGTCCGGGCTCGGTGTAGGTGATCTCGAGTTCCACCGAAGTCGGCAGGTCGATGTAGAGAGGGTTGCCCTCGTGCAACGCGACCGTGGCGATCTGATTCTCGAGCAGGTAATCCTTCGCCTCGCCGACGGTGTCCTGCGGGATCGTCAACTGATCGAAAGTCGTGGAGTCCATGAACACGAACCCCTCGCCGTCGTTGTAGAGATACTGCATGTCGCGGCGATCGACCGTGGCCGAGTCGACCTTGGTGTCGGAGTTGAAGGTCTTGTCGACCACCTTGCCGCTCAGCACGTGCTTGAGCTTGGTGCGCACCACGGTGTTGCCCTTACCGGGCTTGTGGTGCTGGAACCACACCACCTGCCACAGCTGACCGTCGAGGTCGAGCACCATGCCGTTCTTCAGATCGTTGGTCGAAACCACGTGTCGGATCCTTTCTGCGCCACCCGGCGGGCATAACGGCGGCTAAGTCTAGACCACGCCGCAGGGTCCGAGATCCGCGCGCATCCACCCCCGGAAGTGCTTGAATCGATACGGAGCCAGCGGTCCCGTCCTCGCGTCCCGGCCACCCGACCACATGTGGGGACGCCGCCGCGGCTGAGACCGGAAGGGGTCGCCATGACCACCCAGCAGAGCCCCACGTCCCCTCAACCAGGACCATCCGACCTGTGGCACGACGGCGTCCCGCCCCACCGGCCCGACGGGATGATCGCTCCGGAGGGCTGGGAGTCGTCGCCGGGCCCGTGGCGGGGCGACCCGCAGTGGAGCACCGCCTGGGAAGCCGCCACTCCGTCGGCCTGGCCCCCACCCGGCGAGCCCGCCCCCCATCCGGCCCCGGGTCTCTCGGCGGCACCCCCGGCGAGCCCGGCCCCGGCGCCGTCCACCCGGACACTCGGGGTCGTGTCGTTCGTGATCGTCACGTCGATGACCGTCGTGTGCCTCGTGTTCGCCTACCTGCTCGGCGGTGACATGGGCAACCTGCTCGTCACCACCGGCGGGACGACCTTCGACCCCACCAACCTGTCGCAGTCCAGCCAGCAGGTGAGCATCCGGGTCATCCTCGGGTTCCTCGCCGCCGTCCTCGGCTGCGCCGGCTGGATCATGTCGATCGTCGCGTACAACCGCCGGAGCGCACGGTCGCTGTCGCTGGCCGCGATCATCGTCGGATTGATCGTCCCGATGCTCGCCTTCATCGCGCTGCTCATGGCGGCCGGACCCTACGTGCACCAGATCCCCCGGTGAGCGCCGCCCGCTCCGGCGGTGCATCACCCGCGACCGGGGCGCACCCCGGTTGAATCGATCCGACGCCGACGTTCCCACCGCTAGACCGGCACCGCGATGACGCGAGCGGCTCATCGCCGAGACGCCCCGAAGGGGTCACGATGACCAACCAGTTCGATCCCTGGTCCACGGATCCGAGCCGGCGACCCCCGGCATCGGAGAACCCGCCCTACTCGCCGTGGCAGCAACCCCCACCGCCCGAGGCTCCACCGGCCTCCTCCTGGAATGAGCCCCCTCCGAGCGAGGCTCCACCGGCCTCCTCCTGGAATGAGCCCCCTCCGCCCGAGGCTCCACCAGCCTCCTCGTGGCAACAGCCCCCGCAGCCCGGAACCCCGCCGTACGCGGCGTGGCCGCAGTCAGCGCAACCGGGCATGCCGTCGGGCGGGTGGTATGCCCCCACCGGACCCGCGGGGCCCTACCCGTACGGGCCTCGCGGGTCCGGCCCGGGGCTCGGCACCGGTGCCTTCGTGCTCGTGATGTGCATGACCCTGGCGACACTCGTGCTCGCCCACCTCGCTGGTCACGACCTCGGCGTGCTGATGCTCGAGGTGGGCAGCACCACCGTCGACGCGTCCCAGATCAGGGCCACCGACCCGGCTCTCACCCAGAGGCTCGGCACCTGGCTGCTGCTCGGCCTCGTGGCCTCGCTGGCGGGGACCGGCGGGTGGGTGGCGGCGATCGTCGCGGTCAACCGGCGCAGTGCCCGCCCGCTGGCGATCACCGCGCTCGTCGTCGGGGTGCTCGCGCCGGTGCTCGGCATCGCCACGATGATCGCGGCGGCCGCGCCGTTCCTCAGCCAGATCCCCCAGTGACCGGTCACGTCGGCACCCGACGGATCCCCGAGGTGTGATCCTCGGCGGCTGGTGATCCCGTCTCGTCAAGGGGCGATGGGCACCGCGCCGCGACTCCCGACCCGGCTAGGGTGGTCGGGAGCGCGCCGGGGCGTCCGGCGTCCGCATGGGAGGTCGTCATGGGTCGCAGTGTGCTCTTCGTCGGTGGCAGCGGGATCATCTCCAGCGCCAGCGTCGTCCGTGCCGTCGAGCACGGCTGGGAGGTGAGCGTCCTCAACCGGGGGCGCAGCGGCCAGCGACCACTGCCCAGCGCGGTCGAACATCTCACCGCGGACATCGCCGATCGGCAATCGGTGGCCGCGGCGGTGACCGGACGCGACTTCGACGTGGTGTGCCAGTTCCGTGCGTTCACCCCCGACACGGTGCGCGCCGATGCCGACCTGTGGCGCGGACGCACCGGACAGTACGTCTTCATCAGCTCCGCGTCGGCCTACCAGACCCCGCCCCGGCACCTCCCGGTCACCGAGAGCACACCGCTGCGCAATCCCTACTGGGCGTACAGCCGCAACAAGATCGCCTGCGAGGACCTGCTCGTCGAACTGTGGCGCGACGAGGCGTTCCCCGCGACGATCGTCCGCCCGTCGCACACCTATGACCGCACCCTCTCCCCGCTCGACGGCGGCGGGGCGACGCTGGCGCGGCTCCTGGCCGGGGCGCCGGTAGTGGTGCACGGTGACGGCGCCTCGCTGTGGACACTCACCCACACCACCGACTTCGCCAAGGGCTTCGTCGGGCTGCTCGGACGTCCGGAGGCGGTCGGCGACGTGTTCCACATCACCTCCGACGAGTGGCTGACCTGGGACGCGATCGTCGGGATGCTCGCCGATGCCGCGGGCGCCGAGGCGAACATCGTCCACGTCCCCAGCGACCTCATCGCGGCCGCCGATCCCGAGTGGGGGGCGGGCCTGCTCGGTGACAAGACGCACTCACTGATCTTCGACAACACCAAGGTCAGGACCCTGGTGCCGGAGTTCGTATGCACCACGCCGTTCAGTGAGGGCGCCCGCGAGATCATCGCCTGGCACACCGCCGAGCCGGATCGCATCCGGGTCGACCCGCGCCAGGAGGCGCTCATCGCGGGCCTGGTGGAGCGGTTCGCCGCGCGCTGACCCCCGAGGTCAGGGACGCAGCGACTCGAACGACTCCTCGAGCACCCGCTCGTCGGGGGCCTCGATGAGTTCGACCTGGCCGATCCGGGGAAGCCCGATGAGCCGCAGGGTCGCACCGCGCGCCTTCTTGTCACGGCCCATGATCGCCCGCAGCTCGCCGAAGTCGGCCCCGTCGTAGGTGGTGGGGAGCCCCAGCGACATCAGCACGTCACGGTGGCGTCGCACGGTTTCGGGGTCGAGTCCGAGCAGCCGTCGGGACACCTCGGCCATGAAGACCATGCCCACGCTCACGGCGTCGCCGTGGCGCCACGAGAAGTGGTGGTGCGCCTCGATCGCGTGCGCGAGCGTGTGACCGTAGTTGAGTCCCTCACGCCCCACCGACCCGGCGGTCGAGGTGGCCTCACGAAGGTCGACCGACACCACCCCGGCCTTGTATTCGATCGCCCGGCGGACGATCTCGGCGAAGCGCACGCTCGTGACGTCCCGGGCGTCGGCGGCGTCCTGCTCGATGAGGTCGAGGATCCGAGGATCCTGGCAGAAGCCCGCCTTGGCCACCTCGGCCAGGCCGGAGCTCACCTCGGCCTCCGGCAGGTCGCCGAGCGTGTCCAGATCGCACAACACCCCCGCCGGTTCCCAGAACGCCCCCACGAGGTTCTTGCCCGCGGGCACGTTGATGCCGGTCTTTCCCCCCACCGCGGCGTCGACCATCGCCAGCACTGTTGTCGGCATCGCCACGTATCGGACGCCGCGCAGCAGCGTCGCGGCCACGAAGCCCGCCAGATCGGTGGTCGCTCCCCCGCCGAAGCCGACGACCACGTCGTTGCGGGTGAAGCCCGCCTCGAGCAGCGTGTTCCAGCAGTCGACGAGCACGCCCGACGACTTGGCCGGCTCGCCGTTCGGCACCCGGACCGTCACGACCTCGGTCGGCGCTGGAAGGTCGGCAGCGAGCTTGGCCACCCGATCGGACAGCACGTCGGGGTGGATGATCGCGATCCGGCTCGCGCCGGCGCAGAGTTCGGGAAGCCGGGCCGCGCACCCGGCCTCGATGAACACGTCATAGGGTCGTTCACTCGCCACATGGACGCTCGTCATCGTCATCACCTGTCGTCGGGGGGAGGGGTCGGGCCGCCGTCAGTCGGCCGGTGCGGCCTCGTCGTCGGCCTCGGCCGGAAGGGCGCGGCCGGTGACGGCCTCGATCACGGCCCGGGCCGCCTGGCGCGCCTTGAGTCCGTCGGTGTCGACGGTGATCGTCGCGCACCGCTCGTAGAGCGGGGTCCGTTCCTTGAGCAGCGCCACCAGCCGGCCGCGCACGTTGCCGAGCAGCAGCGGGCGCAGGCTGTTCATGCCGACCCTCCGGGTCGCCTGGGTGATCGACACCTTCAGCCACACGACCCGGTGACCGGCGAGCGCCGCGCGGATGTCGGGGTCCATCACCGCACCCCCGCCGAGGGACACGACGCCTCCGCCGTCGAGCAGGTCGATGGTCGTGTCACGCTCGAGCCGCCGGAAGTACGCCTCGCCCTCGTCGAGGAAGATGTCACCGATCCGCTTGCCGGCCCGCTGCTCGATGACCTCGTCGACGTCGACGAAGTCCAGTCCGAGCCGTCGCGCGACCAGGGACCCGACCGTCGACTTGCCGGATCCGGGCGCACCGATGATCACGATGGTGCCGCTACCGCCCCCGGTGAAGGGTCCGCCGGCCACCCGCTCACTGTCCGCCGCCTCAGCCATGGATGCTCAGCCCCCGCTCGGCCACCCGGGCCAGATAGGCGTCGAGATTGCGGCGGGTCTCGGCCAGCGAGTCGCCGCCGAACTTCTCGAGCACGACCTCCGCGAGCACGAGAGCCACCATCGCCTCGGCGACCACCCCGGCGGCCGGCACGGCGGTGACGTCGCTGCGCTGGTGATGCGCGCGCGCCGGTTCGCCCGTGGCCGTGTCGATCGTCCGCAGCGCGCGCGGCACCGTGGCGATCGGCTTCATCGCCGCCCGCACCCGCAGCACCTCTCCGGTGCTCATGCCCCCTTCGGTGCCGCCGGACCGGTTGCCGGTGCGACGGATGCCTCCCTCGTCGACGGTGATCTCGTCGTGGGCCTCGCTCCCCCGGACGCGGGCCGACTCGAACCCGTCACCCAACTCGACGCCCTTGATCGCCTGGATGCCCATGAGCGCCCCCGCGAGGCGTGCGTCGAGGCGGCGGTCGCCCTGCGTGTGCGAGCCGAGACCCGGCGGCAGGCCCCAGACGACGACCTCCACGATCCCGCCCAACGTGTCGCCGTCGCGATGGCACGCCGCGACCTCCGCCTGCATGCGCTCCGAGGCGTCCGGGTCGAAGCACCGGCACGGGTCGGCGTCGATGGCGTCGAGGTCGGCGATCCTCGGCAGGTCGGCCCGTGACGCCCGGACCGGGCCGAACTCGACGACGTGGCTGAGCAGGCTGATGCCGCCGACCTGGTCGAGGAAGTTCCTGGCCACCTGCCCGATCGCCACGCGGGCCGCCGTCTCGCGGGCCGACGCCCGCTCGAGCACGGGACGGGCCTCGTCGAAGTCGAACTTCTGCATGCCCGCGAGATCCGCGTGCCCCGGGCGCGGCCGGGTGAGGGCCACGTTGCGCGCCTGGGCCTCCAGCACCTCCGGGTCGACCTCGTCGGGACTCATCACCTCGGTCCACTTCGGCCATTCGGTGTTGCCGATCAGGATCGCGATCGGAGACCCCAGCGTCTCGCCGTGCCGGACCCCGGACAGGACGGTCACCTCGTCGGCCTCGAACTTCATCCGTGCGCCCCGGCCGATGCCGAGCCGGCGCCGCGCCAGCGCCGTGCGGATGTCATCCGAGGACACCCTGACATGAGCGGGAAGCCCCTCGATGGTGGCCACGAGGGCGCGCCCGTGCGACTCGCCAGCGGTGAGATAACGCAGCATGGGGTCAGTCTCGCAGAGTTTCGCCGCGCGCCCGCAGGGCCGCCTCGCCCGCGGACCGCAGCAACTCGAAGCTCACCAGCCCACCCGTCATCAGCCGCACCTGGTCGACGGCCTGACCGGCGAGCAGGTCGAGACCGTTGACGACGACCCGGCCGGCGTTCCTGCCAGCGGTGGCCAGGGGGGTGGGCCACGGATCGTAGACGGCGTCGAAGACCACGCCCGCGCCGGCCGCGAGCGCCGCCGCATGGGGACCGAGCGCCGCCGCGGGCACCGTCGAGGCGACAAGGTCGCAGGACCCCACCGGGTCGCCGAGCCGTCGCACCTCGCAGGCCACCCCCAGTCCGCCGGCCAGGCCCACCAGATGCTCACCCCGGCGCGGCTCGCGGGCGAGCACGACAACCGAGCGCGCCCCCATCCGCGCGACGGCGACCAGCACGGAGGCCGCCGTGGCTCCATTGCCCACGATGACCACGCGGGAGGCCCGGGCCAGTCCGTGCGCCTCGCAGGACCGGACGAAGCCGGGGACGTCGGTGTTGTGCACCGTGTCGCCGGCAGCGTCCAATACCAGGGTGTTGGCCACTCCGGTGAGGCGCACCAGTTCGTCGGGCGCGCCGAGTGCCACGAGATCGGGCTTGTGAGGCATGGTCACGCTGAGCCCGCGCCAGCGGCCCCGGTCGAGACCCCCGACGAACCGGGCGAGGCCGCCGGGTTCGACGTCGACCGCCTCGTAACTCCAGTCGAGACCGAGCTGCCGGTAGGCCGCGCGGTGCAGGGCCGGCGACAACGAGTGCGCCACCGGATGCCCCACGACCGCGCACTTCATCGGCGCCGACGTGGAGATCACGGGACGGGGCATCCCGCCGTGCCCGGGTTGGCCTTGCACCAGTCGTCGAACTGCTGCACGTTCACGTTGTGCTCGGCGAGTGTCGAGGCGAACTTCGTCTCGCCGGTCTTGAGGTTGACCGTGACGAAGTACAGGGCGGTGGAGTTGGCGGGGTTCAGCGCCGCCTGCAGGGCGGACTTCCCTGGGGAATCGATCGGCCCAGGCATGAGCCCCGTGTGCACGTAGGTGTTGTAGGGGCTGGGATTCTTGAAGTCGGCGCTGGTCAGCGGCTCGGTCATCGGCTTGTTCACCGCGTAGTGCACCGAGGTGTCCAGGCCGAGCGGCATGCCCTGCTTGAGCCGGTTGTAGATCACCGCGGCGACCTCGGCCTGATACTTCGGCGGCACCTCCACCTGGACGATGCTCGCGACCGTGAGCACCTCGAGCGGGGTGTAGCCCAGCGCCTTGGCCTTCTTCTCCAGACCCAGGCTGTTGGCGACCGACACGAACTCGGAGATCATCACGGGCAGGATCTCCGCCGGAGTCGGGTTCGCGTCGTAGTTGTACGTGTCGGGGAACAGGAACCCCTCGGGGGCGTTCGGATTCTTCGCCCACGACGGCAGGTTGAGCGCGTTGAGGTCCTGGGCCTCCTTCTGCAGGTCGGCCAGCGGGATACCTGTCTTCTTGCTGATCGTGCTGAGGGTGACGCTCAGCCGCTGCCCCTCGGGGATCGTCACCGCACGCTGCACCCGGTTAGCCGGGTTGA
>JAJXWF010000183.1 GCA_021781735.1 Actinomycetes bacterium
TCGTGAGACCCCAGGCCTGCTGCACCATGGCGATCACCTCGGGGTTGAGGGGCTCTCCGGCCCCGACGACCTGCCGCAGCCCCTCGGGGCGCTCGCCGAGATCGGCGAGGATCATCATCCGCCACACCGTCGGCGGCGCGCAGAAGGTGTTGACGCCGCACTCGCGCAACTGGCTCATGAGGTCGGCGGCGTCGAATCGTAGGTAGTTGTACACGAAGACCGTCGCCTCGGCGATCCACGGGGCGAAGAAACTGCTCCACGCGTGCTTGCCCCAGCCGGGGGAACTGATGTTGAGATGCACGTCACCGGGCCGGCTGCCGATGAAGTAGGTGGTGGTGAGGTGTCCCACCGGGTAGCTCTGGTGGGTGTGCTCGACGAGCTTCGGCTGGTTGGTCGTGCCCGAGGTGAAGTAGGCCAGCACCGGGTCGTCGACGGTCGTCACGATCGGACGCGGGGACGCCTCCAGCCGCCCGGCGTCGGCCAGCGGCAGCCAGCCGTCGGGCGCGTTGGCGGTGCTGATCCGCAGGTAGTCACCGTGGATGAGCTCGAACTTGGAGGTCTCGCCCGGGTTCGTGATGACGGCCCGGGCACCGGCCCGGCGGATCCGGTCGTCGAGGTCGCCCGGGTTCAACGCCATCGCGGTCGGGATGATCACCGCGCCGAGCTTCATCAGCGCGAGCTGGGCGTCCCAGATCTCGACCTGGTTGCCGAGCATGACCAGCACCCGATCGCCCTTCCGCAGACCCCGGGCCTCGAGCCAGGCGGCGAGCCGGTCGCTGCGGTCGACCATCTCGGCGTAGGTGTAGCGCTGCTGGCTGCCGTCCTCCTCGCGGATCCACAACGCCACGTCGCCACGTCCGCGTCCGATCGCGTCGAACCAGTCGATCGCCCAGTTGAAGGGCCCCGTGATCTCCGGCCAGGTGAAGGTGGCCCGTGCCTCGTCGAGACCGGACGCCTGCCAGAGGAGGTCGCGGGCGGCTCGGATGGCTTGGGTTGCGGCGCTCATGCCTCGAACTCTACGGCTCCGTAGGTTGCGGTGGGGTGGGCGGGTGGGACTGCGCAAGGGGGTAATCCTCAAGTAGGGATTGACCCCCCATGCGCGACGAGTTCGCGCACTTCGGCATAGCCTGCCGCCACCCGGAATCCTTGGGAGGGACCGCCATGCCGATCAGGCGCCGAACGCTCCGCATCGCCGCGCTGGCGGTCGCCGCGGTGACCCTGCTCGGCCTTGCGGGGCTCGCCCCGCGCCCGGCCGCCGCGGACCTGTCCGTTCCGGTGCCGAGTTCGAAGACGTTCACCATCGCCGGACGTGGCTGGGGACACGGCCGCGGCATGTCCCAGTACGGTGCGCTGGCGGCCGCGCAGACCGGTGAGACGTGGCGGGAGATCCTCAGTTTCTACTACTCGGGCACGCAGTTGGCCCCGGTCTCGAACTCGACGATCACGGTGGGGCTGCTCGGCAATGTCGGCAACACCGCCCGGCTCGCGGGCCGCAGCGGCCTGACCGCCACCGACGGCGCGGGGCAGACCGTGTCCTTGCCGACGACGTCGTCGGGCGCCGCGATCCTCGCGTGGAGGATCGTCGCCAACACGTCGAGCAGCAACGGCAACGCCGTCGACCTCCAACTGCAGACCTCGTCGGGCACCAGCACGTACAAGTCGTCGACATCCGGCCACTGGCAGATCTCGGCGTCCGACGGGAACCTCACCGTGCTGCCGTCGAGCGGCACGTCGGGCACCCAGGTGATCGGCGCGCTGATCGGTGACCGCAGCGGATCCTCGATGATTCCGGTGCTGAGCACGTCCCTCGAGAACTACGTGCGCCAGGTGGTGCCCTGGGAGTCCCCGGGCAACTGGCCGGTCGACGCCCTGGCCGCCCAGGCGGTCGCCGCCCGCAGCTATGGGGAGTGGTACCGCGAGCACCCCCGCACGTCGCAGTACGACATCTGCGACACGACCTCCTGCCAGGTGTTCGGCGGCATCTCCGGGGAGTCGACCAACAGCGCCCAGGCGGTGAGCCTCACTGCCCACATCGCGATCAAGTTCCAGGGCGCGGTGGTGCGCTCCGAATTCGGGTCCTCGAACGGCGGGGCGATCGCCGGCTCGACGCTGCCGCAGCAGGCCAAGCTCGACGTGTTCGAGCGCTCGACGCCGTGGTGGCTGAACACCTGGCAGACGACCGTGTCGGCGTCCACCCTGCAGTCGATCTGGCCGAGTGTCGGGACGGTGACGAGCCTCACCGTGACCAGCCGTGACGGCAACGGCATGTGGGGCGGCCGGGTCACCGGGATGAGGCTCACCGGCACCAACGGCTCGGTGACGTTCAGCGGCTACACCTTCCAGTACTACCTCGGGCTTCGCTCGACCTACTTCAACGTCATCCGGACGCCGGCCGAGCAGCTCCAGGACTTCACCGGCGACGGCTACGGCGACCTCGTGTCGATCTCCGGTCAGGGCACCCTGCAGGTGAGCCCGGGCACCCCGGCCGGGCGGTTCCTCGACCCGCACACGATCAGCACGTCGACCGCGTGGGGCGGCTACAGCCAGGTGCTCGTGGTGCCGAGCATCAACGGTGACCATTGGGCCGACATCGTGTGGATGACCTCGTCGGGGGCGTTCTACGACGCGAACTCGGTGATCTACGGGCTCAACACCACCGACCTGGTCACGTCGACGGGGATGTCCGACTACCGGAACTGCACCGGCCTCGCCGACGTCCGCGGCAACGGGACGTCGTCGATCCTGTGCATCCGTCGCTCCGACAACGCGCTCGTACGCTTCGACAGCGACGGTGCCGGCAACATCTCCTCGACGGTGCACGTCATCACCCCGTCGGGTTGGAACGGCGCCTCGTACAACTACATGTTCGGGTCCGGTGACGTCACCGGTGACGGCAGGTCCGATCTGCTCGTGCGCGATTCCAGCGGGAACATCCTCGCCTGGCAGGGCAACGGGTCAGGAGGGTTCACCTCGTCGGTGAAACTGTTCAGCGGTTTCCAGGGCTACCGCGATCTCACCTCGCCCGGCGACATGAACGCCGACGGGCTGAGCGACATCGTCGCCCGCACCTCCACCGGGGCGACCTCACTGTTCCTCAGCACCGGGCCGATGACCTACGCCGCCCCGGTGCCGCTCGCGACATCCGTCGACCATCTGCTGCCCTGACCGGCCCGCCGTGCCGGGGAGAGCCGATATGACAGGATCGGGAGACGCCGGTGTGAGGAGGCAGCCATGTACCTGCGTGACCTGGTCGAGCACTACCCGTCGGCCACCCTCGACAGTCCTGCGCTCGACGCCGTGCGGTCGATGGCCGACGAGCACCGGCTGGCGCTGATCGTCCTCGACGAGCACCGGCGTCCCTACGCGGTGCTGAGCAGTCCCCAGATCCTCAGCGCGCTGCTTCCCGACTACGTGGTCGAAGATCCCCACCTCGCGCACGTCCTCGACAGCAGCGACGCCGAGCAGATGATCGTGCGTCTTGGCGACCTCACCGTCGGCGACCTCATGCCGCGCGAGGTGCGGCAGGTGCCGGTGCTCTCCGATCACGACACCAACCTCGAGGCCGCCGCCTACATGGCCAACGAGGGCATCTCGGTCGTCGCCGTGGTGTCCGACGACCACTATGTGGGAGCCGTCACCGTGTCCCGCCTGCTGCGTGACGCGTTGGGGCGGCCCTCGTGACCTGGGTCATCCTCGGGATCTTCCTCATCGCCTACGCGCTCATCGCCTCAGAACGTATCCCCCGCACCTACGCGGCGCTCGGCGGCGCGTCGGCCATGGTGCTGGTCGGCGGGGTCAACGCCACGTCGGCCTTCTTCCATCAGGACACCGCCATCGACTGGAACGTGGTCTTCCTGCTGCTCGGCATGATGATCATCGTCTCGGTGCTGAAGCAGACCGGGCTGTTCGAGTTCATCGCGATCTGGGCGGCGAAGCGCTCGCGCGGACGCCCGTTCCTGCTGATGACCCTGCTCATCCTCATCACCGCGATGGCCTCGGCCGTGCTCGACAACGTGACGACCGTGCTTCTCATCGCGCCCGTGACGCTGCTGGTGTGCGACCGGTTGGGCATCTCCCCGGTCCCCTACCTGCTCGCCGAGGTGATGTCGTCGAACATCGGTGGCGCCGCGACCCTGGTCGGCGATCCCCCGAACATCATCATCGCCAGCAAGGGTGGGCTCACCTTCAACCAGTTCCTGTCGAACATGACCCCGGTCACGGGCCTGCTGCTCCTCGTGTTCATCGGCATGGCCTGGCTGATCTGGGGGCGTCGGTTGGTGGTCGATCCCGAGCGGGTGTCCCGGGTGATGGCGCTCGACGAGCGGGAGGCGATCCACGACCGGCCGCTGCTCGTCAAGGCGCTCGGTTGCCTCGTGCTCGCGCTGATCGGCTTCGTCCTCCAAGGAGTCACCGGGATCGATCCGTCCCTCGTGGCGCTGATGGCCGCGGGCCTGCTCATCGTGGTGTCGGGTCTCGAGCCCGGCGACTACCTCGAGGAGGTCGAGTGGGGCACGCTGGTCTTCTTCATGGGCCTGTTCATCATGGTCGGCGGCCTCGTGCAGTCGGGCCTCATCGAGCGGTTCGGCCGGGTGCTCGTCAACTCCCTCGGAGACCACCGGTTCATCGGTGCCACCGCGCTGCTGTGGCTGTCGGGCATCCTGTCCGCGGTCGTCGACAACATCCCCTACGTCGCGACCATGGCGCCGCTCGTGCACGACCTCGTCACCGCCCAGCACGCCCAACCGTTGTGGTGGGCGCTGGCGCTGGGCGCCGACCTCGGCGGCAACGCGACCGCGATCGGGGCGTCCGCGAACGTCGTCGTGCTCGGCATCGCCGCCCGCAACAAGCATCCGATCAGCTTCTGGGAATTCACGAAGTACGGAAGCATGGTTGCCGGCGTCACGCTGGCCGTGGCGTGGGGTTATTGGACGCTGCGCTACCTGTGAGCGAGCGGCGCACCGCGGCCCGCAGGGTTGGCCCCGATCCGCCGACGGCCCTAGACTTGCCGCGTCCGCAAGGCGTCGATGGGGCCATCACCCCGGAGCCGCCGGAAGAACGGGTCGGCACGCGTGTCCCGACCTCACTAGACCCGGCCGCGGCGAACACGAGCGGGACGCCGGTGGTGTCCAAGAAGGGTGGTACCGCGGTGCCGCACCCGGTGGTGCGGTCGTCGTCCCTTCGTTGACACCAACGAATCGCAAGGACCCGCGATGAGCATCCCGTCCGGTTACCGGTCCGTTCCCGCCCAGGTGAGCCTGCCCGAGATCGACCACGAGATCCTGGATTTCTGGGAGGCGAACGACACCTTCGCCGCGTCGCTCGCCGCGACCGCCGATGGACGCCCGTGGACGTTCTACGAGGGCCCGCCCACCGCGAACGGCCAGCCCGGCACCCACCACGTCGAGGCGCGGGTGTTCAAGGACGTGTTCCCGCGCTTCAAGACCATGCAGGGCTTCCGGGTCGACCGCAAGGCCGGCTGGGACTGCCACGGCCTGCCGGTC
>JAJXWF010000018.1 GCA_021781735.1 Actinomycetes bacterium
ACACAGCCGGTCCATGCCGTCACTCAGTGCCTCGTACAGTTCGTCATCGGTCTCGCAGGGGCCGAGGTCGACGTACTGCGGAAGGAACGGGTGCCGCATCAACCACAGCATCCGCACGCGCCCGGTCGCGGGATCGCGGCGCAACTCGAGCGTCGACAGGGTCGGGCCCATCGGATTGAACCACCCCACCACCACGAGCACGGACAGCTGCTGCCACCACAGCAGCCGCCGGTCCGCGGCGTCCTCGTGCGGTCGCCAGATGTCGGTGAGCGCGCGGCCACCGTGGCCGAGAGGGCCGATCACCATCCCCCGGGCCGCATCGAGGTCGACGGGCGCCGGTTCCCCGGACGCGGCCTCCCAGTCGGCGTCCATCGCCCAGGCGAGCGCGTCGGACGCCGTCGAGGAAACGCTCCAAAGGAGTTGCGCCGTGTGTCCCCCGAACGACGCCAACTGCTCGTAACTGCGCAGTTCATCCGTGGTGGCCCACTGCCGGTAGGCGAGCGAACCGCCATCGCTCACCCAGGCACCCAGGAGATTGCTCACCGGATCGTCGTACAGCCGCCACGCTCCGGCGCTCGCCGCGGACGCGTGCACCCCGCCGGGCACCCCGGGCAGCACGACGTCGGTGCGCCAGGCCGAACCGAGCAGCGGATGCACGTCGAACGCGGCGCGCAGGACGCTCGACACGTGCTCACCGTCGGGCTGCAGCGTGGTGACCGTGAGGCCGCTGTCGTCGACCTCGCTGCGGTCGGCGGCGTCGCCCATCCGGCCGACGAACAGGCGGGCGATGTCGTCGAGCGAGCCGAACCGGTAGGGCACGGGGTCGAAGACCCATTCGGGTCGCTCCCGCATCGCGGTGGGCAGATAGGCGAGGGCGTCGGGAATGACGCGCGGCTCGTGGTGACCGCCCGGGGCCGAGAACGCCGGCGTCCCCCCGAGGACCCGGGCCAGATCGTCGACGATGGTGTCGCAGAACCAGCCCGCCAGCTTCGCCCCGCTCGCGAAGCGCAACAGGTAGCGGTCCCAGTCGATCGGCGCGGACACCGCCGAGATCGCGCTGAGCGTGGCGTTCGCCGGATCGACCACGAACGACCATCCGCACGCGAGCTCGTTCAGCCGCAGGCACATCCATTCGGCGAGGTCGCGCCGGGTGATGTCCTCCACCACCTGGATCCGCCAGCGCCACTTGAGGTGGCCGCCGGCGATCTCGTCCACGGTGACGCGCTGGCGCAGCCGACCGGGCCAATAGGAGAAACCGCCCTCATCGTCCTGCAGCCACTCCGCGTCCGGCCAGAGGAAGCCGTCGCAGAAGTACCGCACCCAGTCCCGCCGCTGCGTCAGTTCCTGATCATCCGATTCGTCCACCCGTGCGAGGGTAGCGGGTGCGCCTCCGCACTGAGCTGGTCATCCGGCCGCCGCCGGCGCGTCCGCGGGTCGAGCCGCCCGTTCGGGGAACTTCCCCTCGGCCCGGATGCGCTTGTCCAATTCGGCCAGGTAGAGGTCCTCGTCGAAGTCGAGGGGCACCTCCCGCCCGAGCCAGCTCGACAGGTGGATCGCGTTCGCGAGCCGCACGCCGTTGATGCCGTCCGAGCCCGGTGCGATCAGCGGCGTGCCGTCGAGGATGTGGGCCGCGAAGTTCTCCAGCACGCCGGAATGCTGCGCGCCCCAGACGGAGTCGAACTCGATGACCTCCTGCGAGTAATACCTGGCCGGGTTCAGCTGGCCCATGAACAGCTTGCGCACGTCCTCGATCGCCATCTGGTCGGAGAGCTCGCGCTCATCGGTCACCAGGCGCGTGACGGTGGCGGACTTGGACCCGTCGACGACGATCTTGCCCTTGTCGCCCAGGATCTCGAACCGGTCGGTGCCGACGAGGTCGTGGACGGCCGTGACGAAGGTGCCGGTGACGCCGTCGCCGTAGTCCACCACCGCGGTGACCTCGTCCTCGACGGCGATGTTGCGGCGGAACCCGTACGCCACCTTCGAGTAGACCGACTTCGGGACGCCGCAGATCCACTGCCACAGGTCAAGCTGGTGCGGGGCCTGGTTGACCAGGACTCCGCCACCCTCGCCGCCCCAGGTGGCTCGCCAGGCGGACTGCTCGTAGTAGCCCTGGGGTCTCCACCAGGTGGTGATGATCCAGTTCGAGCGCCGGATCCGCCCGATCTCGCCGGCGTCGACGATCTGCTTGATGCGCTGGTAGAGAGGGTTGATGCGCTGGTTGAACATGATCCCGAAGGTCAACTCGGGGTGCTGGGCGGCGACCTCGTTGAGTTCGCGGACCTGCCTGGTGTAGACGCCGGCCGGCTTCTCCACCAGCGCGTGGATTCCCGCGGTGAGGGCGGCGATGCCGATCTCCGGGTGCAGGTAGTGCGGCACCGTGGTCACGACGGCGTCGACGTCGCCGCCGGCGAGCAGGGACTGGTAGTCCTCATACACGGGCACGCCGTACTCGGCCGCACCCACCTCCCGCCTGGCGGGGTCGATGTCGGCGATCGCGCCGAGCGCCATGTTGGGGACCATGCCGTCCGTGATGAACCTGGCATACATCGAGCCCTGCGTCCCGAGGCCGATGATGCCGAGCCTGACCTGGTCGTCCGCCATTGGCTGTGCTCCGTTCGTTCGTGGACCCGACCCGCGGGTCCTCACCTGCTGATCATTTGCGCCGCGGCTCCCCGCCGCTCTGCTCCGCCGCGGCGGCATCCACCCACCTTGTGGGCCGGACCCCGGGCAGCCAAGCGGTTTCCAGAAGTTGCCCAAGACGGGGGTCAGCCTTGTCGAAAGATCATCGAACTCCGACGATGGGCAGGGCAACATGTGGCAACCCGTGGCCCCCCGCCGGCAGCCGCACGAGGGTTGACCGAAGTTGCGACACCCCATCCACCCCGCTCAGCGAGGAGCTGCACCCATGTGGACACTTTCGGGATTCTCCGACGAGATCTCCCCCGACCTCGAGGAGCAGGTCTCGCTCGTCGCGAAGCTCGCAATGTCATACCTCGAGTTCCGCAGTGCCTGGGGAATCAACGTGCTCGACCTCGACGACGACCAGCTCGCCCGGGCTCAGCAGGTGCTCGACGCCCAGGGGGTGAAGGTGTCGAGCATCGGATCGCCCATCGGGAAGATCCGCATCGACGACGACTTCGAGGAGCACCTGCACCGGGCCCGCCACGCCGTGGAGGTCGCGCACCGCTTCGGCGCCCCCTACGTCCGGATCTTCTCGTTCTTCATGCCCCCGGGCCAGAACCCCGACGACCTCCGGGACGAGGTCCTCCGCCGCATGCGGGCGCTGGCCGACGTGGCCGAAGAGGGCGGCGTCATCTTCCTGCACGAGAACGAGAAGGAGATCTACGGCGACATTCCGCGGCGCTGCGTCGACATCCTGGAGTCCGTGGGCTCGCCGAACCTGCGGGCAGCCTGGGATCCCGCCAACTTCGTCCAGGTCGGCGTCCACCCCTTCACCGACGGATTCGCCGCCATCCGGCCGTACCTGGAGTACGTCCAGATCAAGGACGCGCACCTGAGCACCGGCGAGGTGGTGCCCGCCGGCCGTGGCGACGGCGAGGTCGCGCAGACAATCCGCGCACTGCACGCCGACGGCTTCGACGGCTTCTTCTCCCTCGAGCCGCACCTGTCGCAGACGCACAGCCTCGGCGGGTTCTCGGGCCCGGAGCTGTTCACCGAGGCGTGGCGGGCGTTCACTACGCTGCTCGACGACGAGGGCATCGAGTACCGCTGACCCCGGCGGCGCGGTCATCCTCACCCCCCGAGAGAGAGCCACCCATGACCACAGCAGCGATCATCGGATGCGGAGACGTCTCCGTCGTCCACGGCGAGGCCATCGACGCGCTGGCCGGCATCGAGTTGGTCGCCGTGTGCGACACCCAGCCCGCGGCCCTGGCAGAGGCCGTGTCCCGTTACGGTGTGCCGGGCTTCACCGATCATCGCGACCTGCTCGCGTCGCCGCAGCGTCCCGACGTCGTGCACATCTGCACACCCCACCACGAACATGTTCCGGTGGCGCTGGACTGCCTGGCGGCCGGGGTGCACGTGCTGACCGAGAAGCCGCTGGCCAGCACCATCGAGGACGCCGAGCGGCTGATCGGGGCGGCCGAAGCCGGCTCGGCGCGGGTCGGTGTGTGTTTTCAGAACAGGTACAACGCGACCTCACAGGCGGCTCGCCGGCTGATCGACTCCGGCGCGTTGGGCGCCGTGCTCGGCGCGACCGCCACGGTGATGTGGACACGGACCGCCGACTACTACCGCGCGAAGCCCTGGCGCGGACGCTGGGCGACTGCCGGCGGCGGATTGCTGATCAACCAGGCCATCCACACCCTCGACCTGGTGCAGTGGCTCGTCGGAGACGTCGTGGACGTGTCGGGCCACGCGTCCACCCGGCTCTACGGCGAACTGATCGAGGTCGAGGACACCGCCGAGATGCTGCTGACGCACCGGGGAGGCGCACGCAGCCTGATCTACGGCTCGCTCGCCAACGTCGTCCACGCCCCGGTCACCATCGACATCACCGCCGAGCGCGGGAGCCTGTCCATCCGGGGCGACCTCACCGTCACCCACGCCGACGGCCGGGTCGAGGTGGTACCGGAGCGTCGCGCGTCCTCGTCGGGCCGGTCCTACTGGGGCGTCTCCCACGAGATGCTCATCGAGGACTTCCACTCTCGGCTGGACGACGACGCCCCGTTCTGGATCGGCCCGCGGGAGGCCATCAAGTCCCTGCGCATCCTCAAGGACGTGTACGCCCAGAGCGGGCTCGACCAACCGACGCTCACCGCCCGCGACCGGTGACCCTGTAACCCGCCGTCCGGACAGCGGTCCGGACGGTCCCATCCCCCGAAGGAGCGCTCATGGCGAAGATCGGCGTCCAGATGATGATGCTGAAGAACAAGGTCGAGGAGGACGGGCCCTATGAGGTGCTCCGGCACCTCAGCGAGGCGGGGTTCAGCACCGTCGAGGTCTCACAGATACCGATGACCCCGGAGAACGTGACCGAGATGCGCCGCGCCAAGGACGAACTCGGCACCGACTTCGGGGCCCTGTCCGCCGGCCTGGGTGGCGGCCCGAACGACTCCCTGCTGGAGAGCTTCGACAAGATCGTCGGCGATGCCCGGCGACTGGACTCATCCCGGATACGCATCGGCATGATGCCGTTCTCGGCGATGGAATCTCACGACGCCCTGCTGGATTTCTGCCATCAGGCCGAGGACATCTCCACGCGACTCGCCGATGAGGGAATCACGCTCTACTACCACAACCACCACATCGAGTTCGCCAAGCGCGGGGGCAGCACCCTGCTCGACATCATCCGGGCCGAGGCCCCCACGATGCGCCTGGAGATCGACGTGCACTGGGTGCAGCGCGGCGGTAAGGATCCCGTCCGAACGCTGGCGAAGTACGCCGGGCTGGTGGATCTCGTGCACCTGAAGGACTACCGCATCGGCAGGCTGGACCCGTCCGTCTTCGAGGCTCTCCGCGCCGGCGACCATGCCCCGTTCACGCAGGCATTCGCCGCCGTGGTGGAGTTCGGGGAGGTCGGCGAGGGCAACCTCGAGTGGGCCGAGATCATCGACCGGGCCATCGAATCGGGGGCGCAGTACCTGTTCATCGAACAGGACCAGCAGTACGGTCGCGACCCGTACGACTGCCTGAGGACCTCCCGAGACAACCTGGTGGCGCTCGGCTACCGCAGCCTCCTGTAGCGCCGCTGGATCCCGGTGGGGATGGACGAAGCACCGGTCCGAGGACGATCATGCGGGTAGCTCGGAGGTCGAAAGGTCGTGGTGCCCGTGAGGATCAACAGGTCGGTCCCGCCACCCACCGTCGTACCGGTTCTCGTGTACGAGGACGTTCGCGCCGCCGTCGCGTTCCTCACCGCGGCATTCGGGTTCGTCGAACGCACGCGGATCGGCGACGCGCACCGGTCACAACTGGCGATCGGTGCCGACGGGGCGGTGATCGTCGCCGACACGGAGGGCGAGCGTCGCCCGCCCCATCCGCGCGGCCACAGCCACCAGATCCGGGTACGGGTCGAGGATGTCGACGCGGCCTTCGCCCGAGCCCGCGAGCACGGGGCCGTGGTGGTGGAGGCACCGGTCGACCGGATGTACGGCGAGCGGGACTGCACCCTCGAGGATCCCGGCGGGCACCTGTGGCAACTTGCGGAGGCGATCGCCGACGTCGTCCCGGAGGAGTTGGGCTGCCAGACGGTCAACCCGTGGCCCGCGTACCTGTCCGGGGAGGACTGAACCCGCAGGTCGCGGCACCGTTCCCGCCGCCTGCGCATACAGTTGGGGCAGGCCACACGTCGCAGGGAGGCAACCGATGCCCGGGCATGAAGCTGCTCGTCGGGCGATCATCCCGCCCCTCAGCATCAGCGGGCTGCGGGTCAGCTACGGGTCCGTGACCGCGGTCAACGGCCTCGACCTCGACCTGGAGACCGGTGAGGTCTTCGGGCTCCTGGGCCCGAACGGTGCCGGCAAAACCAGCGCTCTCAGCGCGATCGAGGGCCTACTCCGCCCGGACGCCGGTTCGGTGACGATCGCCGGCATCGACGCTCTCCATCAGCCGGCCAGGGCCCGGGCCCACATCGGCGTCCAACTGCAGACCACGAGCTTCTCCCCCGAACTGCACCTGGTCGAGATCGTCCAGTTGTTCGCCGGCCTGCACGGGCTTCGTCTCGACAGCGCCGAGGTCGTCCGGCGTCTGGCCTCGATGGATCTGGCCGGGGAAGCCCGGCGCGCCTACCGCCAACTCTCCGGCGGCCAGCAGCAGCGGCTGTCCCTGCTGGTCGCCACCCTGCACCAACCGGCGCTCCTGCTGCTCGACGAGCCGACGTCCGGGCTCGACCCGCAGGCCAGACGGCAGCTGTGGGATCGCATCTCCGACCTGCGGGGCCAGGGCGGCACCGTGCTGCTGACCACCCATTCGATGGAGGAGGCCGCAGCGGTCTGCGACCGGGTGGCGATCATCGACCACGGCGACCTGCTGGTGCTGGATTCACCCGCCAACCTGCTGTCACGCTTCGCCGACGACCCGCGCGTGCGCAAGGTCGCCCACGGCCAGATCACCCTCGACGACGTCTTCATCGGATTGACGGGGAGCCATGTCCGCGACTGAGGTTCGGCCACTGACGCTGTCGACCAACCCGGTGCGCCAGTTGCGCGTCCTTCTCACCGCCGACGTCCTGGTGCAGGTGCGCAACGCTCGCGTGCTGCTGATCACGCTCGTCGTGCCCGTGGTGATGCTGGTCGGGATCGGCCACAACCAGCGGGCGCAGATGCCCACGAACGTGCGTTTGGCCCTCGCGCTCATGCTGGGCACCGCGCTGCTCACCGTGATCACCTACCCGTCCACGCTGGCGCGCGACCGCGAGCTCGGCGTGCTGCAGCGGCTGCGCGTGGCACCCGTGCCCAGCTGGCTGATCCTGGTGAGCCGGTTGATCATCCAGGTCTGCGCCACCCTCATCCTGTGCCTGGTGCTCATGCTGGTCGGCGGGTTCGCGCTGCATCTGAACTTCCGCCCCAGCGAGTACCTGTGGACGCTGCTCACCGTGCTGCTCGGCTCGGCGCTCTACCTCGGCGCCGGACAGGCGGTCGTGGCACTGGTCTACAGCCCCGAGACCGTGCGGGCCACCTCGGCACTCGTGGGCGTCGGCCTGATCCTGCTCGGCGTGTTCGGCCACACCCCGCTGCTCGGCTCCGGCTTCGAGACGATCGCCCGCTGGTCCCCCGGTGGCGCCTACGCCGACCTGCTCGCCGCGGCCACCGCCGGTGGCGCGTGGACGGGCAGCCTGGCGGCCAGCCTGGCAGCCTGCGTCGGCTACACGGCGGTGTTCGCGCTCATCGGTGTCCGATGGTTCCGCTGGACGCGCTCCTGATCCCTCCCGATCGGGGACGCCCGGGAGGGATCAGGAGAAGATCGTCAGCAGGTCGGCCACCTGATGGCCGGCCTCGGCCGGGTGCCGGAACGGCCGGTCCGGGTGCACGACGTAGGTGTTGCGGCGTCCGATGCGCGTGCGCGTGACGTATCCGGCGTCCTCGAGATCACCGATGATCGAGCCGGCCGCCCGCTCGGTGATGCCGGCCCGTTCGGCGAGGTCACGCAGGCGGAAGTCCGGGTGCGCGGCGATGAGCAGCAACAGGCGCCCGTGGTTGGTGAGCAGGGTCCACGAGCGCGTGGAAGCGGGAGAAGGGGAGCTGTCTGCGCTGTTCACCCGACCATCGTCCCGCAGCGATAGAAGAGAACCAACACTGGAAATCTAATTCATGTATTGTTTATCTTATGTCGACTCTCCGCCTGGTCCGGACCCTGCTGGTACTGCTCGCCGTCGCGGCCCTTGCCGCCCTCCCCCTCACCCTGCGGGAATCGCTCCACCTGACCTTGGTGGTGCTCGACCTCGGCCCGCTGGGCCGGGCCGACGTCGGGGTGGCCCTCGGGGTCGTCCCCGCCCTCCTGCTCCTGCTCGTCACGGGGATCGGCGCCCTGGTGGCGGCGTACTCGGCCCGCAACCTGGCAGGCCAGCACCGCCTGCACCGCTTCGCGGCGCTCGAACTCGTCACCGTGCTCGCCCTCGCCTCGGCCGTGGTCGCGCCGAGCCTGCCGCAGCTCGCGGCCGGCTGGACCGTGGGAGGCCTCGCCGTCGCGGGCCTGGTCTCCCATGCGGACACGCCGGCCTCCCGGCGGTCACGACGGGTGATGGTGGGCCGCCTGCTCGTCGGAGACCTGGCGCTGTGGGCCGCGATGGTCGTCGGCGGGGTCGGACTCGGAACCCTCGACCTCGGCAGCCTCGCGTCCGCTACCGGCACGGCGTCCACGGCCACGGTGGGCCTCATGGCCGCGCTGGTGGTGGTCGCCGGCGTCAGCCGCAGCGCCCTGGTGCCACTCCACCGCTGGCTGCCGGAGACGGCCGAGGCGCCATCGCCGGTCAGCGCCCTCCTCCACGCCGGTCTGGTCAATGGGGTGGGGGTGCTCGCACTGCTCCTGTGGCCGGTTCTCGCGGCGTCCGTCCCCGCCCGCGGTGTCCTGCTCGTGCTCGCCGTCTCGACCGCGCTGCTGGGAACGGCCCAGATGCGCACCCGCCCCGACGTCAAGGGCCGGCTCGCCGCCTCGACGAGTGCCCAGATGGGCTACCTCGGCGTTCAGGTCGCCCTGGGCCTGCCCGCGGCGGCACTCGCACACCTCCTGGGGCACGGCATGTGGAAGGCCACCCAGTTCCTCGGCGCCGGTGTCGCGGTCGAGCGGGCACGCCAGTACGTGCCCCACACGACGCCTCGCGGTCACGCCCGGCCGCTGCGCGCCGCCCTCGTCGCCGCCGTCGTGGTGGCACTCGCGTCCGTGGTACCCGGCCCATGGGGACCCCCGCTCGTGGAGGGGCCGGCGTCGCTGCTGCCCGCACTGCTCGCGGCCCTGGCGCTGTCGGCGGCAACCCTCGGCAGTTGGCGGCTCCGGACACGAGCGCACGCCGTGGCGCTGTCCGCGAGCGCCGCCGCCACCGTGGCCTACCTGCTCTGCCTGCGCGCGCTCACCACCCTCACCGACTCGATCCTCGTCCCGGCGACCCCCGACTGGGGCGAGCCGGGCGCGACCAGCGTCACCGCGCTGATGGTGCTCCTCGTCGCGGTCGGGGCCGGCTTCTGGTACCTCGATCGCCGGGCCGCTGCGGGGCGGTTGGGCCGTCTCGTCGACTGGGTGGCGCGCACGTCACTGCCGCCGGCGTCCCCGGCCCGGGCGGTGACGTCCGGACGGGAGGTGGACGCCGGCCTGGTGGCCGAGGCCGCGACCCCGCCCGACGTGGCCCAGGTGCTGGCCGCGCAAGCAGTGCTGAGGGTGGCGAGCGACCTCGTCGCACCGCTGTGGCCGCTGGAGTCGTTCGTCGCCTCCAACCCGTTGGCGCCCCTGGAGCAGTTCGACTTCCACGACGCCCTGGAGATCGGGGCGTCGACCCGCGGCAGCGCGACGGGACCGACGGCGGACCTGTTCCGGCTCGCCTGGGCCGCGGGCCGGGTGGACGACACGGCGATCGCCCGGGCGGCCGCGGGCCTGCTGGATGGCCGGGGGGCGACTGTCGCCGGAGTGGCACGCCTCGACATCGTGCGCGAGACGCTCCTGCACGACGACGGGTCGGCGCCGACCTCGCAGTGGACGCGATCCTCGTACGTCGGGCTGACCTGCGGCCGGGTCTACGGCGCGACCGCCTGGGGCATCGAGCCCGGGGGCGTGTGGGCGGCGGTCCGCCGCGACGCCGGGCTCGACCGTGTCCTCGCGACGCCCGGTGCGCGGAAGCTCGCCCTGGCCCTTCCGGCCGAGCCCGAGGCGGCGGTGGCCGTGCTGCTGAGCCTGACCGCCGGAGGCATCGCCGAACCCACCCGGGTGGTCGGGCGGGTGCTCGCCTCGTACGCGGGCTGGGCGGCGCACGTCGCGTGGCGGCTGCGCCAGGGGGTGCCGGTGCCGGGCCTCGACTCCGCCGACGACGACGTCGACCGACGCCGTGCGAGGGCGCTCGCGGACCTCGTCGCCGCGCTGCTGTTCGAGGATGTCGTCCGTGGGCGGTCCGCCGGCTCCCTCGCCGGGTCCGTCGACACCGCGAGGGTGTCGGCAGCCGTGGCCGAGTCGCTCGGCGTCCCGGACGCCGCGGTGCACGACCTCGAGACGGTGGTCGCCGAGGTGCGCGCGGCGGGCGTCGAGCGGTTGCGTCTCGCGGCTTGGGAGCACGCGGTGCACGCCCCGATCGCCGGGGGAATCGCCGCGAGCGCCCGCCACCTGAGTGCCCTCGGCCTGATCTCGGCGGGCCGCCCGGCCGGATCGGGGGCGGACGCGCAGGTCGTCACCTGCATCGACGTGCGGTCGGAGCGGCTGCGCCGGCGCCTCGAGGAGGTGGGGCCGTGGGAGACGGTCGGCGCCGCCGGGTTCTTCGGTCTTCCCCTGCGTCACGTCTCCCCCACCGGAGTCGTCACCGAGCGGTGCCCCGCGCTGATCCGCCCGGACCGCACCGTGACAGAGACCCCGCGGATGGGGCCGTGGTCGTGGTCGACGGCCGAGGGTGGCGCCGCGCTGCACGCGGTGGAGGCACGCCCGTTCGCGGCATTCCCACTCGCCGAGGCGTCGGGCTGGCTGTTGGGGCCGCTGGCTGCGCTGCGCACCGCGGCACCGGCGTGGTGGACGTCGGTCACCGCATCGGTCCGGCGGCGCGTGGGGGCGCCGCTGCGCGGGACGCTCGCCACGGTCGCGGACGCCTCCGGCGCCCTCGGCGGGCCCGCCACCGGCGACGGATTCGGCGTGGATGAACTCGTCGACCACGCCGAGGGGTTCCTCCGCGGAACCGGCCTGGTCGAGCTCGCACCGCTCGTCATGCTCTGCGGGCACGCGGGCTCGGCGATGAACAACCCGCACCTGGCGGCGTACGACTGCGGCGCCTGTGGGGGGCAGTCGGGCGAGGTCAGCGCGCGGGCGATGGTGCAGGTGCTGTCCGATCCGCGGGTGGCGGCCGGGCTGCTCGAGCGCGGCATCGACGTGTCGGGCACCACGTTCGTGGCCGCCCTGCACGACACCACCCGCGAGCGGGTCACCGTCCTCGACAGCGAGGTCGAGCCGGACTCCGTGCTCGCCCGCCTCGTCGACGACCTCACCGCGGCCACCGACCTGGTGGTGCGGGAGCGCGCGGCGGGCCTGCCGCAGGCCCCGCGGGGAGCGGGACTCGCCCGGCTGCGTCGTCACCTCGACCGGAGGGCCACGGACTGGGCGCAGGTGCGGCCCGAGTGGGGCCTCGCGGGCAACGCCGCGCTGGTGATCGGTCCCCGCGCGCTCACCGCGCGGCGCCACCTCGACGGGCGGGTGTTCCTGCACTCCTACCGCCCCGACATCGACCCGGACGGGAGGCTGCTCGAGTCGGTGATGGCCGGGCCGATGGTGGTCGGGCAGTGGATCAACATGCAGTACTGGTGCTCAACGGTGGACCCCGACCACTTCGGGGCCGGCGACAAGACCACGCACAACGTGGTCGTCGGGGCAGACGACGCCCAGCATGAACTGTCCGGGGTTCTCACCGGGGCGCGGGGCGACCTGCGGATCGGCCTGCCCTGGCAGGCGGTCTCGGCCGCCGCGCCGATCGATGGTCGCTGGCCCGCGCTTCCCCACCACGATCCGGTGCGCCTGCTCGTCGTGGTCTGCGCACGGCCCCCGATCATCGACGCCGTGCTGTCTCGGCTGCCCCACGTGGCACGGCTCGTGGGGGGCGGCTGGATCGAACTGCGAGCGGTCGAGCCCGACACCGGGGAGATGCTGCGGTTCTCACCCGAGGGGCGCTGGACGCCAGAGGAAGGCGCGGAGGCGCAGAGAGGCGAGTGGGTCGTGGCCGACGGCTGGACGCCGGAGGACGGCGAGACACGGGACGCCGTGCTCGATCCGGTGACCTGACGGGTAGGTGATCTGGCCCAGGACGATTGAGAGGCCCCGGCAAGCTCGCCGGGGCCTCTCAATCGTGTCTTGCGCCATCACACTGCGCGCTCGGAGGGACTCGAACCCCCAACCTTCTGATCCGTAGTCAGATGCTCTATCCATTGAGCTACGAGCGCTTGCCCACGACGACGTCCCGTCGACAGCACTCCGAGAGCCTACCCCAACCGGCACGGGGGACGCCAACTCGCCGGGGCGGTGGGATCCCGTGGCGGGCCCTGATAACGTCGAGCCACCGGCGCAACGGTGCGTCGCCCTCCCGGCGTCCGACCGGCGGCCTCGCACGGCTCGTTGCGCGATTCGACACGTCGTGCCGTGGTCGGAGCGTCCACGGCACCGAGCGAGGGAGCCGCCGTGAGCGTCGCCGTGAGTCCCGCCGTCACCGGGCACGTCCCCACCTATCAGCCGATCCTCGACTGGGTGGCCGAGGTCGTTGCGCTGACCACTCCCGACGTCGTCCATTACTGCGACGGCTCGGACACCGAGTGGCACGAGATGGTTGACCGGTTGGTGGCCTCGGGCACGGCGGTGCGACTCAACGAGCGGATCGAGCCGAACTCGATCTACGTGCGCACCGACCCCGACGACGTCGCCCGGGTCGAGGGAGCCACGTACATCTGTTCGGTCGACAGGGACGATGCGGGTCCAACCAACAACTGGATGGACCCACGGGACATGAAGACCCTCCTCTCGGGTCTCTTCGCGGGATGCATGCGCGGCCGCACGATGTACGTGATCCCGTACTGCATGGGCCCGATCGGCGGTGACGACCCGAAGTTCGGCGTCGAGATCAGCGACTCGCCCTATGTCGTCGCCTCGATGAAGCTGATGACCCGGATGGGCGTCGAGGCACTCGACGCGATGACCGGACGCCGCGCGACCTTCGTCCCGGGGCTGCACTCGGTCGGCGCGCCACTCGAACCCGGTCAGGCCGACGTCCCGTGGCCGTGCAACCCGACGAAGTACATCGTCCACTTCCCCGAGGAGCGGCTGATCTGGAGCTTCGGCTCCGGCTACGGCGGCAACTCGCTGCTCGGCAAGAAGTGCTACGCCCTACGGATCGCCTCGGTGCTCGGGCGCGACGAGGGGTGGATGGCCGAGCACATGCTGATCCTCAAGCTCACCAGCCCCGAAGGACGCGACTACCACCTGTGCGCGGCGTTCCCGTCGGCGTGCGGCAAGACCAACCTCGCGATGCTCGAACCGACGATCCCCGGCTGGACCGTCCGCACGCTCGGCGACGACATCGCCTGGATGAGGTTCGGCCCCGACGGCCGCCTGTACGCGATCAACCCCGAGAACGGGTTCTTCGGGGTGGCCCCCGGAACCAGCTACGACACCAACCCGAACGCGATGCGCACCCTCGAGGGGGGCAACTCGATCTTCACCAACGTGGCCCTCACCGACGAGGGCGGCGTCTGGTGGGAGGGCATGACCCGCGAGCCACCTGCGCACCTCACCGATTGGCTCGGCGGCTCGTGGACACCGGCGTCCGGCACGAAGGCGGCCCACCCCAACAGCCGCTTCTGCTCGCCGATCGCCCAGTGCCCGATCCTCGACGACGACATCGACGACCCCGCGGGCGTGCCGATCGACATCCTGATCTTCGGTGGACGCCGGGCGTCGACGATCCCGCTCGTCACGCAGAGCCGCGACTGGACACACGGCGTGTTCATGGGCGCCACGTGCTCGTCCGAAACCACCGCAGCGGCCACCGGAGCCGTGGGCGTGGTCCGCCGCGACCCGATGGCGATGCTGCCGTTCATCGGCTATCACGTCGGCGACTACGTGCAGCACTGGCTCGACATCGCGGCGTCCGCCCCCGACAAGGACAAGCTCCCGAAGATCTTCTACGTCAACTGGTTCCGCAAGGACGCCGACGGCCGGTTCCTGTGGCCCGGCTTCGGGGACAACTCGCGGGTGCTCAAGTGGATCGTCGAGCGGCTCGAGGGCCGTGTGGACGCTGTCGAGTCACCGATCGGCCTGCTGCCCCGCCCCGAGGACATCGACACGGACGGCCTGGGCGTCACCCCCGAGGACATGGGTCGGGTCCTGGCCATGGACCGCGACCAATGGGCGCAGGAGCTGCCGTTGCTGCAGGACTGGTTCGCCATGTTCGGGGAGAAGCTCCCGCCGGCCATGCGCGACGAATTGGACCGTCTCCGCGGCGCGGTGCAGTGACCCGACCGGCGAGCCCCGGGAATCCCCCGCCCGCCGCCCCGGCGGCCCTCGCCGACGTGCCCGACGTCACGGTGCCCGCCATGGACCTTGCCGATCTCGACCCCGTCGCGAAGTTCACCCCTGCTGCGGTCCGGGCCGGCGTACGGCCAGTCGAAGGCGGCCGACGACCTGTTCGCCGTGTCGGTCGCGGCGACCGGACTGCACCCGTTCCCCGATGAGGCGACCGCGGCACCGGAAAATCGGCTGACACCGGCGCCGCCGCGCGGTTGACTGTGTATCGGCGCAGCGCCGCGCCGGAGCCTCGGGAAGGGAGGTCGTGAGATGTCACCCACTGTCGTGGCCCGTGTCCGCCCGCCCCGTTGCCTTGCGGTTCCCGCCGCCTGACGAGCCCCGACGGGGCCTCCTCACCAGGAGAAAACCCTTGTCACACCAACACCCGTCGTTCGACTGGGACAAAATCGTCTTCACCGTGCCATCCGCCGAACCATCCGATGACCAACGATGGTCAACCTGGGACGCGATCCAGCGCCTCTGCCGCGGGCCCGAGCCGCGCCCCGACTGGGTGGTCACCTCGGCGGCCGCGGTCGACACCGACCTCGGCATCCTCAAGACCGGCAAGGAGGCCGACGTGTTCCTGCTGGAACGCGCCGTACCCGGGGAGCCTGGGCAGTATGGAATACATCACCGATGGGGAGGGCGCCGCGCCCCGACTGGACCAGACCCACCCCTCCCGCCGGCAACTGGACACGCTGTTCGACCAGGTGTTGCACGCCCTCAGGACCATGGCCTCCCTGGGGCTCGTCCACGGCGACCTCAGTCCGTACAACGCGCTGGTCGCAGGCACCACAACGAGCGTGCCCCGGCTGGTGATCATCGACGTGCCCCAGATGGTCGACCTCGCGGCCAATCCGCACGCCTCGGACTTCCTCCGCCACGATTGCGCCACGATGGCCGGCTGGTTCACGGCCAAGGGTCGTCCGGTGGACGCCGACGAGCTGTTCGCGGACGTCATCGGGTACGCGTGGTGACACGGCGCCCTGAGCCGGACTCCGTTCCGTCGAGTGCCTCAGGCGTCGCCCAGCAGCTTCCTGAGCAGCGGCTCGAGGGTCCTGCGTTCGTCGGGCGTGAGACGCTGCAGCACCATGCTGTGCGCCGCGACCGCGTCGGAGAGCTGGCCCCGCAGTTCGCGACCCTCGGGTGTGAGTTCGAGCAGTTTCACCCTGCGGTCCTCGCCGGGCACCCGGCTGACCAGCCGGCGCTCCTCGAGTTGGTCGGCGAGGCCGGTGATGTACGAGCGGTCGCAGGAGAGGTGGTCGGCGAGGTCGCGCATGGGCGCGGGCTGGTCGAGGCTCATCATGGCCCTGACCAGGTGGAGCGGCAGGTCGAAGCCTGCGACCGAGTCCGCGAACTCGGCCTTGGCGCGCTCCGCGACCTGGATCAGCAGACCCGACAGGCGCCGCGCCTCGACCATGGGGTCCCCGGCGGGGCCGGTTTCGGGGCGCTCTGTCATGCCCACAGCGTACGCGACAGGTCAACTGTTGACTCACTCATCTTTTCGCCTATGCTCGATTCCGTTGAGTCACTCAACCATCACGACGGGCACCACCTTCGTCACCTCACGTGGAAGACGACCGGTGTCCCCGACCCGGGTCGTCTCCCACGTGCCCACGAGACAAGGAACGCCAATGCCGAACCCGTTCGAGCCCTACCGCCTCGGCCGCACCACCCTCACCAACCGGATCGTCATGGCCCCCATGACGCGAAGCAGGGCGTACGGCCCCGGCGCCAGTCCCACCGACCTGATGGCCACCTACTACGCGCAGCGGGCGTCCGCCGGGCTGATCGTCACCGAGGGCACTCAGCCGTCCATCGTCGGCCAGGGCTACCCCGACACTCCAGGGCTGCACTCTGCCGAGCAGGTGCGGGCCTGGCGCATGGTCACGGACGCCGTCCATGACCGGGGCGGCCACATCTTCGCGCAACTCATGCACGTCGGACGCGTCGCCGATCCTGCGCTCCTGCCCGACGGGCTGGTGCCGGTCGGCGCCTCCGCAGTGGCCGCGCAGGGACAGATCTACACCCACGCCGGCCCGAAGCCGTTCAGCGTCCCCCAGCCCCTCGACGAGGCCGGGATCCAGCAGACCATCGACGACTTCGTCGACGCCGCGGCCAACGCCGTCGACGCCGGATTCGACGGGGTGGAACTGCACGGCGCCAACGGATACCTCATCCACCAGTTCCTGTCCACGAATGCGAACCAGCGCACCGACCGGTGGGGTGGGACGCCGGAGAACCGGGCCCGGTTCGGCGTGGAGGTCGCGCGGGCGGTGGTCGGCCGGATCGGCGCCGACCGCGTCGGCTTCCGCATCTCCCCAGGGAACACCGCGCAGGACATCGAGGAGGCCGAGATCGAGGCCACGTACACGGGACTCGTCCGGGAGCTCGACAACCTCTCCATCGCCTACCTGCACATGCTGGAAGTCCCGGGCCAGCGTGACCTCACCCGCCGGCTGCGGGGGTTGTGGCGGCGGAGCCTCATCCTCAACCCCGACACCCGGCCCAACCCGACCGGACCCGGCGTACTGGCCCTCATCGAGGACGGCACCGCCGACCTCGTCGCCTACGGCGCCCTGTTCCTGGCCAATCCCGACCTGCCCGCGCGCCTGGCCGCGGGCGGTCCGTTCAATACCCCCGACCGGAGCACCTTCTTCGGCGGGGACGAGCACGGCTACACCGACTACCCGACGCTCGAGGAGGCGTCCGGTAGGACCGACCAGGTCGCCTGATCGGACCGGCCCGCAAGAACCCCGGCGCGGGCCGGGCCGGCGTCGTCGCCCACAAACAAGGGCGCCCCTCCCGAAGATCGACCGGGAGGGGCGCCCAACATGTGTGGCGGAGGCGGCGAGATTTGAACTCGCGATGGGGTTGAAGCCCCAAACCCGCTTAGCAGGCGGGCGCCATAGACCTGACTAGGCGACACCTCCGTGCGCAAACACGCAGGTGCCAGCGTAACCGGTCGATGCCACGTGCGGCAAAGCAGGATGACAGGGGCGGCTTGGGATGCCTCCAGCCGGGATGGTGCAATGGATGCGTACGGTCCGCACTGATCAGTCACCGTCGACGAGCGGAGGAACACCCCCTATCGACGCAGCAGTCCCGGCACGAGTGGAGGCATCGTGAGTCCCGACGATGGATCGCCCCGGCGTCCCCGCCGCGCGGCTGACGCCGACCAACCCGGCTGGGAACCGCGCGCCCCCTCTCCGCCGGAGTTCATCGAGCGCACCCACATCGTGCCTTCCCGCGCCGCGAACGAGGCACACGCATCCACCCCCGGCCCCGGCGTGTCACATCCGACGCCCGGGTCCCGCCAGGCAACGGATTCCCGTCACCCGTTCACCCAGTCGCTGGTGTGGACGATGATCGGCACGATCGTGCCGGGGTTGGGATTCTGGCCCACCCGGCTCCGGCGGCTCGGCCTGGGAATCATCGGGATCGCGGTCGTCGCGATCCTGTTCGTGGCCTCGACGGCTCGCACCAACCTCGGGAGCCTCGCCGCGATCGCCGTCGAACCCACGTGGCTCACCCGGATCAGCGTCGGCGCGGCCGTCATCGGCGTTCTGTGGGTGGTGACGATCGTCGGCACCCACCTGCTGACCAGGCCGCGGATGCTCAGCCGCGCCCAACGTGTCGTCGGGTCGCTCGCGGTCGCGGCACTGTCGTTCCTCGTGTCCGCGCCGCTGGCCGTGGGGTCCAGCTACGCCCTCGACCAGCGCGACCTCATCACCTCGGTGTTCAAGTCGTCGAAGGACAGCCGGTCGCAGACGCGGCCCACCGACGTCAACACCGCCGGATCGAATCCCTGGGCGAACAAGCCGCGCGTCAACATCCTGCTGCTCGGAGGCGACAACAGCGCCCAGCGCGACGCGATCGACCCCACCGAGGGCATCCGCACCGACACCATGATGCTGGCGTCCATCGACACCAGCACCGGCAACACCGTGATCATCCAGGTCCCGCGCAACATGTATGACATGCCGTTCCCCCAGGGATCAGCCCTGGGCAAGGCCTACCCGAACGGGTTCACCAACGGTGATCCCACGGGGGCCAGTGGCGAGTTCATGGCCAACGCCGTGTGGAAGAACGTGCCCGCCAACCATCCCGAACTGTTCAAGAACACTGATTACCCTGGCGCGGACGCGCTGAAGATGGGCATCACCGCCAGCACCGGCCTCAGCGTCGACTACTTCCTGCTCGTCAACATCGACGGCATCCAGGCCCTCATCAACGCCATGGGGGGCGTTACCGTCAACATCAACGAGCGCATCCCGATGGGCGGCAACTCCGAGAATCAGAATCCGTTGGGCTGGCTCGAGCCCGGCCCCGACCAGCACCTCAACGGCATGCAGGCCATGTGGTACGCCCGCAGCCGCTGGGCCGACCCGAACGCCGACTTCGGACGGATGGCCCGCCAGAGCTGCCTGGTCGACGCGGCCATCAAGCAGGCGAACCCGCAGACGATGCTCACCCGCTACGAGTCGATCGCCACGGCGTCCAAGAAGATGGTGATCACCGACATTCCCCAAGAACTGCTGCCCGCGCTGGCCGACCTCGCCCTCACGGTCAAGGGAGGCACGGTGAGCCGCCTGCTGTTCCAGAACGGCGTCAACGGGTTCATCAGCGCCCATCCGGACTACACGCTGGTGCGCCGACAGGTGTCCGCGGCGATCGCGAAATCGAAGCAGGCCCCCACCGGTTCGACCGCCACGACGACGGCCACCGCGACCTCAGGGGCCACGTCGTCGACCTCGGCGACCAGGACGACGACGACGAAGGCCACTTCCGCGGGGACCTCGGCCGGATTCAACTCCGACAATCTTGTGGACGCCTGCGCCTACCACCCGCAGCCCTGACCGCCGCCCGGCGTCCAGCCGGGCACCTCGACGCTCAGTTGTGGTAGCCCCGGCTCGCATCGAGCCGGGCCGCGATGTCGACCGCCATCGCCTGCATCTCATCGGTGGGCGCCGGGGCCACAATGTGGGTGCGCCGGCCGTCGGCGTGGTGCAGCGTCAGCCGGACGCCGTTGGCTGCGATCGTCACCTTGCTCACATCGCGCCACAGGCCCCGGCGCGTGCCGCCGGGCGCGCGCACCTCCCACCCGTCGTCGCCCAGTTCGACGTAGGTGCGCAGGCGGCGCAGCGAGGTGAGGGCGGTGAGCAGCAGCAGCACGCCCAGTAGCAGCAGCACCGAGGACGCCCACATCCACAGCTGAGCGGCTTCCGTCGCCGCCACCAGGGTGATGCCGACGGCGCCGACCATGGAGAGCAACGCGGCGAGAACAAAGGCGCGCATGGGCAATCTCGGACGCACCACATAGGTGGTCATGGCATCTCCTCATCGCCGACGGCGCCTGCGCGGCGAGGGTGGGATTCGAACCCACGGAGAGTTGCCCCTCGGCCGCTTTCAAGGCGGCTGCACTAGTCCACTATGCGACCTCGCCAGAGCCCGATCGGGCCTGCGCGCCCATCGTAGCGAAGAAGGCGCTGCGGCCAGCGGACGCCGTGGCGCTCAGACCGGAGCGCATTGTCCCGATTCCCGGCGCTCCGGGCGGGGGGCGGGACGTTGGCGTGAAGGGCCTCCCGGCGACGGGTCGGGGTTCTGCCCCGGCCGGTGGTGACCGCCCGCCACGAGCCGGAACGGATCGAGCCCGACGGCTCGCACGCCACCTGTTCGATTCCGTGAATCGCGGGGGGTCCCCGCATCGGTGCAACTCAGGGAGTCGCCTCTGCAACGAATTGGCAACGTCTCCGCAAAACCGGCGAACATCAGAGGATGGTGGTCTAGCCTCAGAGTTCGGGCGGCCGCCAGCAGAACGAACGAACTGCGATACTCAGGACGCCCCGAAGCGAAGGGAAAACAATGAAAAAACGTGTTGCGAGCGTGGCAGCGCTGGGCGTCGCACTCTTCACCGTGACGGCATGCAGTTCGAACAGCAGCGGTAACGCCGCCTCCACCCCAGCAGCGACGCTCACCGGGAACTGCGCCCAGTATCAGGCCTACGCAGGCCACAGTGGCTCGACGGTGACGATCTTCGGATCGATCCTCAGCCCGGAATCCAACTCGCTGAACACCTCGTGGGCCGACTTCTCGAAGTGCACCGGCATCACGATCCAGTACACCGGGTCCAACACCTTCGAGTCCGACCTGCCCGTGAAGGTCAATGGCGGCAACGCGCCCGATCTCGCGATCATCCCCCAGCCCGGTCTTCTGCAGCAGATGGTGGCCACCGGCACGGTGAAGGCGCCCCCGGCACAGACCGTGGCCAACGAGGCCAACTGGAACTCCGCCTGGAAGGGCTACGGCAGCGTCAACGGCACCTTCTACGCCGCCCCCATGAGCGCCAACATGAAGAGCCTCGTGTGGTACTCGCCCTCCTACTTCAAGAAGAACGGATACACCGTTCCCACCACGTGGGCCGAGTTGATGGCGCTGTCGAACAAGATGGCCGCCAACATGACCGGCAACGCCAAGCCGTGGTGCGGGGGCATCGGTTCCGGCACCGCCAGCGGCTGGCCTGCCACCGACTGGCTCGAAGAGGTCGTGCTGGGCACCTTCGGCGGCCAGGTTTACGACGACTGGATCTCGCACAAGGTCACCTTCTCCGATCCCCAGATCCAGACGGCCATGCAGACCGTCCAGGACTGGATGCTCAACCCCAAGTTCGTCAACGGTGGCGTCGGCGGAGTCTCGAGCATCGCGACCACGACGTTCCAGAACGCCGGCCTGCCGATCCTCAAGGACCAGTGCGGCATGCTGCAGCAGGCGTCCTTCTACGAGGCCCAGTGGCCCAAGGGCACCACGGTCGGTCCCAACGGTGACGTCTTCGCCTTCAAGCTCCCGGCAGTCAACCCCTCGATTTCCACCCCGGTCGAAGGTGGCGGTGAGTTCGTGACCGCATTCTCGTCCGACCCGGCGACTCAGGCGGTGCAGAACTACCTGTCCAGCCCGGAGTGGGCTGACGCGCGCATCAAGGTCGCCCCGGGTTGGGTCTCGGCCAACGAGAAGGTCGACCAGAGCCTCTACACCGATCCGATCGACCAACTGTCGGCCAAGTACCTCGCCGACCCGAACGCGACGTTCCGCTTCGACGCCTCAGACGCGATGCCCGCAGCGGTGGGCTCCGGCGAGGAGTGGAAGGCCATGGTCGACTGGTTCGCCAGTGGCAAGTCGATCAAGGCCGTGGCCGCGGAGATCGACGCCGCCTGGCCGAAGAGCTGACACGTCGATTGATGTCAAGCTGACGGCAGTCGTCGCATCCATGCCCACGGGCATGGATGCGACGACTGCTCAGCCCTGAAGTGACACCACCGAACAAAGGAGTTTCGTGTGTCCCCGACTCTGATCCCGATGGAGAGCGCCACGAGCGTCGCGCTCCTCACGCTGCTCAGCATCGTGGAGGCCGTCGTCGGTTTCATCGTGGTGCTTTTCCTTATATTCTTCGTCGCCCAGCGGGCCAGGGGGCGCATCGAACGCCCGCTGGCCATCGTCATCACTCTCGGCCCGGCGCTGCTTCTGGTTCTCATCGGACTCATCATTCCGTCCATCGAGACGATCAACCTCAGCTTCAAGAATCAGCAATTCCTGGGCCAGCTGGTCACGAAGTACATCGGCCTCGAGAACTACAAGACGGCATTCACCGACAGCTACACGCTGCAGACCATGCTGAGAACCTTGGCGTGGCTCGTGGTCGTGCCGCTGTTCTCGGTGGGCATCGGACTTCTGTCCGCGCTACTCATGGACGGCATGAAGCGCACCTCCCTGCCCAAGACGCTGATCTTCCTCCCCACCGCCATCTCGTTCGTGGGCGCGTCGGTCATCTGGGGCTACGTGTACAACTACGTTGAGCCCCCCGCACCCCAGACCGGCCTGCTCAGTGAGGTCGTGATGAAACTGGGTTGGCACAATCCGCCGAACTGGATTCTTGATGTTCCCGTCAACACGTTCCTGCTCATGGTCATCATGATCTGGATCCAGGTGGGCTTCGCCATGGTGATCCTCGGCGCCGCACTCAAGGCGATTCCTGAGGAGATCCTCGAGTCGGCCCGGCTCGAGGGCGCCACCGGGGCCCGGCTCTTCCGCAACATTCAGGTGCCGATGATCATGAACACGATCGTCGTCGTGCTCACCACGGTCATCATCACCACGCTGAAGGTCTTCGACATCGTGTTCACCATGACGAACGGCAACTTCAACACCGACGTGCTGTCTCGCCAGATGTACGCCGACATGTTCGTCACGAGCCAGGTGAGCCAAGGGGCCGCACTCGCGGTCATCATCTTCATCCTGGTCATCCCCTTGATGGCCTACAACGTGCGGCAACTGCGTAAGGAGCGTGAGCACGGATGACCGCTCAGACCCAGACGACCCAACCCGGGAGCGTCGACAGCGCCATCGTCCTGAAGAAGGCTCGCAAGTCGCTCAGCGGCCCGATCGCCTCCTCCGCGGTTGCGCTGATCGCCATCCTGTGGACGCTTCCGACGTTGGGCCTGTTCATCAACTCCTTCCGGTCGAAGGAGGACGCCGCGACAACCGGCTGGTGGCAGTTCTTCCTGCACCCGAGTTTCAGCCTCAGCGGTTACCGGCAGGTGCTGTTCGACAACGGCGGCATGGTGCAACCGTTGATCAACTCGTTCGCGATCACCATCCCGGCAACGATCATCCCGATCTTCATCGCCTCGATGGCCGGGTACGCCCTCGCATGGATGCGGTTCAAGGGCAGCGACGCGATCTTCTTCACCCTGTTCGCCCTGCAGGTCGTACCGTTGCAGATGGCCCTGGTGCCCCTGCAGCAGTTCTACCACAAGGGGCTGCAATTCTACGGGGTGACGATTCTGCCGGCACCTCCGGTGGGCCACGGAGTCACCGGCGTGATGGCGCAGATCTGGATGTCGCACACGATGTTCTCGTTGCCGTTGGCGGTGTTCCTCATTCACAACTTCATCGCCCAGATCCCTGGGTCGCTGATCGAGGCCGCCAAGATCGACGGGGCTTCAGACCTGCGGATCTACCAGTCGGTCGTGCTTCCCCTGTCGATGCCGGCGATCGCCTCGTTCGGCATCTTCCAGTTCCTGTGGGTCTGGAACGACCTACTGGTGGCCAAGACCTTCGGTGGTTCCGATCCAGCTGAACAGCCGGTGACGGCACGAATGCAGAGCCTGGTGGGCAACTTCGGCGCCCACCAGGAATTGCTGGCCCCCGCGGGCTTCTTGAGCATCGTGGTCCCGTTGATCGTCTTCCTGTCGTTGCAGCGATACTTCGTGAGAGGCCTGATGGCGGGCAGCGTCAAGGGCTGATCGCACACAACACCACGCGCAATCCGCGGGGGCCGGGACGCAGCACAGCGTCCCGGCCCCCGCGGCATTTCCACGATGAATAGGCTGGGCGCCATGTACGCGATCACAGTGGCCCAGCCGGGCGGTCCGCAGCAGATGCGCTGGAGCGAGGTTGCCACCCCGGAGCCGGGCCCTGGTGAGGTGCTGGTGCGCACCATCGCCGCCGGCGTCAACCGCGCCGACCTGCTGCAGCGCCAGGGCCACTATCCCCCACCCCCCGGTGTCACCGACGTGATGGGGCTCGAGGCGTCGGGGATCGTCGAGAGGGTCGGCCCGGGGGTGACCGCCTGGCATTCCGGCGACGAGGTGATCGCGCTGCTCGCGGGGGGCGGCTACGCCGAATTCTTCGTCGCCCCCGAGGGGCAGGTCGTGCGACCACCCGCCGGTGTCGACCTCGTCACGGCGTCCGCGCTGATGGAGGTCGCGGCGACCGTGCACTCGAACATGCGTCACGTCCACCTCGCCGGCGGTGAGACCCTGCTCGTGCACGGTGGCGCCGGGGGCATCGGCCAGTTCGCCATTCAGTACGCCCGTGGGCTCGACTGCCGGGTGGCCGCCACCGCCGGCAGTCCCGCCAAGCGTGAGACGTGCCGCTCGCTCGGCGCCAGCATCGTGCTCGACTACCACGACGACTGGGTCGAAGGATTACGGCAGGCGACCGGCGGGAGCGGCGCCGATGTGATCCTCGACGTGATGGGGGCAAAGTACCTCGAGTCCAACCTGGCCGCGCTGGCGATGGACGGTCGCCTGTGCATCATCGGCATGCAGGGGGGGGTCACCGCCACACTCAACATCGCCACCCTGATGGCCAAGCGTGGCACGGTCACCGCGACCGGGCTGCGCGCCCGGCCGCTCGCCCAGAAGGCCGCGATCTGCGCCGACGTCGCGGCGTCGGTCTGGCCCCTTTACGAGAGCGGGCGGATCCAGCCTCCTCCGATCACCCGGATCGCGATGCCGGACGCCGCCGCGGCGCACGAAGTGCTGGGGTCGGGCACCAGTTCCGGCAAGATCACCTTGGTCGCACCGACGCACTAAGGTGCCGGGGTGGCCCTCGATCGCCGGTCCGGAAAGGGTCGGCCCCGACCCTCGCCACGCCACACCACCCACGACACGAGAATCGAGGCTTGCCCGTGCCCGCGTCCGTGTCCGTGTCCGGGCAGGGTGTCCTGCAGCCCTACGTCGCCGTGCTGCGGATCGCTCCCATCCGGCACGCGATGCTGGTCGGCGCGTTGTCGCGGATTCCTAACTTCGCGATCAGCGTGCTGCTGACATTGCACATCGTCCAACGGCTCGACCCGAGCTACTCGGCCGCGGGCCTGGTCGCGGCGGTGTTCACCATCGCGGCCACAGTTTCGAGTCCCTGGCGCGGCCACCTGCTCGACACGCTCGGACTGCGGCGCACGATGCTCCCGTCCCTGGTGATCGTGAGCATCTGCATCGCCCTCGCCCCCGTGATGAGCTACTGGTGGTTGCTGGTGGTCATGGTGCCGCTGGGACTGATGTCGTTCCCGACGTTTTCGGTGCTGCGCCAGGTGATGGTGGCCAACGCGCCCGACGATCTGCGGCGCACGGCGATGTCGCTCGATTCGGTGGTCGTCGAGTTCTGCTACATGGCCGGGCCGACGCTCGGGGTGATCGCCGCCACCCGTTTCGACACCCGCCTGGCCCTGTGGATCTTCGGCGCCGCGTGGGTGGTGGGGTCGGCCGCCCTCACCTGGCTCAATCCGCCGATCACCCGGACGCCGGGAGAGTCGACCCCGGCGAACGTCAATCCGCAGGAGCAGGCCGCCCTCGATCTCGCCGCAGGCGCCGGTCGCCGGGCGAGGACCGGCAGCTCGCCCCTGACCTGGCTGTCGCCGGGGCTGCTGGCCCTGATCGTGGCGGTGATCGGCGCCGGCTTCGTGCTCGGCGGCACCGATCTGTCGACGGTGGCGGGCCTGCGGACACTGGGCCACCCCGAAGCGATCGGCTGGCAGCTCGCCATCTGGGGCCTCGGCTCGGCCATCGGCGGAACCATCCACGGCGCGTTGCCGCGTCCCATTCCG
>JAJXWF010000019.1 GCA_021781735.1 Actinomycetes bacterium
TCTCATCCAGCCCTACCGGCTCGAGATGGGCGTCCCGCTGCGCACCGAGCGCGGGCGAAGCCTCTACGAGTGGTGGGGCGCGCGGATCACCGACCTCGTGCGCGCCGACCTCGCGGAGTCACCGGGACCCGAGGTGGTGGTCAACCTCGCTTCTCACGAGTACTTCCAGGCAGTCGACGCCGACGCGCTCGGCGCGCGGATCGTCTCGCCACGATTCGAGGATCAGGACGCCCGGGGCGACTATCGGGTGATCTCGTTCAGCGCCAAGCGCGCCCGCGGCGAAATGGCGGCGTGGCTCGTGCTCAACCGGGTGCGTTCGGTGAAGGCGATCACCCGGTTCTCCGTGGCCGGGTATCGCTACGTGCGCGAGTTGTCGACCCCCGAGGTGCCCGTCTTCCGCCGCGCCCGGCGGGGCTGAGCGACCCGCGGCCGGGCGCCGCCTCTCCGGCGGTCGGTGTCACAGGTCAGAAGGGCACGCCGTGCGCGTCGAGGATCCGGGCGATGCCGGCGGCTCCGGCCGTCCGATCGTGCCACTCGGCGAGCAGGCCGGCGTCCCGGGCGCCCGCGACGTTGGGCTGCATGTCGTCGATGAACAGCGTGTCGCTGCCGACCGCGCCGATCCGTTCGAGGATCACCCGGAAGTAGGCCGGGTCAGGCTTGGCGAGGCCGAGCTCATGGGAGAAGAACAGCTCGTCGAAGTGACGCTCGTAGCCGAGGGTGGCGCGCATCCACCTGCCGCGCACGGGCTGCTGATTGGTCGCGAGGTAGACCCTCGTGCCCCCCGCGCGGACGCCGTCGATCATCGCGAAAACGGCGGAGTCGGGCTCCGTGTGGCACCAGGCGTCGAGCAACGTCTCCGGTGAGAGATCGATGCCGCGCTCGTCGAGGAACTCCTGCAGCGCGGCCCGCAGGTCGACGTGCCCTGTGATCGCCCGCTGCTCCACCACCGACGCGTCCCCAAACGTCGCCCGGCCGGCGAGCAGGGAGGTGATCCGCTCGATCAGCCCGGCATTCGTTTGGACCACGCCGTCGGCGTCCAGCAGCAGCGTCGTGATCGCCATGGCTTCAGCGTGTCATCAGATCCTGGCTCCGACGACCATCCGCCCCGATGCTGGACTTTCGGCGTGGTGCTGGACTTGCGCCCCGATGCTGGACTTTCGCCCCGATGCTGGACTTTCGGCGTGGTTCGGGACTTTCGGTCCGACGGTCGGTTCGGGTCGTGGTGGGTGCCCTCGGCGCCGTCGGGTGGCTGGCGATTTCGACGGTTCGGCTGGCGATTTCGGCTGAATTGCTGGCGATGGCTGCCGATCGGGTGATGTTTTCGCCAGCCGGAGCAGCGATCGCCAGCCATTCGTCACCGGCCCGGGGCGGTGATCGCCCGGGGTGTGCACCTCCCCGGCGGGACGCCGCCCGACGCCGACTCAGCCGAGCGAGAGCCCGATGTACTTGGTCTCGAGGTACTCCTCGAGGCCCTCGTGGCTGCCCTCGCGGCCGAGTCCGGACGCCTTCACGCCCCCGAACGGCGCGGCGGGGTTCGAGATGACCCCGGAGTTGAGCCCGATCATGCCGGTCTCGATCCGCTCGGCCGCGGTGAGGGCCTCGGTGAGCGATTCGCCGAACACGTAGCCGATCAGGCCGAACTCGGTGTCGTTGGCCAGTGCCACCGCCTCGTCGAGGGAGGAGAAGCTGGTCACCGGGGCCACCGGCCCGAAGATCTCCTCCCGGAAGCAGCGGCACTCGGGTGTGACGCCGGTGAGCACCGTGGGGGCGAGGAAGAATCCGTCGCCGTAGTCGCCCCCGGTCAGCCGGGACCCTCCGGTCGTCACGCGGGCTCCGTGCCCGACGGCCTCCTTGATGAGTTCCTCGATGTGGTCGACGGCGTCCGCGTTGATCAGCGGGCCCACCTCGACGCCGTCGGCGGTCCCGTCGCCGACGCGCATCGCCGCGAGCCGGTCGGCCAGCCGCGAGGAGAAGTCCTCGACGAGTGACTCGTGCACGATGAACCGGTTGGCGGCGGTGCACGCCTCGCCGATGTTGCGCATCTTCGCCTGCACCGCGCCGGTCACGGCCTTGTCGATGTCGGCCGAGGCCAGCACGACGAACGGCGCGTTGCCGCCGAGTTCCATCGAGGTGCGGAGTATGCCGCCGGACGCCTGCCGGAGCAGCACCCGGCCGACCTCCGTCGACCCGGTGAAGGTGAGTTTCCGTAGCCGGGGGTCGGCGATGATCGCCTTCGAGAGATCGCCGGAATGGCCCGTCGTGACGCAGTTGACCACGCCATCGGGCAGGCCGGCTTCCTGCAGCACGGTCATGAACAGCATCGTCGTGAGCGGCGTCTGGGACGCCGGCTTGATGACGACCGTGCACCCGGCCGCCAGCGCCGGGCCGATCTTGCGGGTGGCCATCGCCAGTGGGAAGTTCCACGGGGTGATCGCGTACACGGGTCCGACCGGCTGCCTGACGGTGATGATCCGCTGGCCGCCGCTCGGAGCGAGCGAATACCGCCCCTCGATGCGCACGGCCTCCTCGCTGAACCAGCGGAGGAACTCGGCGCCGTAGGTCACTTCTCCTCGCGACTCGGCCAGCGGCTTGCCCATCTCCAGGGTCATGCACAGGGCGAAGTCGTCGGCCCGCTCGATGACGAGGTCGAACGCGCGTCGTAGGATCTCCGCCCGCTGCCGGGGCTCGGTGGCGGCCCAGGACGCCTGCGCGGCCACCGCGGCGTCGAGCGCGGCGATGCCCTGCTCGGGTGTCGCGTCGGCGACCGAGGTCAGCGGGCGTCCGGTGGCCGGGTTGATCACCTCCAGGGTGGTCGGATCGTCGCTCCACCGGCCGCCGATGAACAGCGTGCGGGGGAACTGGTTCAGCAGGTCGTCAGGTGTTCTCATGATGTCCTCCTGTCAGGTCGACTGCTGTGCAGGTGTGCGGGCGGCTACGAGGTCAGCCGCCGTCTGGCCCGTCGGGCCGCCTCGCGATCGGTGATGAGGATCCAGCCGGCCAGTCCGAGACCGGCGATCGCGGCGATGAGGAAGAACACGACAGCCAGGGCTGGATAGCCGAACAGCCGCGGACCGCCGGGGACCCGCATCATCAGCGCGGCCGCGACGGTGAGGGCCGCGAGGATCATGCCGACGGTCAGCCGATTGATGAGCCGCTGGCTGTGGTGCAGCAGCCGATCCTCGTCGAACGCGTGGACGGTGAACGTCAGCTCGCCGTTGGCCAGGGCGTCGAGCACCCGGTTGGCACGGCCGGGCAGGTTCTCGAGGAACTCCTTCGAGTCGAGTGCTCCGACCGCGACCGCGGCCGCCGACGGCTTCATCGTCGTCGCGAGGATCCGCGGCAGGTGCTCGCGGATCGCGTCCTCGGGGCGGAAGTTCGGGTCGAGGTGTTTGGTGCTCTGGTCGAGGTTGAGCAGCGCCTTGCCCACCAGCGCCATCTCCGACGGTGGACGCAGCCCGTGCTCACCGGCGAGCCGGGCGAGCTCGACCAGGATCGACCCGGCCTGCGCCTCGGCTCCGAGTGCCAGGGAGCCGTTGACGAGGGCGGACACGTCGCCGCGGAACGCCGCGGCGTCCCATGAGTCGAGCGGCTGACCCATCGAGGCCAGCACCTCGGCCACCTGCTCGCCGTCGCCGTTGGCCACGGCGAGCAGCAGCCGCACCAGCTGCAACTGCAAGCGCCTCGGCACGGTCGCGACCATGCCGAGGTCGATGAGTGCCAGCCGACCGTCGGCCGTCACCAGCAGGTTGCCCGGGTGCGGGTCGGCGTGCAGCACCCCCTCGCTGAGCATCGTCGTGAGGGTGAAGCCGAACAGCGCGGCGGCCAACGCCGGCCCGTCGACGTCCATGAGCCCGAGGGGGCCGACGGCGGTGACCTTCTTGCCGTGGACGTATTCCATCGTCAGCACCCGTTGGGTGCAGAAGTCCCGCAGGGGCTCGGGAACGACGAGGAGTGGCTCGTCGGCGGCGAGATCGCGGAACCGCTCGAGGTGGGCGGCCTCCTTGCGGTAGTCGAGCTCGTCGGCGAGCACCCGCCGGAACTGGGTGAGCAGGGCCTGGGTGCCCACCCGCTGACCGGCGCTCGTGGCGTCGACGAGCCCGGCGACCCGCTCCAGGGCCTGCATGTCCTCGGCCACCTGCTCGATGACGCCGGGCCGCTGCACCTTCACCACCACCTCGCGCCCCGAGCGGGTGGTCGCCCGGTGCACCTGTCCGATCGACGCCGAGGCGAGCGGGATGTCGTCGAAGCGGACGAACAGGTCGCTCACCCGCGCGCCGAGTTCGTGCTGGATGATCTCGTGGACCTGCTCGGCGGGGAACGGCTCGACCCCGTCCTGGAGGCGGGCCAGGGCCTGCGTGTAGTCGTCGGGCAACAGGTCGTGGCGGGTCGACAGCAGCTGGCCGAGCTTGACGAACGTCGCGCCCAGGCTCTCGAGGTCGGACGCCAACCGCTCGGGATCGCTGCGGGTCGCCTCGCGCGTCCCGGAGTCGCCGTCGGCGTCCGCGGCGGACGCCGACCCGAACGGGTCGTCCGCCCGGAGACTGCGCATCGCCGGACCGGCGTGGCGTGCGGCCACGGCCGTGATCCGGGCGAGTCGGGCGGTGGTACCGGCCATGGATCCTCCTTCGGATGGCTCGTTCCTCACCCTAGGCGTGCGGTTCCAGCGCGGGGGAGTTCCATCGCCCGGAAGGGGGGCGGGACGGCTGCGCGGCGGGCTACCACCTGGTAGGAATGGGCTGACGAAGGAGACAACGATGTCGCGTTCCACCTATCTCGATCCCGCGGCGACGATCGATGCACGCGTCGAGGACCTGCTCGCCCGGATGCGCCTGCCCGAGAAGGTCGGGCAGATGCTGCAGCTGGATGCCCGTGGCGACATCGACGACATCGTGGTGGGCAAGCTGGCCGGATCGATCCTGCACGCCTCGCCCGACACGATGCTGCGTGCCGTCGACCTGGTGCGCCGCACCCGGCTGCAGATCCCGCTGCTCACCGGTGACGACGCGATCCACGGCCACTCGTTCTGGCCCGGTGCGACGATCTTCCCCAGCCAACTGGGCATGGCCTGCTCCTGGGACGCCGAGCTGGTCGAACGGGCCGCCCGCGCCACCGCGGTCGAGGTCGCGGCCACCGGCATCCACTGGACCTTCTCCCCGGTGCTGTGCATCGGCCGGGAACTGCGCTGGGGTCGGGTCGACGAGACCTTCGGCGAGGACCCCGTGCTGATCGGCGAGCTCGCCTCGGCGATGGTCCGCGGTTACCAGGGCCGGGGCCTCGACGACCCCACCGCGATCCTCGCGTGCGCCAAGCACTTCGCCGGCTACTCCGAGACCCAGGGCGGACGCGACGCGTCCGAGGCCGACATCTCCCGGCGCAAGCTGCGCAGCTGGTTCCTGCCGCCGTTCGAGGGGGTGGCCCGCGAGGGCTGCCGCACGTTCATGATCGGCTACCAGTCGATGGACGGCGTGCCGATCACCGCCAACCGGTGGCTGCTCAACGACGTGCTCAAGCAGGAGTGGGGATGGTCGGGCACGCTGATCACCGACTGGGACAACGTCGGGCGGATGGTCTGGGAACAGCAGGTTTGCGCCGACTACACCGAGGCGGCGGCCCGCGCGGTGAAGGCCGGCAACGACCTCGTGATGACCACGCCCCGCTTCCTCGAGGGGGCCCTCGACGCCGTCGCCACCGGCGCCCTGGCCGAGGCCGACATCGACGCCGCGGTGCGCCGCATCCTGCGTCTCAAGTTCGAGCTCGGCCTGTTCGAGGATCCCCGCGTCCCGGACGCCGACCGCCAGGCCGAGGTCATCGGGTCGGCGTCCCATCGCGCGCTCAACCTCGAGGTGGCGCGCGCATCGCTCGTGCTGCTGCGCAACACGGGTGTGCTTCCGCTCACCGGCACGCTCGGCCGGGACGCCGACGGGCGGGCGACGGCGTCCGCCCCGAAGACGATCGCGCTCCTCGGACGCAACGCCGACGACGTAGACGACCAGCTCGGCGACTGGGCGGGGGCGTCGGGACAGGTGCCGTGGATGGCCGATGGACACCCCCGCGAGTGCACCGAGACGATCCTTGACGGCCTGCGGACCCTGGCCCCACACGGCTGGACGATCACCTACGGCCGGGGCGCCGACATCGAGGTGCTGCAGCCCACGGGCGAGACGTTCCCCGACGGCCAGCCGATGCCGCCGGTGTTCCACGACGCGCCGGTGCGCCGGGAACTCCTCGACGAGGCCGTCCGCAACGCCCGCGGGGCCGATGTCGCGGTGGTCGTGGTCGGCGACACGATCGCGCTCACCGGCGAAGCGACCTCCACCGCCACCCTCGAGCTGATGGGGGGCCAGCGCGAACTGCTCGACGCGGTGGCGGCCACCGGCACGCCGATGGTGGTCGTCGTGCTCAGCGGCAAGCCGCAGGTGCTGCCCGTTTCGGCGCTGGCAGCTGACGCCCTCGTCTGGGCGTTCAGCCCCGGCATGCGCGGCGGTACCGCGGTGGCCGAACTGCTCCTCGGGCTCATCGAACCGTCGGGACGGCTGCCGATCTCGGTTCCGAGACATGTGGGGCAGCAGCCCGTCTACTACAACACGATCCGCGGCCAGCACGGCGACCGGTACGCCGACCTCACCCAGGACCCGGCGTTCGTGTTCGGGGAGGGGCGCGGCTTTTCGCCGGTCGAGTACGCCGATCTCGTGATCCCCCAACCGCGGGTGTCGGCCGACGGCGTGCTGCGTGCCCGGGTGCGCGTGGCCAACACCGGACAGCGTCCCGTGCGCGAACTCGTGCAGGTCTACGTGAGCGATGTCGTGACGAGCGTCACCTGGGCCGACCGCGAACTCAAGGCGTTCCGGCACGTCGATCTGGCACCCGGCCAGTCACGGGTCGTCGACCTTGAGCTGCCGGCATCGTCGTGCACGTTGGTGGACGCCGGCGCGGTGCGCCGGGTCGAGCCGGGGGCCTTCGACCTGCTCGTCGGTCCGCAGTCGAGGCGTTCGGCGCTGCTGGCGGCGCGCTTCGAGATCACCGCCTGAGCGGGCCGGACGCCGATCGGCTCAGGCGCCCGCGCCGCTGTCGTGGCCGCCGGAACCGTCGTCGGGCCCCTCGATGTTCTTGAGGAACTCCTCGAACTCGGCGCCCAACTCCTCGGCCGTGGGCACGACCGGCTCCGGGCCGGGAATCCCCTGCGCCCGGCGGTTGCGGACGAACTCGTCGTACTGGTTCTCGACGGCCTCGACGATCTCGGTGATCTGCGGGTTCTCCCGGATCGCCTCGGCGATCGCCAGGCGCGAATCGCTCACCGCCGCCACCAGGGCGTCGTTGGGCAGGTTGAGGTCTCCGGCGTCCTGGATCGCGTTGAGCGCGGTGAGCGCGGCGTCAGGGAAGTCGTTGTCGGACAGGTAGTGCGGCACGTGCACGACCACGCCGAGCGCCCGGTGGCCCGCCTCGCCGAGGCGCAGTTGCAGCATCTGGGCGAAACTCGACGGGATCTGCACCCGCCCGAAGGGGCTGACCGCACCGCCGATCAGTTGCTCGTCGGTGGCGTTGAGGCTGTGCCCGATGGGGCGGGTGTGCGGCACCGCCATCGGCACCCCGTGCCACGAGATGGTCTCGGTGACCCCCAGGGTGCGGATCAACTCGATGACCGCCGCGGATACGCGCTCCCACTGGAAGTCGGGTTCGATGCCGCGGAGCAGGTAGTAGGTGCGTCCGTCGCGGTCTTCGAGGCGGTAGAGGTCGAGGCGCGGACGCTGGAAATCCTCGAACTTGTTCGTGTCGAAGATGATCGACGGACGCCGGCCGCGGTAGTCGTAGACCTGATCGGCGTCGAACGAGACGAGATGCTCGGGTGTGGAGGTGTCGAGCAGGTGATCGGTCAGGAGGCGGACCGTGTGACCGGCGTCCATGAAGCCCTCGACCCCGATCAGAAGCACGCCTGGGCGCACCGGCTCGGGTGAAGCAAGGAACTCGTACAGGCTGCTGGGATTCAACACGTTTACTCAACGCCTCCTCGCCGCGTGGGATTCCAGGACCGGCGGTTGGTTGTGGCCGCCGGTGGTGTCATTGTGCCGCGAACGACCCGGCCTGTCCGGCTCCGAGCCGGAATGGGGTGCCCCGCCCATAGCGCGGCCAGGGGTGCGCGAGCACCCGCGTCACCGATGGTCCCAGGGAGCCTGGACCGGGTGACGCGGGTGCGGGGGCTACGCGCCGATCGTTCAGGCCTGCTTGATGGCCGAGATGTCGAACTCGAGGGTGACCTTCTCGCTCACGAGCACGCCACCGGTCTCGAGGGCGGCGTTCCAGGTGAGACCGAAGTCCTTGCGGTTGACGACCACCGAACCCTCGAAGCCGACACGGGTGTTGCCGAACGGGTCGACGGCGCTGCCGGTGTAGGTGAGGGTGAAGGCGATCTCGCGGGTGACGTCCTTGATCGTGAGGTCACCGGTGATCTCGACCTCGTCGTCGGACACAGGGGCGACCTTGGTGGAGGTGAAGGTGATCACCGGGTAGGTCTCGGCGTCGAAGAAGTCGGCGCTGCGCAGGTGTCCGTCGCGCTGCTCGCTGCGGGTGTCGACCGTGGCGGTCTTGAGGGTCACCTGGACGCTCGACGATGCGAGGTCGGCGCCGTTGATCTGGGCCGTGCCCTCGACCTCGTTGAAGTTGCCGCGCACCTTGGTGACGACCGCGTGGCGGGCGACGAAGCCGATGCTCGAGTGCGACGGGTCGATGGCGTAGGTGCCCGAAAGGCTGGACAGTGAGGTGGACTGCGCGGTCGAGGTCATGAATGCTCCTGGTGAGTTGAGGTTGAACTTTCAATCAAGAGACTACCAGATGGTTGCACCTTGAACAAATGGGTGGGTTCTGCCGTCAGCGATGCGGTCAGTTCTCCCGGCTGTAGATGAGAGCGGTGTACGGGGCGATCCCGAACGTACCTGAGGCCGGACAGCCGTCATAGCCCTCGGGGAACGCCTCCACGTCGAAGCTGTCGAAGTCACCGAAGTCGTCGCTGTAGACCGCGGCGTCACTGTTGAACCGCAGTCGCCAGAGCCCGGGGGAGGGCAGTCCGACCCGGTACTCGGGGAACGCCGTGTCGGAGAGGTTGACCACGACCACGACATCGTCTCCCGGGCCACCGTCGCCCCACCGGTGGAAGGCCATCACCTTCGCCTCGTCGTTGCGGTGGAGGATCTGCAGTCCGGCCCCCTGGAGCCCGGCGGACGTGCCGTCGGCGTCCAGTCGCAGCTCCACGAGATCGCGGTAGAGGTGGACGATGCCGTGGAACCTGCGGTCGAGATGCCAGTCGAGCGGCACGTCGTCGCGGAACCATCCGCCCTCGAGGAACTCCTGGCCCTGGAACAGCATGGGGATGCCGGGGGAGGTGAGCACCAGTGCGGCCCCCAGGGTCGAGCGCTTCTGCGACCACCAGCTGTGCTCGTCGTGCGGGTTGATCTCGCTGACGACCCGGGACTTGCCGTTGGCCACCTCGTCGTGGCTTTCGGTGTAGATCACCCGGTGGAACGGGTCGCCGTTGTAGATGACCGACACGGCGTCGGCCACCTCCTCCATCGAGCGGTCCTCGTCGCGGTAGGCCTCGATGGCCTCGCGCACCGGGTGCACGAACCGGCCGTCCCACTGCGAGTCGAACCCGGCCCCGAAGTCGTCGAACGTGGTGATGCCCGGGTTGCCCTGCATGTCCTCGGCGATCGTGATGTGGCCGGGGAACTGCTCGTGCACCGACTTGTTGATCCAGCGCAGCAGGCTCCACCCTTCGGGCAGTTCGGTACCGGCCCCGTCGACGGTGCGGATGTATGGCGTCATGTCGAAGCGCAGTCCGTCGGCGTGGTAGTCGCGCAGCCACATGAGGGCGTTGTCGCGCAGGAACCGGCGCACCTCGCCGCGTCCGTAGTCGGGTCGCGTGTCGCCCCATGGTGTGGTGGCCCGCTCGTCGTTGAAGAAGTAGATGCCGCCGCGGTCGAACTCGTTCCACCCGTCGAACTGCCACAGGCTCAGGTCGCTCGGGCCGAAGTGGTTGTAGACCACGTCGATGAGCACCCCGATGCCCCGCTGGTGGGCTTCGAGCACGAACGACTTGAGTGCGTCGGGGCCACCGTACGTGCTCTCGACCGCGAAGATGTGCGCCGGGTTGTAGCCCCACGAGTGGCTGCCGGCGAACTCGGCCACCGGCATGAGCTGGATCGCGGTGATGCCGAGATGGGCGAGGTGGTCGAGCTTCGCCGCCGCGAGCGCGAACGTGCCGGGCTCGTCGCCGGTGCTGTCGAAGAGCGTGCCCACGTGGGCCTCGTAGAGCACCAGTTGGTGGAAGCCGGGTAACCGGAAGTCGTCGCCCCTCCAGTCGAACAGCCGGTGATCGTGGATCACCGCGTTGCCGACCGAGTTCGTCACCTGCCGCGCATAGGGGTCGATGCGGTGGAGTTCCTGCTCGCCGTTGCGGATGACGAACCGATATTCGTCGCCATGCTCGGCACCCGCGATGTCGGCGTACCAGTAAGCGTCGTCCTCGGCCTCCATCGGGTTCGAGGCGGCGTCCCAACCGTTGAACGAGCCCTCGACGCCGACCGAGTCGGCGTGCGGAGCCCAGACGCGGAAGCCGGTGCCACCGTCGTGGGGGACCGCGCCCATGCCCGACCGGTGTTCGTCGCTCATTTCCGCAGACTAGTCCCAGCGCGCCACGCGGGAAGCGGCGGGAATCAGCCCACCGGACAACGCGTCCCGCCGTGCGGTCAGCAGCGTCGCCTCGGCATTGTTGCCCACCAGCGCGAGGGCCCGGTCGTAGGCCATCCGGGCCTCCCGGGTGCGCCCGAGCCGACCCAGCAGGTCGGCGCGGACCGCGCGTGATAGAGGTGGTAACCGGCCAGCGCGTCGTCGAGGCCGTCGACGGACGCGAGCGCCGCCTCGGGGCCGTCGACCTCTGCCTCGGCGACGGCCCTGTTGAGTGCGACGACCGGCGACCGGTCGAGGCGGACGAGCTGGTCGTAGAGCGCCACGACCTGGCGCCAGTCGGTGTTCCGGGCCTCGCGGGCCGAGGTGTGCACGGCGTTGATCGCCGCCAGGATCTGATAGCGGCCCGGGGCGGTCCCGGACGCGAGCCGCTCGCGCACCAGCCGATGCCCCTCGGCGATCATCGACGCGTCCCAGAGGCCGCGATCCTGATCGGGCAGGGTCACCAACTCGCCGGTCGCCGACACGCGTGCGGCCCGGCGGGCGTCCGTGAGCAGCATCAGTGCGAGCAGGCCCGCCACCTCGCCGTCGTCCGGCATGAGGGCGCGCAGAAGGCGGGTGAGCCGGATCGCCTCGGCTGTCAGGTCGGCGCGCAGCGGATCGGTGCCCGGACCGCTCGCGAGGTAGCCCTCGTTGAAGACGAGGAACAGGACGGAGAGCACCCCGAACAACCGTGCCGGCAGATCGGCGACCGAGGGCACGCGATAGGGGATGTGGGCCGCCCGGATCTTGCCCTTGGCGCGGGTGATCCGCCGGCCCATGGTGGTCTCCTGGACGAGGAACGCTCGGGCGATCTCCGGCACGGTGAGTCCGCCGACCATGCGCAGCGTGAGCGCGACGCGGGCCTCCATTGACAGCGCCGGGTGACAGCACGTGAAGATCAGCCGCAGTGCGTCGTCGTCGATCGCACCAGGAGGCTCCCGGTCGTCCTGGGCGAACCGCAGCTGCGCCTCTCGCTGCAACTCGTCGCGTCTGCCCTCGCGCCGGATCCGGTCGATGGCCCGGCGCGTGGCGGTGAGCGTCAGCCACCCTCCCGGGTTGGCCGGGACGCCGTCGGTCGCCCAGCGCTCGACGGCCGTCGCGAAGGCCTCCGCCGCGGCGTCCTCGGCCACGTCGAGGTCTCGGAAACGCCTGGCCAACCCGGCAACCACCCGGGTCCACTCCTCGTGGTGGGCCCGGGTGATCGCCTCTCCGACCCCGGTCATCGGCGCCATCCCGTGGGCGGATGACGTCGGTTCGCTCACGCGGGCTCCGCGGGCCGGTCGAGGTGGATGGTGATCGTGCCTTCCAGGACGATCGTGTCGGCGTCTCCCGACTCGCGGTTCCAGTGCAGGTCGGTGGTGATCTGTGCGCCGCTGACGGGTGTTCCGGCCAGCGTGACCGCCAGCGGGGCGGCCGCCGCGGGGATGGCGGGCCGCGCCTGGGTCGCCGGGACGGGACGGGGGTGTGCCGGGGCAGTGGCCGCGGTCCGGGCGTTGCGTCCGGCGTACTCGGCCGTGATCCGCACGGTCTCGCCCATGCGTGGCACAGTGGCGTGCACGCCGAGCTGGTGGGTGAGCCGTTGGGCCAGGGCCGCGGCCGAATCGGCCTCGCCGTGCACGCAGAACACCTGGTGCGGGCGCGGATCGAGGGCGGCCACCCAATCGACGAGCTCGGGTCCGCTCGCATGCACACTGAACGCCTCGTCCTGCAGCACCTCGGCCCGCACCGGCACGTAGTTGCCGAACATCTTCACCTGGCGGGCACCCTCGAGCAGCGCCCGGCCCCGGGTTCCGGCGGCCTGGAACCCGGTGAGCACGACCGTGTTCCGGTGGTCGGGAAGCATGTGCTCGAGGTGGTGGAGCACCCGCCCGCCGGTCGCCATGCCCGACGCGCTGATGATGATCGACGGCATCGTCGGGCTGTTCAGCTTGATCGACTCGTCGACGGTGGTCACCTCGTGCAGGTTGGCGAGGTCGGTGAACGACGAGACGTCGACGTCGGGACGCAACTCGCCGTCGTGGGCCGCCTCCCGGTAGACCCGCAGGGCCGCCAGGGCCATGGGGGAGTTCACGTAGATCGGGAGTTCGGGGATCCGCTCCTCGCGCTGCATCTCGGCCAGGGTCTTGAGCACGATCTCGGTGCGGTCGACGGCGAACGCCGGGATGAGCACGGAGCCCCCGCGCTTCGCGGTGCGCCGGATGGCGTCGGCGAGTTCCTCGTGGGGCAGGTTGTAGGGGTCGGGGTGGTCGCGGTCGCCGTAGGTGGATTCAACCAGCACGTAGTCGGCGCCCGGGGGGATCGCCCGTGGCTTGAGTACCGGATGGTCGGGGCGTCCGAGGTCTCCCGAGAACAGGATCGTGCCGTCGGGCGTTGTCAGATGGACGCTGGCGGAGCCGAGAATGTGGCCGGCCCGGACCAGCCGGACGACGATGCCGTCGCCGAGCCCGAACGGCTCGTCGAACCCGACGGTGCGGAACAGGGGAATGGTGTTCTCGGCGTCGCGGGTGCCGTAGAGCGGCAGCGGGGGGTGGTGCTTGGAGTAGCCGTGCAGTTCGGCGTGCTCGGCGTCGCGCTCCTGCAGGTTCGCGGCGTCCCGGATGACGATCGCGGCCAGCTTTGCGGTGTCGGGCGTGCACCAGATGTGTCCCCGGAAACCCTGCTTGACCAGGGCGGGTAGGTATCCCGAGTGGTCCATGTGGGCGTGGGTGAGCACGATGTCGGTGATCGTGTCGGCCGGAACCGGGAAGTCGGCCCAGTTCAGCTCGCGCAGCTTCTTCTCGCCCTGGAACATGCCGGCGTCGACCATGATGCGTCGCTCGTCCTGCCCGATGGACAGAAGGTACTTGGACCCGGTGACGGCTCCCGCCGCCCCGAGGAAGGTGAGGGTCGTGCCGCGCTGCACTGTCATGTATCCATCCTGCCCCCGGGACCGCCGGATGGAAGGGGAACCGTGCGTCGGGCTGCGAGGATCCGTGTGCTCAAGGGCGGTGTGGCCCGCGGTGGGCGCAGTCTCCCTGTTGGGGCGGCCGACCCTCTCACGGGGACGCGGCTCCCATCCTGAGATCGTGGGAAAAACCACTGGTGCAACGGGCGCACCCGACCTACGGTGGCCCTACACGGAAAGGAGGTGGTCCATTCAATGAGTGACAGTTGTAGGACAACGAGTGAGGTGGTCTGCCGCTGAGGCAGCCCCGGCTTCGCCGAGGTGAACTCAGCGAATCCACCCAGATCACCGGACCCCCGGGGAGGCGGCTAGTCCTGGCCGCCGGTCGTCGAACGACGGCGATTCCCCGGGGGTTCTTTCGTGCCTCCACCGGCGTCGGGTCGCCCCGACACGCCGCTGAAGGGTGGCGACCCGGATCGGGACAAGGGGCACCGCGAGGGGTCGCCTCCGACCCCCACAGCCTGCCTTACTCCCCGGCCAGCGACAACAAGCCGACCCCCGGTTGCAGGAACTTCGCGAGGGTGTCCAGTTCCGCGACGTCCAGGTCGTCGCGGACGCGGGGGGCAGGGTCCAGGACGAGCACCGGCTGTCCGCCGGCGTCGCACTCGGGCCACGCGATCCCGGATTCGGCCGACAGGTCGCCTGTACGGGCGAATGAGACCCAGAGCGATTTGATCGTCCGGGCCAGTTCCCGCGCGCCCGACCCGCCCCCGTTCACTCCTACCACGACATCCACGTTGCCGAAGGTGAGGGCGACATCCAGTTCGTGCGGCGACATGAGGTCGCCGCCGTCGACGGGGGTGCGCCACGTGATCCGGTCCGTCCACGCGCGCCCACCCCCGCTGTGCCCGAGAGTCCGGGCCGCGCGCTGGGTCTCGACCCCGAAGGCCGCCGCGGACATAATCCGTGCCAGCAACTCGTAGGGCGTCGCCTCGGGACGGGCCCCGCGGTAGGTCGACAGGACCCCGCGCGCCGCCTCCTCGCCGCCGAGCCTGACCGACAGGATCCGGACGACCGAGGCCTCGTCGATCGTGGCCAGTTCCGGCAGATGAGGGCTCAGGAAGAGGGTTACCTCGGTATCCAGGTCTCCCACGATCGCGGGCACGCCGGCCTGCCGGCCCGAGTGGATCGCCCGGCAGCACTGTGCCGTCGGCGACCGCACCGAACGCCACCATCCCGCGGCGGGAGGCCACTCAGTGGTAGGCCCGCATGAGCGAACGCAGGTCCGCGGCCTGCAGGGCCGAGGGATCCACCGCGTCGAGGCCCAGTTCGTGACAGAGGTCCTCGGTGGCCTCCATGGCCTCCGAGGCCGAGCGTGCCCGGGTGATGTCGCCGCTTTGCATGATGGCCTTGTGGAACAGGCCTCCCGCGGCCGGCATTCCCAGCAGGGTGGCGATCTTCATCGCGCCGCCGGACTGGCCGAAGACCGTGACGTTGTCGCGCACCCACTCCAGGGCCGCCACGATGTCCAGCATGCCCACGTTGCCGGCCGCTACGAACGGTGAGTGTTCGTCGTCGGTCAGGTGACAGTACCCGAGCACATTCAGCCGGTGGTTGAAGCTCACGACCACCACGCCCCCAGATTCGGCGAGATGAGTCCCGTCGATCGACGGCGAGGATCCCGAGTTCACGGCGAACGCGTCGCTGTGCACCCACACCATTACGGGGGCGGGGGGCTCGTCTCGGGCAGGAGGCGCCCACACGTTCAGGAACAGGCAATCCTCCGACTCGGGCAGGTTGTCGGTCAGCCCGATCTTCCGTGGGAGCGGGTTGTCGGCGCGATGCGTGGCCGATTCCGGGTCGTGCTGGGGGGCCGTCGGGCCGAATTCGAAGGCGTTGGCCACGTCCGACCAGGGTGCCGGCGCGCAGGGTGGCAGGAAGCGGTCGAGCGCCGTGTCGCGTCCGTGGCGAATCCCCCTGAAGACGCGCACCCCTCCGGCTGTGGTCCGGCCGCGTACCCGTCCCCATCGCGTCGTCACGACGCTGTCGTTGTACATCGCTCCGCTCCTCTCACGTCTGGTTGCGGGTGATCGCGGGGCTCACCGCGACCCCACCCGTCAGATGGTCCCGTCGGACGCCGACCCCGCCGTGATGGTCGCCCGGGCCGGCGCGCACCCTCGGCGGTCCCGACGAGTTCGATGGTTCCCGCCCCGGTGGGACGGACGACGGCGAGGGCCCTCCCGTCCCAGGTCTCCCAGCTGTCGGCGTCGAAACGCCGCCGGGTGCGGGGATCGCCGCTGCACATCCCGGCGAGTTCTCCCGGCCCGGCCACCGAGACGGTCGCGGCACGATTCGGCCCGGTGAGAACGCCGTGCGGGTCGGTCAGCCGCAGTGTCACGTAGGCGAGGTCGGCGGGGTCGGCCGTGATGGTCGCCCGGTCGACCTCGATCCCGAGCCGGACCTCGCCGGACGGCGACTCGAGCGACCATCGACCGGCCTCGGCACCCTCGCGGTACGCGGTCGCCGTGAGGGTCCCCGGTTGATGGGTGATGTCGAACACCACCAGGTTCGGCAGGGTCTCGCCCACGGGTCCACGCGCCACCTCGCGCCCGTTGAGCACGAGGGCGACCTCGTCGGCCTCCGCATACACCTCCACGGTGACGAGCCGGTCCTCGAACCCCGGCCACGTCCACGACGCGACGGACTCGCTCCACGCCTAGGGTGACTGCTTCGCAATCCTGTGCCCGTGGTGCTCCGGCCTGCGCATCGCGATGAGGGGATCCGAGCGGAGGCCGAACACGATCTCGCGGTGGTACGAGATCGGACGCCGGTGCCCGGTGATGTCGATGACGCCGCAGAAGGCCGTTAGAAACGGGAACTCCCGCGCGAGCGCGGGCACGGCCTCGGAGTCCTCCGCGTAGGCGACCGCCCCGATGCCCCGTCTCAAGGTAGTCCCAGCCGGTCCAGGCGAAGTCGCCGATGACGTGCGGATGCTCCCGAACCATCGGCCACAGCCGACCGATCTGAGGGCCGAAGGTCTCCGACCCGACGAGCACGCGGTGCGAGGACCGTTTGGGCGTCCGGGCCGGAGCGGCCCTCGGCGTAGTTGAGCCCCAGCACGTCGAGCACGGAACTCGACTCGGCGATCCGCACGGTTGCCGACTCGCTGCTGCCGAGGCGGTTCATCGAGTCGCCCATGTCGTCGGACAGCATCTCGTTGAGTCCGCCCCCGCCCGTGGCGGGCGCACCAGGCAATTCGTCGAGTACCGCGAGGGCGGCGTTCACTCCGTTGGTGACGAGTTGCGTCGGGTCCTGTGCCCGCACGTGTTCGGCCATCTCACGCGCGAGGACGGCCCCGAACGGATCGCCGACCTCGGCGATCTGGTTGCCGAGGGAGTACATGATGACGTTTGGATGGTTGTAGTCCTTGGCCACCAGCGCGTCGAACTCGGCCCGCCACCACTGCGGAAAGTCCATGGCGTAGTCGTACGGGCTCTTGAAGCGTTTCCACACGTCGAACGCCTCGTCCATCACGAGCATCCCCCCGCCGGTCGCAGGCGTCCAGCATGGCCGGGGATGCGGATGGTGGGCCGTGCGGATCGCGTTGAACCCGGCAGTGCGGAGGAGTTCGATGCGCCGCTCCTCCGCTCGGGCGACGGCCGCGGCGCCCAGGGGCCCGTTGTCGTGGTGGCTGCAGACGCCGCGGAGGAGCACGCTGTCGCCGTTGATCCGTAGGCCCTTGGGGGGTCGGCGGCGACGGTGCGGATGCCGAAACGCACGCGCACCGGGTCGTGCTGCCCCATCCGGACCTCGGCCGTGTAGAAGTGCGGGTGGTCGGGAGACCACAGGCGGGTCGACGGCACGTAGAGGCGGTGCCGCACGAGGTGGGTGCTGCCGGGGGCAGCGTCACCGGGGTGCGCTCGATCTTGACCCGGACGCCACCGGCGTCGATGGCGCCGGTGGTCGTGGCCGTCACCGGCCCGTCGTTGCGCAGGATCGAGGCGACCTCGACGACAGCGCGGTCGTCCTCGACCCGGACGGTCGTCACCCTCACCCCGTCGGGCACCACGTGCAGCGGTTCCAGCATGTGCAACCACACCGAGCGGTGCAGTCGCGCCCCCGAGTACCAGCGGGAGTCGCGCCCGGTGCGCACCTCCACCCGCACACGGTTCGTGGCGCCGAACCAGAGGAACGCGGTGACGTCGACGAGGAACCGGGCGTAGCCGTCGGCGCGGTTGCCGGCGAGCGCGTCATTGACGAACACCTGGGCGTGCCGCATGGCCGCCTCGAACTCCAGCACGACGCGGTGGCCGGTCCATTCGGTGGGGATGTCGAACGTCTGGAGATAGGTGAACGCGCCGGTGTGGTAGTACGCGCCAGCGCCCGTGCCCCGGGGAGTCAGTCAGCCTTGCGGAGCGCATCGTGTGGCAGCACGACGGGTATCGGACGCGGCCTCGACGGGTCCAGCACCGCGAAGGCCCCGAGGGCCGTCCGGTAGGGCCAGCCGTCGTCGAATCGTGTCCGCGTAACTCCCGATCCTCCTAGATGTCAGTCAGCTTGGCGTAGAGGTCGCGCATCATCAGGCCCGTGTCGAGTCTCTGCCAGACGCGGATCAACCGATCCGGCCTCTCGGCGCCGGTGTACGAGCCGTCGTCGGCGAGCACCGGAGCCGGAAGGAGGCGCGATCGGGACGAGGAGGGCCACGCCTCGAAGCTCGACTGCAGCGCGGTCAGCAGCACCAGGGGCGAGTCGCCCAGCACGTAGGTCTCACCGATGTTGTAAGATGCCGCGGCGGTGAATCGCGCCACGGTGTCGAGGGCCTCGACGAGGTGTCTCCCGAGGGGCCCGGTGAGGGCGGCCGACAGCTCGGTCATCGACGCGAGCGCCTGCCGGTAGGCGTCCCTCGGCACCTGCCACACGGGGATGTCGGAGTCGTTCAGCACCACCTGGGCCGCGGCCGGGTCGATCGCCGTGTTGTACTCGGCCGCCGGCGCGCCCGGCGGCGCCTCGAGCCCCGGGTACTCCGCGCCGCCGATCCACACGCACGTCAGCCGCGAGCTGATCGTCGGGTCGAGCAACCAGGCCGAGGCGAGCTCGGTCAGGCCGGCGCCGCAGCACACGTACAAGGGACGCGGGTCGTCGTCGTGGGCAGCGGCGATGATGGCACGGGCTCCCGCGGAGTCGTGCGGCGTCGTACGGTCGGGGAGTGCCGTCTCGGCCCCCGCCAGCACCGGCACGTCGCGGCGTCCGGCGAGCGCCAGCACTTCGCGCGCCCGCGCGGCCGCGTTCGCGGCAGAGTGCCCGGACGGGTCGAACGGGTCGAACGGGCGCAGGTGGGAGCCGACGACGCCGACCAGGTCGACCGACGGCGACAGCGCGTGGTGCGCGAGCTGCACGAGTCCGTCCGGATCACCGGAGTAGTCGTTGTCGCTGACCACCCGAAGCCGGGCTCCCCCCGGATTGGACCAGGAGGTGGGCGTCGGGACGCCGTGAGGAGGGGTCATCGCTGAATGTCCTGTCCGGTGTAGTCGATCGTGGCGACGTCGATGTGGCCCGACCGGGCGTACGGGCCGATGACGCGCCCCGTGAACGACTCGCACACGTCTGAGCTCAGGTAGCGGCCATCGAAGGAGGCGAGGGTCACCCACGCGCCGTCGTCGAACATCTGGGCCAGAAGTCGGTCGCACGTGGCGCCGAAGGAACTCGTCGCCGGCGGATCCGCGACGATCCTGAGCCGCACGTCGCCGGTGTCCTTGCGCCGGTGAGTCCACGACTGCCGGATCGAGGCGATGTGCATCGTGGCCGTGACGACCGATCCGCCGACCTCGACGTCGTAGTGAAACGTCTCGTCGTAGCGCATGGACAGCCCACCCACGCCGTGCCGGGGGTCCAGCCGCACCTCGAGGGCGCAAGCCTCGGTGCACTGCCGGACGCCGATGAAGTCCGGACGCGGGGCATCCATGCCGGCGCCGTGGCCAGTGAGCCGCGCCCATCCGGGGCGGGCCTCGAGGTCGGCGACCTGGGCGGGGAATTGTCGAACGGCCACGATCTCACCGTCGAACCCGTCGAGAGAGGCGGGGCGGTCGTCGGGGAAGCCCATGTGCCGCTCGATCGCGGGGTGCCGTGCGTCAAGCCGCACGGGCTCGATGCTGGGCCAGCCGTCGGCCCCCCAGGTTACGGGCGAGCAGAACGTCTCGCGCCCCATCGGGGCGAACGCCCGGGTCATCGACCGGGGCCGGGTGCCGAGCAGGACGACCGTCCACGCGCCGTCGGGTCCTTGGACGAGGTCGCCGTGGCCGGTGTTCTGCACCGGCCTGTCGGTGCCGCGAGCCGTCACCAGGGGATTGTTCGGACCGGGCTCGAACGGGCCTCGAGGGGAGCGCGCGCGGGCGATCGAGATCGAGTGTCCCCGCTCGGTGCCGCCTTCGGCGATCATGAGGTACCACCAATCGCCCACGTGGTAGAGGTGGGGTGCCTCGGGGAACATTCCACCCGTCCCCGACCAGAGGCGTCGCACGTCGCTGGTCGGGGAGCCGGTGTCGGGGTCGAGGCTCACCTGGGTGATGCCGAGGTGGGTGAGGTTGTGCTCCTCGTCGAGGAGGAACCCCGACATCGTGACGTAGCAGGTTCCCTCGTCGTCCCACGCGATGTCGGGATCGATGCCCAGCACGTCGAGGACGGTCCCGTCGCTCCACGGCCCCTCGGGGCGTTCGGCGGTGAACAGGATGGTGCCACGTCCCCCGAGCATGTCCGACACGACGAGCCAGAACCGGCCCTCGTGATGGCGGATGGTGGGAGCCCACGCCCCGCCCCCGGTGGTGACCTCCGTCAGGTTCAGCTGGCCGTCGCGGACGGCGACGTGCGTGAGCAGGTCGAAGGTCTCGAGTTCGGTGCTGTGGAAGATCGGGATGCCGGGCAGGTACTCGAAGCTCGACGTCGCGAGATAGTAGTCGTCGCCGACCCGGACGATGCTGGGGTCAGGATGGAACCCGGGGATCAGGGGATTGCGCATGCTCAGTGCCCTCCGCAGTCGGCCGACATCGCGCGGCGCGCCCGAAGAGTCAGCTTGGCGACCAGGTCGCGGACGATCAGGCCCGAGTCGATGTGGGTGAACACCCGCACCGTCCGGCCGCGCTCGTCGTCACCCTGGTAGCTCCCGTCGTCGGCGATCCGCGGCGCCACGTGTTCCTGCGACAGGCACGATGCGGGGCCGGGCTCGAAGCCGGTCTGCAGCGCGGTGAGCGAGACGAGGGGGGAATCTCCCAGAACGTAGATCTCCCCGAGATTCCACCCGAGCGATGCGATCCGGGAACCCACCTCCGCGAGTCGCTCGTAGAGGTAGCGCCCCAGGTCTCCGGCCGGACGAAGGGTGAGTTCCAGTTCGTCCATGCTGGCGATGACCTGCCGGTACGCGTCGCGGGGCACCTGCCAGACCGGGATGAGCGAGTCGTTGAAGACCACCTGCGCGGCGATCGGGTCGATGCTCGTGTTGTACTCCGCTGCCGGCCCACCGTCCGGTGCCGGCGCGATGTCGGGGTACTCCGCGCCCCCGATCCATACGGCGGTCACCCGGTCGGCGATCCGCGGCTCGAGCAGCCAGGCACTGGCGAGTGTGGTCATGCCCGCGCCCATGCAGACGAACAGCGGACGGGAGTCGTCCGACATGGCCGCCTCGATGATGGCCCGGGCGGCGTCGGTGTCGAGGGGAGTGCGCCGGTCCCGAAGGCCTCCGGGGCTGCCGGCCCAGACGCTGACATCCCCGCGTCCGGCCAGCTCGAGGACTCGGCGCGCCTCGAGGGCGCCGTCCGCGGCGGACTGGTCGGCCGGCATCGTGGGGGACACCGGCCTGAAATGCGACGCGATGACGCCGACGACCTCCACCGACGTGCAGAGGACATGATGGGCCAGTTGGACCAACCCGTCGGGATCGCCGGCGTAATCGTTGTCGCTGATCACCCGAAAGCGGGGGCCGAGCGGAGTGGACCAGGTCATGATGTCTCCAAGTCAGTGGGGGCGAGGGCTTGCGGGGTCGTGTCAGCCGGCGACGGCGGCGCCCGCGTCGGATTTCGCGAACGCCTTCCGGGCGGCCCGGCGCTCGGCCTGTCGAACCGGGTCGGGGACGGGTGCCGCGAGGAATAGTCGCTTGGTGTAGGGGTGCTGTGGATGGGCGGTGACCTGGTCCCCATCGCCCCATTCGACGATCTCTCCCTGGTACATGACCGCCACCCGGTGGCTCAGGTGCCGCACCACGGTGAGGTCGTGCGAGATGAACAGGTACGCGACGCCGGTGCGGTCCTGGATCTCACGGAACAGGTCGAGGACGCGCGCCTGGGTGGACAGGTCCAGGGCCGACACGGGTTCGTCGCACACGATCAGGACCGGGTCGAGGGCGAGGGCGCGAGCGATCGCGATCCGCTGGCGCTGGCCGCCGGAGAACTCCCGGGGGAGTCGGGTTCCGGCGTCGGTGGGCAGCCGAACCTGGTCGAGGAGGTCCTTGACGCGCTTGCGGGCCTCGGCGGAGCCGACGTTGCGCACGGTCAGGGGCTCGGTGAGGATCCGCTCGATGGTGAGCGAGGGGTTCAGCGACGTGTAGGGGTCCTGGAAGACCACCTGGATCTTCGAGGCGAGGGCCCGGCGGGCCCGGCGGGCGAGGTGGGCGATGTCGCGTCCCTCGAACTCGATACTTCCGCCGGTGACCGGGGCCAGGCCGAGGACGGCGCGGCCGAGGGTGGTCTTGCCGGATCCCGACTCGCCGACCAGCCCGACCGTCTCGCCAGGGCGGATGTCGAGTGAGACGCCCTTGAGGGCCCTGAATGGCGGCTTGCGGAAGCCCTTGCCGGGGTACTCGACGACCACGTCCCGGCAGTTCAGCAGTGTGGTCATGCGGGGACTCCCTCGTCGGTCGTGTCGTTCTCAAGCGGCCCTCGGCTGGTTTCCTCGTCGAGGATCGCGTCGAACAGCGACCTGGTGTATTCGTGGGTGGGGTTCGCGAAGATGTCCATCACCGGACCCGTCTCGACGATGCGGCCGAGCCGCATGACCGAGACCGTGTCGCACAGGTCCGCGACGACCCCGAAGTTGTGTGTGACCAGGATCATGCCCATGTTCAGCTCCTTCTGGAGGTCGCGGAGCAGTTCGAGGACTTCGGCTTGGACGGTGACGTCCAGTGCCGTGGTGGGTTCGTCGGCGATGAGCAGATCGGGGTCGCAGGAGATGGCGCCGGCGATCAGGACCCGCTGGGCCATCCCTCCGGACACCTCGTGCGGGTAGGCCCTGAAGGTCAGTTCCGGGTTCGGGATCCCGACCCTCGCGAGCAGGTCCAGGGCCCGACGCCTGGCCTCCTGGCGACTGATACCCAGGCAGAGTCTCATCGGCTCGACCAACTGGTGGCCGATCGTGAACGACGCGTCGAGGTTGCTCATCGGCTCCTGAGGCACGTAGGCGATCTTGCGTCCACGCACCCGCTGCATCTGCCGGGGCGACACCGTCGACAGGTCCTGGCCCTCGAAGGTGATCGTGCCTGTCGTGCGCGCCCCCTCGGGCAGAAGGCGCATGATCGCCCAGGCGGTCTGGGTCTTGCCCGATCCGGACTCGCCGATCAGGCCGTGGACCTCTCCCCGGCGCACGTTCAGGGCGACGTCCTTGACCACGATCACCTGACGTCCTCCCGGCGGGTCGTACAGCACGGTGAGATGCTCGACGGACAGAAGCTCCTCTGCCGACCGGTCGGCGTCGCCGTGGGTGACGACCGGTTCCGCCGACACCGTCGGCATCGGCGTCTTCGAGTTCGAACGGGAAGCCGACCCGCTGCGCTCGAGCACGTCGCGCATCGCGTTGCCCAGGAGGGTCAGCGCGATCGAGGTGACACCGATGACCAGGCTCGGCCAGAGCATGAGCATCGGGCTGGAGTAGATGTTGGCGAACCCGTCGTTGAGCATTTCGCCCCAGGTGGGCTTCGTGGTGTCCCCCAGGCCGAGGAATTCCAAGCCGGCCTGGATCGCGATCGCGATGCCTGCGACCATGGCCGCCTGGATGATGACGGGTGCGCGCACCACGGTGAGGATGTGGCGGGCGATGATGCGGGTGTCGCTCAGGCCCGCGACCCGTGCCGCGTCGACATACAGCTCGTCGCGGACGGCCGCGACCGAGGCATAGACGAGCCGGAAGAACGCTGGCGAGATGAGCACGCCGAAGATGGCCATGGCCCACCACATTGACGGGCCGATGACGGCTCTCGCGGCGAGCAGCGCGACGATCCCGGGCAGCGCCATGAGTAACCCCGACGTCCACGAGGCGATGGTGTCGAACCAGCCCCCGAAGTAGCCGGCGACCAATCCGGAGACAACGCCGATCACGAGCGAGACGACGACCGTGAGCAGGGCTCCCGCGATGGAGTACCGTCCGGCGAAGAGCAGGCGCGACAGGACGTCTCGCCCGGCACTGTCGGCGCCCAGCGGGTGGGCGGCGGACGGATTCGCCAGGACGTCCTGCAAGGAGGCCAGGTTGGGGTCGTGGGGCGCGAGGAGCGGGGAGAAGATCGAGGTCAGGATCAGCAGCGCCAGCCACGCCATGGAGACCACCGCGACCGGGTTGCGGAGGAGCCTGCGGAACAGGGAGAGCTGTGCACCGGCCTCGGCGGGGGCGGTGGAGATTTCCGCTTCGGGGATCGTTGCAGTATTCACGACAGACGCACCTTCGGGTTGAGCCAGCCCTGGAAGAGATCGATGGCCAGGTTGACCAGGACGACGATGATGGCCGTGACGACCACCAGGCCCATGACCATGGGGATGTCGCCCTGCTGGGTCGCGGCGACTGAGATCTGCCCGAGGCCCGGGATTGCGAAGATCTGTTCCACGATCACCGCGGCGCCGAACATGCCGACGAATTGGACGGCGAGCACGGCCAGGGCCGGGCCACCGGCGTTCCGGAGGATGTGCTCGAAGACGACCCTCTGCTCCGGGAGGCCCCTGCTCCGGAGGGTGCGGACGTAGTCGCGGCGCATGGCGTCGACGACCGACCCGCGCACCTGCTGGGTGACTCCGGCGACGCCTCCGGCGGACAGCGCGAGGATCGGGAGTGTCACCGTTCCGAGCCAGCCCGCGATGCTCGTACCGGGGTTGACGTAGCCGGTCGGCTTGAACCATCCCAGGTTGATGGCGAGTTCGATGGCCAGCGCCAGGGCGATGAGGTAGCCCGGGATGGCGAATCCGAGCATGGTGACGACCTGTACCGTCCGGTCGATCCATCCGCCTCTGGTTGCGGCGGCTACCCCGGGGACCACCGAGACGATCGCGCTCAGGATGGTCGCGCCGACGACGAGGGACAAGGTGACGTCGAGGCGGTCGAGAATGCCCTGGGTGACCTGTTGGCCGGTGAACCAGGACTGGCCCAGGTCGCCGCGGACCGCGTGCTCGACCCAGGTCAAGTACTGCGCGAGAACCGGCCTGTCGAGTCCGAGCTGCGCGCGCTTCTGCGCGACGCCCTGGGCGGTCGCCGACTGTCCGAGGATGTGTCGCGCGATGTCGCCGCTTCCCACATACAACAGCAGGAAGGCGAGAGTCGAAATCACTGCCACCAGCACCAACCCCGAGAGGAGGCGCTTGGCGATGAATGTCCACATGATGGGTGCTCCTTCGGGAACACGGCGGGGGAGGGTGCTGATGACCTCCCCCGCCGCGTCAGATCAGGCCGCCGGCTTGAAGTTCCACAGGTAGGGGTACGCGTTCCCCTGCTGGACGGTGACCTGGGTGTTCGCGTCGGAGACGAAGCTCGACTGCATGCGGTACCAGGGGGCGAACCAGGCCTGCTCGACGATGTACTTGTCGAGTTCCTTGGTGGCGGTGGAGGCCTGGGCCTCGGTGCCGGTCTGGATCGTCTTGGCCAGCGACACGATCTTCGGGTCGTTCACGTGGAACGGGTTGAAGGTGGCCGTCGGCAGCAGCGAGAAGTTGAGGATCTGCCAGGCGGTCGGATCCTCCTGGAGAATCATGTAGGTGGCCGGATACTTCGGCGCGAGCATGTCGGTGATGAAGTTGTTGCCCGCGTCGGTGTACTTCACCGTGATGCCGATCGCGGCGAGCTGCTGCTTGACCAGCGTGAAGGTCGCCGGGGCGATCAGCGTGGTGCTCGGCATGTTGAGCGTGAAGCCGTTCGGGTAGCCGGCCTCGGACAGCAACTGCTTGGCCTTGGTCGGGTTGTAGGTGTAGTAGCTGTCGAGCGACTTGTCGTAACCGGGCGAGTTCGTCGGGAAGACCTGCGTGGTCGTGGTTCCGTAGCCCTTGCCGACTGCCTTGAGCAGCGCGCTGGTGTCGAACGCGTAGTTGATGGCCTGGCGCACCCGGACATCCCCGAGTGCCTTGTTCATCGTGCCGTTACGGTCGAACAGGATGAGGCCGGTCCAGTTGAGTTCCAGTGGATCGATATTGAACCCGGCCGCCTTGATCTGGTCGACCGCGCTGTT
>JAJXWF010000184.1 GCA_021781735.1 Actinomycetes bacterium
GGTTTCCTCGCCTGGCTGGCGGAGCTCGGCGTCTGGCTGGTGACGCTGCCCGCCGCCGTCCTCGCCGACCTCGCCACGTGGCCGATCCGCGAGTTGCTGTACGAGTACGCCGTCGTGCCGCTGTGGAGCCTCTACATCGCCGCCCGCAAGCCGCTGGTCATGCAGGGATTCCTCGTGCCGAAGGCCGAGGAGATCATGCAGAGCCTGGTCGAGCTGGGCATCAGTCCCGACGGGCCGCTGGCCGACCTCGCCGCCGCGCTCAACTCGCCCGACGGTTTCGCCACCGCGCCCCTTCCCTTCGACGAGAACTCAGGACACGACCGCGCCTATCCGAGGGCGATCGTGGAGGACCCGCAGAGCGTGGCCGAGCAGGTCCTCGGCTTCGTGCTTCCCGACCCCTCGTGCGGGCAGTCGGTGGCGCCGAGTGAGTACCTGCGTCCGTGGAAGTACCCCGAACACGACAACCGCGGTAATACCGTCGGCTGGGAGGCGGGTCTCACGGCGTCCGGCCCGTGGACCCAGGGCCAGGACGCCCGCGTGCTCATGAACCACACCCCGGGCGACCCGGGCACCCGCACGGCGTACGAGAAGGCGGCAACGCCCGACGCCACCGATCAGGTGTCGTCGACCGCGCTACCGGCGGGCCACCACCTCGGAGATCCCGTCGACTACGGCACCTACGTCGTGAGCAGGCTCACCCAGGGCGGGCAGATGCCCGACTTCAACCTGGACGCCGACCGCGGCTACGGCTACCACTGCTGGGACTGGAACCGGTCGGACCAGCGGACGGTGCCCAAGGTCACGCCGAAGCAGGACTTCGACCAGCAGCACTACACCTTCCAGACCCCGTGCACGGTGCCGGAGGGCTACTGCGCCGACAGCAGTTCGGCGTGGAGCGGGCCGCAACAGCTGTACGACCCCAACCTGCACCTCGCCGTGCACTACCTCGACGGGGGCGCCCCCGATCCCGGCTGTACCAACACGACCAAGGTGACCCCGCAGGAGATCGACCGGGCGGGCATGCCGCCCCAGGGACGGAAGGGCTGAGCCATGCCCCAGAACGACGACAACAACAACTTGTACGAGCAGGAAACCCACCCGCAACTGACCCCCGACGAGAACACCGCCGAGCGGGGCGGCGACCCCGCCGACCCGACCGACCCGACGGTCACGCCGGACGCGCCGAACCCGGACCGGGTCAAGCAGGTGACGGCGTGGCTGAACGACAAGCAGCACCCGTCCCGTCAGGACGGGTTGTGGCCCTACCTGCTGATCCGCGCCCACCCGGGTGACACGGGCGTGCGCCAGCCGCCGGTCAGCTACTTCTGGGAGTCGCCCGACATCCGGGTCTACGAGGGCGACGTCCAGGATCCGAGTTCGGCGACCCCGGTGATGAATCCGACCCCGGGAGTGCCGCACAGCGTGTTCGTGCACGTCTGGAATCTGGGACGCCTGCCGGCCCTCGGAGCCACCGTCCGCGCCTGGTGGGCGAATCCGTCGTTCTCCTTCGACGCGAGCAGCCCGGAACCGCCCCACTACATCGGCGGCACGCGGGTCAACCTCGGGGACCGCACTTCCCCCGACTGCCACCAGCTCGTGCGCATCGAGGGGTTGTGGACGCCGGTCGTCGAGAACGAGGGCCACGAGTGCCTGCTGGCGGTGGTCACCCACGTCATGGACCCGGCGTCCGGAGGTTTCGCGGCGTCCACCGACCGGCACGTCGGCCAGCACAACCTCATGCTCGCGGCGCCGAGCATGGACCTCACGCCCCTGCTCACGACGCTGGGGGCGGCGCTCACCATCGGGTCCGACCTGCAGCTGCTGCACGGTGGGGCCGATGTCGCCCCGATCCTGCTGGCCCACAAGGTCGTGGTCGGACGAGACGTCGTGCTGCCGCAGGTGACCGATGTCGTCACGCCGGTCCCGGGCCTGTCCACCATCGGGCACCTCGGCACGGTCACCCGGACGCTGGGCGGCAACGCGGTCATCCCCGGGGCGGCGTCCGTGCAGGCGTTGAGGACGCCGGCCTCGCTCACGGCGATCAACCGGCCGGGGCTGCTCATGGGCAGGGTGAGTGTGCAGCCCCGCACGGTGTCCCCTGCGGTGGCGGTGATCCAGGCGCTCAAGGTCCACGACCTCACGGCCGGCTCGATCGCCCGGGCCGTGTCCACGGCGTCCGGCGACGGGAACCTGCTCCGGTTCCAGGAGGTGCGCGATGGTGTGGTCGTCGGCGGCTATTCGGTGATCGTCCAGGGCTGAGCGCCCCACTGCGATCGTCCGCGTGTGCCCCGGGCCACCGGAATTGCAGGCGAGCGGCTCCCGGTGTGCTGTTGCCGTGACCGCTCGGCGGGTCGCCTGCGCATCGGCGGGCCCTCGACGCTGCCCCCGAGGGGGGAGGACCTCGCCTCCGGCGGAGGTGACACCTCATCGAGGGTTTCCGCATCCGCCCTGGGTTCCGCGTGCCTGTGGCAGGCTGGCCGGGTGGCGAACATCACCCTCGAGTCCCCGTCGGGCGACCTGCCCGCCTACCTCGCGCAACCGAGTGGCACCGGCCCGTTCCCGGGCGTCGTCGTCATCCACGACGCGTTCGGACTCGGCAACGACATCCGCAACCAGGCCGACTGGCTGGCCGCGGAGGGCTATCTGGCGATCGCCCCCGACCTGTTCCGCGGTCGCAAGGGACTCGCGTGCATGGTGTCGACGATGCGCGACGCCCGCGACAAGAGCGGGCCGACGTTCGACGACATCGAGGCGGCACGCACCTGGTTGCTCACACGCTCCGACTGCACCGGCACGGTCGGCGTGATCGGATACTGCATGGGCGGCGGCCTGGCGTTGATCCTCGCGCCGAGCGGCGGCTACGCGGCGTCCAGCGTCAACTACGGCACCGCCGGCAAGGACGCGTACTCCACCGGGTACCTCCGGACCGCCTGTCCGATCATCGGCAGCTACGGCGCGAAGGATCGCAGCCTGCGCGGTGCCGCCGAGCGGCTCGACCGGGTGCTCACCGAGGTCGGCGTGGATCACGACGTACGGGAGTACGCGAGTGCCGGGCACGGGTTCCTCAACAACGGTGCCGGGGCCGGTGATCCCCGGCCGGCGCTGTTCGCGGTGTTCGGGCCGATCATGAAGGTGGGCTACGAACCCGAGGCGGCTCGTGACGCCCGCGCCAGGATCCTCGCCTTCTTCGACCGGCACCTCGGCGGGGCGGCGGCCGACCGTACACCTCCCGGGCCGTGACAGGGCTCAGCCGCTGACGCGCTCGGGCACGAGGACGACCGCGCACGGATCCTGGAGCGCACCGGTCAGGGCCCGCCGGGTGACCGTGTCGAGGATGAGCGACGCGCCGGGCGTGAGCCCGTGCCGAACGGCGGCCCGCAGGGTCACGGGGTCGCTGTCGGAGACCCGGACCACCCGGTAGCGCCCGTCGCCGGCGTCCCCCAGCATCACCGCGTCGGGCGGATAGGCGGTCTGACCGTCGGCCGAGGGAATCGGATCCCCGTGCGGGTCGGAGCGCGGGTGCCCCAGCAGGACGTCGATCCGCTCGATGAACGAGTCCGACACGGCGTGCTCGAGTGTCTCGGCCTCGTCGTGCACCTCGTCCCAGGCGTATCCGAGGGTCTGCACGAGGTAGCTCTCGATCAGCCGGTGCCGACGCACCATGGCCACGGCGAGCCGACGGCCCGACTCCGACAGGTCGATCGCCTTGTAGCGCTCGTGCCGGACGAGCCCACGATCGGAGAGCCTGCCCAGGGTGGCCGACGCCGTCGCCCGGGTGGTGCCGAACCTGCTCGCGAGGCCGGACACGGTGGCGGGCGGGCCGCCCCACTCGGTGGCCGACCAGATCGCCTTCAGATAGTCCTCGGCCACCGGGGTGATGACCGGCTCCTGGGCGGACTCGTCGGGACGCCCGGTCATGGCTGTCCGCCCACGCTGAGATACACCAGCAGTACGTTGAGCGCGACGATCCCCACGGTGACGATCCCCGCGACCACGCGCATCGGCGTCCGGTTGACCAGCACCCCCATGAGTTCGGTGCGGCTGGTGAACCAGACGAGGGGAATCACCGCGAACGGAATGCCGAGGGACAGCACCACCTGGCTCAGCACGAGGGCCCAGGTCGGGTTGACGCCGAGGCCGAGGACGACCAGGGCGGGCACCAGGGTGATGGTCCGACGCACGAGCACCGGCACCCGGATGTGCAGAAGACTCGACATGATGGCCGCCCCCGCATAGGAACCGACCGATGTGGACGCGAGTCCCGACGCGAGCAGACCGATCCCGAAGATGATCCCGACGCCCGCCCCGAGGTGCACGCTGATCTCGTGCGCGGCGCCCTGGATGGTGTCGGTTCCCGCGACCCCGGGCAGCGACGACGCGGCGAGCAGGAGCATGGCGATGTTGACGCCGCCGGCGATCATCAACGCGAGGACGACGTCCCAGCGGGTGGCGTGCAGGAGCCGTCGGATCCGGACCAGGTCCTGGCTCACGCCGTGGCGGTCTCGCGACAAGGCCGAATGCAGGTAGATCGCGTGCGGCATCACGGTGGCGCCGAGCATGCTGGCCGCCAGGAGCACGGTGTTCGTGCCCTCGAACCGGGGCACGAGCCCTCCGGCCGCGCTCCCCCAGCCGACCGGGCTCACGAACACCCCGCCGGCGAAGCCCAGGGTGATCACGGCGAGCAGTCCCATGATCACGGTCTCGAAGCGGCGCTGGCTTCGGGACTGCATGGCGAGGATCCCCACCGATACGACGCCGATGATCAGCCCGCCGAGCACCAGGGGGACGCCGAACAGGATCTGCAGCGCCAGTGCCCCGCCGATCACCTCCGCGAGATCGGTGGCCGCGGCGACCACCTCCGCCTGGATCCAGTAGCCCAGCCGGGCGGCGCGGGGCATCCGCTCGCCGAGGATCTCCGGCAGGCTGCGTCCGGTCACGACGCCGAGCTTGGCCGACAGGTACTGCGCGATCACCGCCATGAAGTTCGCCAACACGAGCACCCACACCAGCAGGTAGCCGTACTGGGATCCGGCCGACAGGTTCGCCGCGACGTTCCCGGGGTCGACGTAGGCGATCGCGGCGACGAACGCGGGCCCGAGGAGCCGGATCAGGCCCTTGTCCGTGGCGCTGACGCGGGCCACGGTGCGGACGCTGGTCGACATCGCACTCACCCCCCGGGTCGCCGGATTGTTAGCCTGCTCAAACATCAATAGTTAGAGAGTACTAACATTCCCGGCGCCCCGGGCGGCCGATCAGTGCCCGACGGTGAATCGGCGGTTCTCGTGCCGGGGTTCGGCCAGCTCGTCGACAAAGGCGAGGGCGAAGTCGGCCCCAGAGATTTCGGAGCTTCCATCGGCC
>JAJXWF010000185.1 GCA_021781735.1 Actinomycetes bacterium
GCGATCACGAGATGCCAGGAGTATGAGCCGTACCTCCGATCCAAGGACCTCGCTTCGATGGCGTATGACGCGGTCCTGCGTAACCTGGCGGTCATCGGCGAGGCCGTCCGCTCTCTGCCTCCCGAGGCCCGAGATCGAATGCCTGATGTTCCCTGGGCCGCGATAGCTGGGCTGCGGAACATCGTCGTGCACGAGTACTTCCGCGTGAATTCCGATCTGGTCCTCGACCTGGTCGACCACCAACTCGCGCCACTCGCGGAGAAACTGCGCAACCTGTGATTCCGCCAACCACTCAGCCGCCCTCACACGGACGTCAAGAGCCGTCGACCAGCCGCGAGAGCCGCTCGGCGATCTGGCGGTCGCGGTCCTTGGCCGCGTGCTGGTACAGCTGGGCCGCCACCGATGTGGAGTGGCCCAGCCGGGCCTGAAGTTCGGCGGTGGTGGCGCCGACCTGGGCTGCGAGGGTGGCGCCAGTGTGGCGTAGGTCGTGCCACCTGAGGTCTTCGCGGCCGGCGGCCTTCCTGGCCTTCGAGAAGTAGCCGTTCATCACCGAGTGCCACATGTGGCCGCGAGCCTCGCCGGGGAACAGCAGCTCGTTCGGCCCGGGTCTGACGTGCTTGGCCAGGTGCTCCTCGACAATCGGCCAGACATGCGGAGGAATCGCCACGTCACGGACGCCGGCCTCCGACTTCGGCGGGCCGACTACCGCACCGCCGGGCGGGAAGGTGACGGCTCGCCGCAGCTTGATCTGACGGTTGACCACGTCAATGTCCTTGCGGCGCAGCTCGGCCAACTCGCCGTAGCGCAGCGCGCACCAGGCGGCGATCGCGACCGCGGCGCGCAGCCGCTCCGGCATATGGTCTGCGATGACCTGCAGGTCGGCGGGGGTGGCCGGCTCGACCTTGCGCTTCGTGGTGGCCGCTCCCGCGCCACGGATGTGGACGGGCGACGCGGCGATCAGTTCCTCGTCCACTGCGCTGTTCATGATCGCCCGGAGCAGTCCGTATGCCTTCGTCCGCGACCGCGGTGGCGCCGTTCGCAGCCCGGCGTGCCAGGTGCGGACGTCAGCCCGGGTGATCGCATCGATCGGCACCTTCGCGAACCGGGGCGCGAGGTACTTGGCGAGCACCTGCTCGTAATCCTTGCGGGTCAGCGCTCGCAGCGGCTCGCCCTTCGAGTTGCGGCGCTCCGTAAGCCAGCGGGCTGCGTAGTCGCCGAACAGGACCCGCTCCTGGGCCCTGCGCTTGGCCTCCTGACGTTCCTCCGGAGACACCCAGGGCACGTCGTCCGCGGCGGCGTCGTCGATGAGTCGCTTCTCGTGGCGCAGCCAGACGACGGCGGCGTCCTTGACCTCGAAGGTCACCGGAGCCTTGTGCCGGCCCAGGTCTGGACCGACGAAGGTGGCCTGATAGCGCCCCGATGGCAGCTTCCGGATGTAGCCGAAGTCTCGTCGCTCGGCCATCTGGGACCTCCGATCACCGGATTTCGTGCGATCTACGTGCGATCCACGTGCGTTATCCCAGCGTACCTGTGTTCGGATATGTCCACCAGCGTCCCTGGACAAGAGGGACATAATCCCTAGTCGTCACGCTGAAACCACTGGTGGGCCCACTGGGAATCGAACCCAGAACCCGCGGATTAAAAGTCCGCTGCTCTGCCTGTTGAGCTATAGGCCCATCCGGGACGCGCCCGGACCACGAATACTCTACTGGCATGGGCGGCGCGCCCCTCCCGGCACCACCCCGGGTCCACGCTCCGCGTCGGGAACGATCGCGTGCGCGATGCCAGACTGGGGCCATGGTGCGGGGCGATGAGTAACTCGGTGCGCGCGTTCGTGCTCGCGCTGGCGATCGGGCTGGTTCTGCTGGTCATCGCGGCGATCCACGATCGCCGGGCAAGACTGCGCGCGGAACGGGTCGAGATCGCCCCCGACGACAACCCCTCCCCCGACGCTCCCCCCGGACGCCGCTACCTGCACCTCGTCGCCGCCCCGTTCACCGCCGACGAGCGCGCCCGGGTCGAGCAGTGGAGAGGGCTCACCACGACGCAGCGCATCGAGGCGTCGCTGGCCGACCCACGCCTGGCCACCCACCTGGCCCCGCCCACGTGCATCGTCCATGACGCGGTCGTCCTGGTCTGTGAGGGACCGATCACCGAGGTCCGGGAGGTGATGGGCGTCTGCCAGCGGACCCTCGACGCCGGCCGGACCCTGCTGCTCGTCGCCCCCGAGTGCGGCGACGCGGTCGTCGAGATGCTGGCGGTCAACCTGCACGCCGGCAGCCTCGCCAGTTGCGTCGCGATCGCCTCGGACGCCGCGCGGGTCCGGGTCCGCGAGCTCACGGGGGCCGCCGGCGTGCCGGCGTCCGATCTGAGGAGCGGCTACCTGCCTCAGGGGGTGTTCGGACGCGCCGAGCGGGTCGTGTGCGACGGCACCGGGCTGTGGATCGGCGCCGGTGACCCCGACGAGCCCTGAGCCCCACCACGGGCCGTTCCGGCGCCGGGAACCCTGGACCTCTACCTCGACTTGAGTCGGATTCCGACCCTCCCGTCAGACCGTCGAAGCGGTCCGGAACCTCGCGTCGCGACGACCGGGAGATCATCGTTACTGCTTGTCAAAGTCGACCTGGCCGCACCCGGACCTCCCTGTCATCGAGGTTCCCCGGCAGCCCCGGCGGCCTACCCCCACTCCGTTGAGGTGCGCCACCGGCGGCCATAGAGTGCGCGCGTCGAGCCGATCGGCCGCTCGCTCGGCAACCCCGCACACCCGACGTCGGCCGGCCGCCCGGTCCGTGCCGCGAAAGGAACTCCTCGTGAACCTGGGACTGCGCACGCTCCGGACCGGGGTCGCCGCGCTCGCCCTGTCCGGAACCGTGCTGGTCACCGGGCAGGTGGTCCTCGCCCCCATGGCATCGGCCGCCTACGGGACGGTGCGGGCCAGCACCGCGGTGAACGTCCGCGCATCCGCGACGACCTCGTCGGCGATCGTAGGCGTCCTCTACCAGGGAGGCACCGCCCAGCAGGTCGGCGAGGTCACTCAGGGGTTCGTGCCGATCACCTTCCAGGGCAGCATTCGATACGTGAGCGCCGACTACCTGACGGGCGCCGCCTCCACGAGCGTTTCATCGAGCCCGCCCAGCACCCCCAGCCCCACGGCCACCCCCAGCCCGAGCACCCCGAAGGGCACCGTCTACGCCCTCGAGAGCGTCCACGTGCGAATCGGCCCATCACTGGCGGACCGCGTCGTCGGCGTGCTGATCAAGGGCCGTTCGGCCACGGCGACCGGAGTCGTCACGGGATCGTGGACGCAGGTGACGTTCGACGGGGCCACCCGGTGGATCTCGTCCGGCTACCTCGGTATGGGAGCACCCACCGCGCCGAGCGTGCAGAGGGCGTACACGGTCGCCGGCCACGCCCGCACGACGACACCGCTGATGATCCGCACGGCGGCCGGCTCCAGCTTCGTCTCCCTGGGCGACCTGGTGACCGGGACCATCGTCGATCTCACCGGGAAGAAGGCCGCCGGAGTCTCGCAGATCGTCTACCAGGGCGTGCTGCGGTGGGTGAACAGCACCTTCCTCGTCCCGGTGAGCACCACCGCCCAACCGACCGCGCCTCCGCAACCCACCACCGTCGGTACCCGGTACGCGACCGTGGCGCTCGACATCCGCGCCACCCCGGCCTACACGACCACGGTGATCACCGAGCTGCCGACCGGCACCGCGGTGAAGATCACCGGCACGGTGTCAGGCGACTACGCCCAGGTCGTGTGGGACGGCGCCGCCCGCTGGGTCACCGCGAAGTACCTGTCGACCACCCAGACGCTGAACACCGGCGGGTCGGTCGGCCTCGACAACCTCACGGGCAACGGCAAGGCGATCGTCACGACCGTGCGGGCGCACTTCCCGCAGATCACCACGATGTACGGGGTGCGGCCCGACCCGCTGCCTGACCACCCGAGCGGCCACGCGGTCGACATCATGCTGCCGAACTACCAGTCCAACGAGACCCTCGGGTGGACGATCGCGAACTACATGAGGGCGCACGCGGCAGAGCTGCACATCAGCTACCTCATCTTCCACCAGCACATCTGGAACATCGCCCGCGAATCGGAGGGCTGGCGGCTGATGGCCGACCGCGGAAGTGACACCGCCAACCACATGAACCACGTGCACGTGACGGTGTTCTGATCGATGCGGGCCGGTCAGGGACGCCGACCGGCGTCGGTCGATTCGCGACCGGGCTCGCGTGTCCCGTAGCATTGCCGGGTCAGGTCCCCATCGTCTAGCGGCCTAGGACACCGCCCTTTCAAGGCGGCAGCGCCGGTTCGAATCCGGTTGGGGATGCCACGCACGGCCCCGCGCGGCACCGTCGCCGGGGCCGTTTCGGCGTCCGAGAACCACCCCGAGATGTGCACGTCCGGTATGGACATCGGCCGTCACGGGCACATCCCGGCAGGACGCGCGAATCTCGGGGAGGCCCGACCGCCGGGCCGGGCTCGATTGGCGAACGCGGACGGGGGCACGCTATAGTTCTCAAGCTGCCAGACGGCAGCGCGGCCGACACGATCGGCCGGGCCGCAAGGCCCCGTAGCGCAGTTGGTTAGCGCGCCGCCCTGTCACGGCGGAGGTCGCGGGTTCGAGTCCCGTCGGGGTCGCGGAAGCGGTGATGAGCATCATCACCGCTTTTTGCATCACCGGACCATCGTCGAGATGCGTCCGAACGACCGGGCCAGGTAGCTCAGCTGGTAGCAGCGTTCGCCTGAAAAGTGAAAGGTCACCGGTTCGATCCCGGTCCTGGCCACCGGCCGACGGCCCCGCAGCCCCTCATGGCTCGGGGCCGTCGTCATGCCCGCGATCGGCGTCCTGGGCACCCGGTGGCACGGGTTGACGCTCGCAGTTCCCGCCCACATCGTGCCGACCGCCGCCATCCCCACCCGGGTCGACGTCACCGTGGTCTCGTCCGCGCTGATCGGACTGGCGTCCGCGGTGGGCGTGGCCGGACTCTCGAGCGGCCTCGCCACCACGGTGGTGCCGCGGCTGCTCCGGGTGCCGTTCGGAGCGCCGGCACCCGTGGCGATCGCTCCCCTGCCTCCGGGGATGCATCCACTGGGACCGCTCCAGCCTGCCGGCCAGGCGGTCGTATCGCGGCGTGTGACCGGCCGGACGCAGCACGGGGTTGCGGCTGTGTGGCGGTTGAGGGTCAGTGCGTCTCCTGCTCGCGGAGCCGGTTCTCGGTGTCAGTGACGATCGAGCGGGCCTGCTCCGCGGGCGACTCGGTGATGTCGCCGAGAATGCCCGT
>JAJXWF010000020.1 GCA_021781735.1 Actinomycetes bacterium
CGCGGGACTCCTCCGCGGGCGCATGGCCCGGATGAACAGGGTGAGCACGCCGCCGACATAGGCCACCCAGACGATCGCCTGCAGCACGGTCGTGCGCGGCGAAAAGTTGAACACGCCCTTGAGGAGCGTGCCGGCGAGCCCGTTCGGCGGGATCGTGCCCGACACGTCGAAGGCCACCGCGCCGATGCCGGGAAGGATGCCGGCCTCCTGCAGGTCGTGGACGCCGTAGGCGAGCACTCCGCCCGCAATGATGACGAGGAGGCCACCGGTCCAGGCGAAGAACTTCGACAGGTTGATCCGCAGTGCGCCGCGATAGCACGCCATCGCGATCGCGACCGCGACGAGCAATCCGAGCAGCGCACCGCCGAGTGCTGCGGCGTCCGACCCGGTGCCCTGGGCGGCCGCCTGGGTGTTCGCCCACAAGAACAGGGCGGTCTCGAGGCCCTCGCGCCCGACGGCGAGCACGGCGACGCCGACGAGGCTGGCCCGACCGGCGACGACCGCGCGGTCGACGGCGCTCCTCAACTCCGCGGACAGGCCGCGGGACGAGCGGGCCATCCAGAAGATCATCCAGGTGACGAACCCGACCGCGATGAGCGACAGGATGCCGCCGATGGCCTCGCGGGTGTCGTCGTCGAGGCCGCTCGGCCCGAAGGTGAGCAGCGCGCCGAATGCCAGGGAGATCCCGACGGCCAGTGCCACGCCCGTCCACACCGGGGGCAGCAGGTCGCGGCGTCCGGACTTCACGAGGTACGCGACGAGGATCACGACCACGAGTGCCGCTTCGAGGCCCTCACGTAGGCCGATGAGGAAGTTGCCGATCACTTTGATTTCCCAACGCAGGCGTATTCGAAATAACTTAGGTGAGCCTCACCTTAAATTAGGCTCGCTGCGCTGTGCAACTCCATGCCGGATGCCGGACGGCCCGTTCACTCGCTCCCGCGGAGCAGCCGCATCAGCGTGTCCGGTGATGTGGTGGGCAGATCGCACACGAACTCCCGACACACGTAGGCGGCGGGGGAGCCGTCGATGAGGGGGCGTCCCGCGAGCAGGGGCACGCCCGCAGCGTCCGGCTCGCCGAGGGCGAGCACCAGCCCCGGCGACGCGGACCGGCGTGCGACCGCGGCGAGTGCCTCGGCGTCGGGACCGGCACCCGCGACCGCGACCTGCAACGGGCCGGTCACCGCCGCCTCGGCCACCGCCAGAGCCCACCCGGCGAAGCGGGGCTGGGTGGTGGCGGTCGCGGCCATCGACGCCAGGGCCTCCTCGGCCAACGCGCGATGGGTCGCCGAGCCGCTCAACGCGGAGTAGCCGAGCAGGGCGCCCGCGATGGCCGACAGCCCGCCGGGCTCCGCGTGGTCGCCGCCGCTGCGGGGACGCTGCACCAGCCGCTCCCCGTCGTCGGGTGAGTCGAACCATTGACCGTTCGGCGAGCGGAAATGCACGGCGGCGGCGTCGATCACCTCGCGGGCCGTGGCCAGCCACCCCGGCTCCCCGGTCGCCTGCGCGAGCGCGAGCAGCCCTTCGGCGAGGTCGCCGTGGTCGTCGAGCTGGCCCGGGGTGTCGCCCACCACGCCGTTGCGCGAGACCCGGCGCAGCCGCCCGTCGACCACGTGCAGAGCCACCACCGCGCCCGCAACACGGCGCGCCGCGTCGACGAGGTCGGGCCTGTCCAGGAGAGTCCCGATCTCGGCGAGCGCCGCGATCGCCAACCCGTTCCATCCGGCGACCACCTTGTCGTCGCGCGCTGGTTGCGGACGCCGGGACCTGGCGGCGAGCAGCCGGTCGCGGACGCCACTCCACCAGATGGCGTCCTCAGGATCCTCCCGCAACTGCAGGGTCGACGCGCCGTGCTCGAACGTGCCCTCGTCGGTGACCGACAGCAGCCGCGCCGCCGGGACGCTGTCGGCCTCGCCGAGCGTCTTCCGCAGCTCGGCCGGAGTCCACACATAGGTGAGTCCCTCGACGCCGGCAGCGTCGGCGTCCAGTGAGGACGCGAGGCCTGTGGGGGTGCCGAGGTCGCGCACCAGGAAGTCGGCGGTCTCGAGAGCCACCCGCGCGCAGAGCGCATCGCCCGTGAGGCGCCACGCATGGGCGTAGACGCGGGCGAGCTGGGCGTTGTCGTAGAGCATCTTCTCGAAGTGCGGCACCACCCAGCCGGCGTCGACGCTGTATCGGGCGAACCCGCCGGCGAGCTGGTCGTACAGGCCTCCCCGGGCCATCGCGTGGCAGGTGTTCAGGGCCATGAACCGGGCCTGCTCGGAGCCGGAGCGGGCGGCGTCCCGCAGCAGGAACTCGAGCACCATCGACGGCGGGAACTTCGGGGCCCCGCCGAAGCCGCCGCGTTGGGCGTCGTATCCCGCCGCGAGCCGGGTCCTCGCGGCGTCCAGCTCGGGCACGTTGATCGGTGCGGCGGGCGGCTCGGCCGTCGCGGCGAGCTGTGCCGTGATCTCGGTGGCCTGGGCCACGAGGTCGTCGCGCCGGGTGCGCCACAGTGTCGACGCCTGGTCGAGCAGGTCGAGCAGTGACTCGCGCGGCAGGTAGGTGCCCGCGAAGAACGGCTCGCCGTCGGGGGTGAGCAGGCAGGTCATCGGCCAGCCGCCGCGTCCGGTGAGTGCGAGGGTCGCGTTCATGTAAACGGCGTCGACATCGGGGCGCTCCTCGCGGTCGACCTTCACCGCGACGAACCGCCGGTCGAGCGCCGCGGCGACGTCCTCGCACTCGAACGACTCGTGGGCCATCACGTGGCACCAGTGGCACGCCGCGTAACCGACCGACAGGAGGATCGGCAGGTCGCGTTCCCTTGCCACCGCGAACGCCTCATCGCCCCACTCGTACCAGCCCACCGGATTGTCAGCGTGCTGGAGCAGGTAGGGGCTGAGCGAGTGGGCCAGTCGATTCGGCATCGTTCCACCGTACGCACCTCGCCCGGGTGCTGTCGCGGTCCCGGGGGGCACGGGTTTCGGCGTCCTCGGGGCCTCGCTCGACCACAATCCAGGACAGGATCAGATGCACATCTTCGCCATCGATTACCTCCGCTCCGGTGGCTGTCAATGACATTGGCGAGGTCTCGTACAACAATCCGTTCGAAGTCGTGGATCTGTGGGGCCTCGGATCGAACGACGCGCTGCGAGCGAGACTGTCCGCAATGCCTCACTGGATCGCCGGGCTTGTCGACCCGAACGCAGTTCCGGCCGCCATGATCTACACCGACTGGTTCGGCAAGGCGATACCGGCGACGTGGGTGAAAGTCGGCACAATCTCGGTGAACACGATCGCCGGCCTCGGCGAGGCTCAGGTGGACGTCTTCTCAACAAGCCGGGCTTCCGTGCCACGGGTGACTCGCGCCCTCACCCTCTTCCGATCCCACGTCGGTGGCCAGACGCACGTCACCGTGAAGCAGAAGTCGTAGTCCACATAACGCAGTCCGCTCTCCCGAGTCGCTATCGACCCCGGCGGCGATGATTGGTCGACGACCGCTTCGGGGCCGAGGCAGGATCGCCATGTTGTGGCTTCAGGTTCCATGCCGATCGTGTTCACGTCGGGCATCACTGGTGCCACGATGGCCACGCACTCGGCAAGATGCGTCGGATGCGGATGCAACCGAGGGCATTCACCTGTTGATGGCACGGGTGGACCGCCTCGTCGCTGGGCCGTCGGGGGCACACTGGGATGGTGCGCAACCATCACAACGGGCTGAAGACGGTCGCGCTGTTCTCGGGGTTCATCGTCGTACTGCTGCTGATCGGTGGCGGGCTGGCTCAGTACACCGGTAGCAGCGCCTTCATCTGGCTGTTCGGCCTGATCGCGATCGGCACGACGTTCTGGTCGTACTGGAACTCCGACCAGATCGCGATCCGGGCGATGCGTGCCGAGGAGGTGAGCGAGTCACAGGCCCCGGGCATGTACCGCATCGTCCGCGATCTGTCGACCCGCGCCGGCCAGCCGATGCCCCGCCTCTACATCTCTCCCACTGACTCACCGAACGCGTTCGCCACCGGGCGAGACCCCGAGCATGCGGCGGTGTGCTGCACGCAGGGGATCCTCCGGCTGCTCGACGAGCGGGAGCTCCGCGGCGTCCTCGGGCACGAGCTGATGCATGTCTACAACCGCGACATCCTCACCGGTTCGATCGCCATGGCGATGGCCACGGTCATCGCCATGGTCGCCCAGATCGTGACCTTCGGAAGTTGGGGACGCGGGCGCAACAACCAGGGCGGGGGGCTCGGGATGCTGGTGGCCGCGCTGATCGCCCCGCTCGCCGCCACCATGATCCAGCTCGCGATCAGCCGCACTCGGGAGTTCGACGCCGACGAGGACGGCTCCCGGCTCACCGGTGATCCGCTCGCCCTTGCCTCCGCCCTCGACAAGATCGAATCGGGCATCAGTGCCCGGCCGCTGGCGCAGACGGCGCAGCTGCGCAGCGCGAGTCATCTCATGATCGCCAACCCGTTCGGCCAGGTGGCGCAGGTGTTCTCCACCCATCCTCCGACGGAGGAGCGGATCGCCCGGCTGGAGGAGATGGCGGCTCAGGGCCGGTGACCGGTCCCGGGTGAGACGAATGCCGGTCCAGAGGGGCGCTCATGTGCAGTTTCTGCACAGGGTCCGCGTCCAGACCGGCGTTTGTCGCAGCTTCGCCGGCCGGGCACGGGCTCACGTGGTGGCCGCACCCTCCTTCTGCGCCTGGATCGCGGTGATCGCCACGGTGTTGACGATGTCGTCGACGAGGGCGCCGCGCGACAGGTCGTTGACCGGCTTGTTGAGTCCCTGCAGCACCGGGCCGATCGCCACCGCACCGGAGGTGCGCTGCACCGCCTTGTAGGTGTTGTTGCCGGTGTTGAGGTCGGGGAAGATCAGCACCGTCGCCCTCCCGGCCACCTGGGACCCCGGCATCTTCTTCTGTCCGACGACCGGGTCGACCGCCGCGTCGAACTGGATCGGACCCTCGACGAGCAGGTCGGGACGCCGGGACTTGACGATCTCGGTGGCCTCGCGGACCTTGTCGACGTCGGCGCCGGAGCCCGAGTCGCCGGTGGAGTACGACAGCATCGCCACTCGCGGCTCGATGCCGAACGACTCGGCCGTCTCCGCCGACGAGATCGCGATGTCGGCGAGCTGTTCGGCGTTCGGGTCGGGGTTGACCGCGCAGTCGCCGTAGACGACCACCTCGTCGGGCATGCACATGAGGAACGAGCTCGACACCACGGTCACGCCGGGCTTGGTCTTGATGAACTCGAGCGAGGGGCGGATCGTGTTGGCGGTGGTGTTCACCGCGCCCGACACCATGCCGTCGGCCATGCCGAAGTGCACCATCATCGTGGCGAAGGTCGACAGGTCCTTCATCCGGGCGCGCGCCTGGTCGAGCGTGACGCCCTTCTTCGCCCGCAACCGGGCGAACTCGGCGGCGAACTTCTCGACGAGCTCGGGATCCTCGGGCGAGACGATCGTCGCGGCGGAGATGTCGAACCCGAGCTCGTGCGCGCGCATGCGCACCTTGTTCTCGTCGCCCAGCAGGATGATCCTGGCGACACCCCGCTGCAGGATGATCGCGGCCGATTCAAGGATCCGATCGTCGGACGCCTCGGGCAGGACGATCGTCTGCACCGCGCGGCGGGCTTCCTGCATCAGCTGGTACTCGAACATCCGCGGCGTGCGGATCTGCCCGTGCTGCACGTCGAGCCTGCGCATCAGGGCGTCCCCGTCGACGTGGTCGTTGAACAGCCGTCGCGCGACCTCGATCTTGCGCGGCGACGAAGTGCTGGTCCCGGTCATGCCGTGCAGGCGGGTGGAGGTGGTGAACGTGCCGCTGTCGGTCTGGCCAATCGGGATGTCGATCCGGACGCCGCGCAGCAACTTCTCGATCACCGGGGGCACGGGGTACCCGCCGACCAGGACGATCGCGGCGATGTTCGGGAAGGTTCCCGCGTCGTTGGCGAGCAGCAGCCCGGGGAGCAGGTCGATGCGGTCGGCGGGCACCACGAGGGTCGTCTCGTTCTCGAGCCGCTCCAGCAGGTGGGGGAGCGTCATGCCGGCCACGAGGACGCCGAGCGACTCGCGGTCGAGCCATTCCTCGTTGCCGTACCACAGGGACACGTCGGCGGCCGCGAACTGCGCGCGGATCGTGGGAGCGGCCAGCAGCAGGCTCGCGGGCAATGCGGCGGTGACCAGGTGCTCATCGATCGTGGCCAGTTCGGCGGCCACGGCAGCGGTGAGCTCGGGATCGCATTTGGTGGCGATGACGCCGACGACGTCGCTGTGGTGCTGGCGGAAGTCGTCGAGGGCGCTCCGGGCCGCGCGCCGGATGCTCTGCGGGTCGCGTCCGTCGCCGCTGACCACCCCGATCACCGGCGAGTTGAGGTTGGCGGCCACCACCGCGTTGAAGGTCATCTCGGTGGGCGTCGGGCCGTCGGGGAAGTCGGAGCCGATCACCACGATCGCCTCGAACCTCTCGCTGAGCTCGCTGAACCGGCCGATGATTGTGCCGAGGGCGGCGCTCTCGTCACGGGCCAGCTCCTCGTGCGAGACGCCGATGGCCGACTCGTAGTCCTGGTCGACGGCCGGCTGGGCCAGCAGCGCCCGGGTGATCTCGTCGTCGGCGATGTTGCGCACCAGCGGCCGGAACACGCCCACCGAGCTCACCTGGCGAGCGAGTGCCTCGACGAGACCCAGCGCGATGGCGCTCTTGCCGATCCGTCCCTCGGACGCTGCGATATAGACGCTCTGTGTGCTCACCCGGCCAGGTTATTGCGTGCTCAATGGTCGCGGGCCGGGTGGGTCGACGAAGAGCCCGACACGACCTCGGTGACCTCGCGCGCGGCAGCGGCCGGGCCGTCGGCGGTGTGGCCTGGATCGGCCGCGATCCGGGTCCTCGGACGTGGCTGGTGCGCCCCGCGGGGACATCGTGGCCCTGGCATCTTGTGAACGGTCAATGTGACCGTTAACATTGAGCCGTCGAATCATCTCACCCGATGGCAGAACAAGCCCCTGGCGACGTCCAACGAAGGAGAGGCCCCATGGCTGGCGGAAGCATCGTTCCCGATCTCTCAACCCTGAGTGTGTGGTTCCTCGTCGGGAGCCAGGGACTGTACGGCGAGGAGGTTCTCCAACAGGTCGCCGCGCAATCCCAACAGGTCGCCCAGTTGCTGGACGCCTCCGGTGACATCCCGGTCAAGGTGATCTGGAGGCCGGTGCTCACCGACTCCGACGGCATCATGCAGGCGATGCTCGAGGCGAATGCCGATCCGAGCGTGGTCGGCGTCATCACCTGGATGCACACCTTCTCGCCGGCCAAGATGTGGATTCGTGGGCTGGGAGCCCTCCACAAGCCCCTGCTGCATCTGCACACGCAGGCCAACAGCGAACTGCCCTATGGCGAACTCGACTTCGACTTCATGAACCTCAACCAGTCGGCCCACGGCGACCGCGAATACGGCTACATCCTGTCCCGCCTGGGTGTGCGCCGGAAGTCGGTCATCGGGCACGCCTCCGACCCTCGGGTCACCCGCGAGGTCGGCACGTGGACGCGGGCCGCTGCGGGATGGCACGAACTGCAGGGGATGAAGGTCGCTCGGTTCGGCGACAACATGCGCTACGTCGCGGTCACCGAGGGTGACAAGACCGAGGCGGAGACCATCTTCGGCGTCAGCGTCAACACGTGGGGGGTCAACGACCTGATCGCCCGGGTCGACGCCGTTGCCGACGACCGGATCGACGCCCTCGTGGCCGAGTACGACGCGAGCTACGACGTCGTGCCCGAGTTGGCGTCCGACGGCGCCCGGCGCGACTCGCTGCGCTACGCGGCGCGGGAGGAACTCGGCCTGCGCGACTTCCTCGAGGAGCACGACTGCGTCGCGTTCACCGACACCTTCGAGGATCTCGGCACCCTGCGCCAGTTGCCCGGCATCGCCGTGCAGCGGCTGATGGCCGACGGCTACGGTTTCGGTGCCGAGGGCGACTGGAAGACCGCGATCCTGGTGCGGCTGGCGTCGGTCATGGGCGCCGGGTTGCCCGGTGGCGCGACGCTGATGGAGGACTACACCTACAACCTCACCCCCGGTGAGGAACTCATCCTCGGGGCGCACATGCTCGAGGTGTCCCCGACGATCAGTTCGGCCCGGCCGACCCTCGAGATCCACCCGCTGGGCATCGGCGGCAAGGAGGACCCCTGCCGCCTGGTATTCACCGCCGACCCGGGCGAGGCCGTCGTCGTCGCCATGAGCGATGTGCGCAGCCGGTTCCGGCTGATCGCCAACGTCGTCGACATCGTCGAGCCGCCCCACCCGCTGCCGAAGCTGCCGGTCGGCCGGGCCCTGTGGCGTCCGCGCCCCGACTTCGTCACGTCGGCGAAATCCTGGCTCGCCGCCGGTGCGGCGCATCACACCGTGATGAGCACCAGCCTGGACGCCGACGTGTTCGTCGACTTCGCGCGGATTGCCGACGTCGAGTTGGTGCTCATCGACGAGCAGAGCACCGTCCGTGACGTCGAGCGGGGTCTTCGGCTCGAATCCGCCTACCGCAGTGGCCCGGCACCGGTCTGAGCCCTATTCTGCTCGGTTGGAGCGATGAGCTGAGAGAGGGGCGCAGATGCCCGCACCACGTGGTCACGCACCGAGCATGCGTGACGTCGCCCAGCGTGCGGGCGTGTCGCACCAGACCGTGTCGCGGGTGGTCAACGACAGCCCGAACATCCGCTCCGACACGCGCGAGCGCGTGCTCCAAGCGATCGAGGACCTCGGCTACCGGCCCAACGGCCTGGCGAGGGCGCTCGCGCACGGACGCTCCCGACGGATCGGCCTGCTCATGGAGTCGTCGTCCCACTACGGGCCGATGAACATGCTCCGGGGCGTCGAACTCGCGGCCCGTCGTGCCGGCTACGCCGCCACGACCTTCGGGGTCACCTCGCCCGACGAGTTCGACGAGGGCATCGACTTCCTGCGCGACCAACGGGTGGATGCGCTGGCCATCATCGCCCCCAGGGCGCAGTCGCTCGAGTCCCTCGCCAGGGTCACGCTTCCCCAGGCGTGCGTGCTGGTCGGGTCGATGCCCCCGGACGCCGACGGTTTCGGCCCGATCCCATCGCTGCCCCGCGTCGGCGTCGACCAGGCCCTCGGTGCGCGGCTGGCCGTCCAGCACCTCATCGCGTCCGGGCACCGCATGATCGCCCACCTCGCCGGGCCCGCCGACTGGTTCGACGCCCAGGTGCGCCGCAACGAGTGGTTCCGGACACTTGAGGCCGCCGGGCTCGAGACCCCGCCGACGGTCGAGGGCGACTGGCGTCCGCAGTCAGGGTACGACGCGACCGATGCCCTGCTGGCCATCCCGGGGGTGACGGCCGTGTTCGCCGCGAACGACCAGATGGCGCTGGGCCTGATCCATGGCCTGTCCGACCGTGGGCTCGCGATTCCCGGTGACCTCAGTGTGGTGGGTTTCGACGACATCCCCGAGAGCGCGCACTTCCGCCCCCCGCTCACCACCGTGCACCAGGACTTCCAGGCTGTCGGCGAGGCCGCCGTCGATCTGCTGCTGCAACGTCTGGGTGAGGCATCGCACGGATCGCCGCAGCAGATCGTCCCCGAACTCGTCGTGCGCACGTCGACCGCCCCGGCCTGACCGCCATCCCGGGGCCTTCGGCCTAACTGTTCTCGACCGCGGCGCGCTCGATGTCCAGTCCCGCGGTGAACCGTTCCATGAACCGGTTGAACCCGTCGACGTCGTGCTGATCGGGTGCGACAGTCTCGAGCTGGGCCCCTGCGAACACTGTGTCGCCGAGGTAGTGGCCGAGGTCGGCTGCCCCGGCGCGGTCGCGGGAGAACGCAGCGAGCACGGCGATGCCCCACGCGCCGCCCTCGGCCGCGAGATCACCGACACTGACTGCCGTGTTGAGTGCGCCGGCGAGGATCCGCTGGCCGACGCCACGGGTCTTGAACAGCCCGCCGTGGCCGAACAGGGAATCGGTCGCGACGTGCTCGCCGGTCAACACGTCCATACCCAACCGCAGCGTGGCGAGCATGGCGAACAGTTGGGTACGGGCGAAGTTCGCCAGCGTGAGCGAGCTGTCGGGCGTGCGGACCAGCAGGGGACGCCCCTCCTCGAGGCCCAGATTGTGCTCGCCCGAGAGGAAGTTGTAGGCGAGCAGGCCGCCGCCGTCGGCGTCCCCCCTGAGGGCGGCGTGGAACAGCGTCTCGAACACGGTCGAGGAGTCGGCCGGGGCGCCGAGAGCGGTCGCGAACTCCCCGAACAATCCAGCCCACGCGTTGAGTTCGCTCGCCCCGTTGTTGCAGTGCACCATCGCCACGAGGTCGCCGGAAGGGGTGGTGACAAGGTCGAGTTCCGGGTGGGACGCCGTGAGCGGATGCTCGAGTACGACCATCGCGAAGATCGAGGTGCCGGCGCTCACGTTGCCGGTGCGGGGGGCGACCGAGTTGGTGGCGACCATGCCGGTGCCGGCGTCCCCTTCGGGCGGACACAGGGGCGCGCCGGGCTGCAGGGTGCCGCTGGGATCGAGCAGCGCGGCCCCTTCGGCGGTGAGATGTCCGGCGACGTCACCCGCCGTAAGGACACGGGGCAGCAGGTCGGCGACCCTCCAGGGGAATCCGCGATCGGCGACGAGCCCGTCGAAGGCGGCGAGCATGGTGGCGTCGTAGTCGCCGGTGGTGGTGTCGATCGGGAACACGCCGCTCGCATCACCGACGCCGATGACCCGCTCGCCGGTGAGCCGCCAGTGCACGTAACCGGCGAGACTGGTGAGGAACGTGATGTCGGGCACGTGCTGCTCGCGGTCGAGCACCGCCTGATAGAGATGGGCGATGCTCCAGCGCAGCGGGATGTTGTGCCCGAACAGGGCGCTCAACCGCGAGGCGGCGGCGGCGGTGTTGGTGTTGCGCCAGGTGCGGAACGGGGTCAGCAGGGTGCCGTCGGACGCTCCGGGCTCGGCAGCGAATGCGAGGTAGCCGTGCATCATCGCCGACACGCCGATCGAGCCCACCGCGGTGAGTGGGACGCCGTGGCGATCGCGCACGTCGTCGGCGAGTGCGGCGACGCATCCCTGGATGCCCGACCACACCGACTCGAGGGAGTAGGTCCACAGCCGGTCGACGAACTGGTTCTCCCAGTCGTGGTTGCCCACGGCGAGCGGCTGATGGTCGGGGCCGATCAGCACCGCCTTGATCCGGGTCGATCCGAGTTCGATCCCGAGTGAGGTGTCTCCCCGAGTGATCGCGCTGCGGGCCGCCTCGGATCGGGGGGACTGCTGGTCATGACTCATCGGGAACCTCCTGGGCTCGGCGGCGGTGCCGGGGCTGGTGACACGAACATGTTAACGGTAACATCATGGGAAGGCGAGACCCCGCACGAGATTGCACCGCAATCGGACGGTCGATGACCATCCGTCGGCGTCGCGCCCAACAAGTTCCCGAGAACAACCGGTGTGGAGGTCCAGTGTCCGACAGGCTCACGGCGGTGCCCGACGGCGTCCGCGACGATGTGGAACGGCTCAAGCGGGAGGTCGCGGCGCTGCACGCCGAACTGCCCCGAAACAACCTCGTGGTGTGGACCGCGGGCAACGTCTCGGCCCGCGTGCCCGGGGCCGACCTGCTCGTGATCAAGCCGTCCGGGGTCTCGTACGACGACATCACCCCCGAGGCGATGGTGGTGTGCGACCTCGACGGGAACCTCATCGAGGGAGACCGCAAGCCGTCGTCCGACACGGCGGCGCACGCGTACGTCTACCGGCACATGCCCGAGGTCGGCGGGGTGGTGCACACCCACTCCGACTACGCCACCGCGTGGGCGGCCCGCCGCGAGCCGATCCCGTGCGTGCTGACGATGATCGCCGACGAGTTCGGCGGCGACATCCCGGTGGGCCCCTTCGCCCTGATCGGCGACGACTCCATCGGACGCGGCATCGTCGAGACCCTGCGCAACTCCCGGTCGCGGGCGGTGCTGATGGCCAACCACGGCCCGTTCACGATCGGGTCCGACGCCCGCGACGCCGTCAAGGCCGCGGTGATGGTCGAGGACGTCGCCCGCACCGTGCACCTCGCCCGCCAGCTCGGCCAACCGGTACCGATGCACCAGGACGACATCGACCGGCTGTACGACCGCTACCAGAACGTCTACGGGCAGTGACCGCGGTCGGGTCCGACACCGACCGGGGTCCGAGCGCCGCCGCTAGCCTGGGCGCATGAGCGTACGCATCGGTGCCCACGTCGACCAGGCCGACCCGATCGCCGAGGCCGCTGCCCGGGGGGCCGACGTCGCGCAGTTCTTCCTCGGCGACCCGCAGAGCTGGAAGGCACCCACCGTCGCCTATCCCGGGGGCGCCGCCGTGTTGCGGGCCGACGCCGAGCGGGCCGACGTGCACCTCTATGTGCATGCGCCGTACGTCATCAACGTCGCCTCGACGAACAATCGCATCCGGATCCCATCGCGCAAGCTGCTGCAGCAGACGCTGATCCTGGCGGCCGAGGTGGGGGCGCAGGGCGTCGTCGTCCACGGCGGCCATGTCGGCGCCGACGACGATCCGGCGGTCGGGATCGACAACTGGCGCAAGTGCGTCGAGGGGCTCGACCTGCCGGTGCCGATGCTCATCGAGAACACCGCCGGGGGCGCGAACGCGATGGCCCGGCAGCTGTCCAGGCTCGAGCAGCTGTGGGACGCGATCGCCCGGGCCTCGGACGCCGACCAGGTCGGCTTCTGTCTTGACACCTGCCACGCGCACGCTGCGGGCGAGGACCTCCACGGTCTGGTCCACCGGGTGCTCGCGATCACCGGTCGGGTCGACCTCGTGCACGCCAACGACTCCCGCGATGGGTTCGGCTCCGGCGCCGACCGGCACGCGACGATCGGACGCGGCCAGGTCGATCCCGTCGGGTTCGCCGAGGTCGTCCGATCGGCCGGCGCGTCCCTCGTCATCGAGACGCCCTCGGAGGGGCACGCCGACGACATCGCCTGGCTGCGCCGCGCGCTCGCCGGCTGAGATCCCCGCCGTCGAGCAGAGCCACCCGGCCCTCCGGGTGGGGGTTACGGTCCCGTAATCTTGAGGTGCGGACGCACGACCACTCCGGTCTGCGGCTCCGCCAGTCGAGGAGGACCGGCCGTGACCGATCACGTGTCGCACCTGTTTGCCGCCGCCGCGGCGCGTCACCCGGACCGCATCGCCACCCGTGTCCGCGAGGGTGACAGCTGGCGCACACAGACCTACCGCGAGTTCGACGCGTCGATCCGTGCCACCGCCCGGGCCGTGGTTGGGGCGGGCATCGAGCGTGGCGACCGGGTGGCGATCTTCGCCCCCAACTCGCCCGAATGGTCCGAAGTCGACCTGGCGACCCTGCTCGTCGGCGCCGTGCCCGTGCCGATCTACGCCACCAGCACCCCCGAGCAGGTGAGCCACATCGTCAACGACTCCGGCGCCCGGCTGCTGTTCGCCGGTTCGGCGTCCGAACTCGACCGGGTGCGCCGCGCCCACACGCCGAATCTCGAGCGGGTCGTCACGCTGGCCGCCACCGGCGATGCGCACGTGCCGAGCCTGCGGGAGTTCCGCGACAGGGCGGCCGCCCGCCCCGATCTCGATGCGGTCGTCACCGAACGCTTCGAGGACGCGGGGCCCGACGATCTCGCGAGCATCATCTACACCTCGGGCACCACTGGTGACCCCAAGGGCGTCATGCTGCCGCACCGGGCACTCGTGTCGCAGGTGCACGCGCTCGACCGGTTCTTCGACATCACCCCCGACGACCACAGCCTGTGCTTCCTGCCGCTGTCGCACGCGCTCGAACGGGCCTGGACCACGGTCGTGCTGTCGCACGGCTGCATGAACACCTACGTGCCCAACGCCAAGGACGTCGCCGAGCTGATGGTGCTCGCCCGGCCGACGCTCATGGTCAGCGTCCCCAAGCTGTACGAGCGGGTGCACGCTACCGCGAAGGCATCCGTGGCGACCTCCCCGGTGAAGCAGCGGGTCTTCGCCTGGGCCATGCACCTGGGCGGTGAACTGCAGCACGCCTATCGCAAGGGCCGGACGCCGGCCGCGCACCTGCGCGCCCAGCTGCCGCTCGCCGACCGGCTCGTGTTCTCCAGCATCCGACGGGCCATGGGCGGGCCCAAGACCGTTCTGGCCTGCGGTGGAGCCCCGTTGCGCCGGGAGATCGAGGAGTTCTTCTCGGCCGCCGGGTTACCGATCCTGCAGGGGTACGGGCTCACCGAGGCGGGTCCGCTGATCAGTTTCAACGCGCCCGACGCGTTCAGGGTCGGCACGGTCGGCCGGGTGATGCCCGGAGGTGAGCTGCGGATCGGCGCCGACTCCGAGATCCAGTATCGGGGACCCAACCTGATGACCGGCTACTGGAACAACCCGGAGGCCACCGCCGCCGCGTTCGACGACGGCTGGCTGCGCACCGGCGACGCCGGCTACGTCGACAGCGACGGGTTCCTGGTGATCACCGACCGGATCAAGGACATCATCGTCACGGTCAACGGCAAGAACATCAGCCCCCAGCCCATCGAGGGTCTGCTGCTCGCCGACCCGCTGTTCGAGTACGCCGTGCTGCTCGGCGACAACCGGCCCTGCCTGACCCTGCTCGTCAAGCCGTCCCTGCCCCACCTCCACGACCTGGCGGCCAGGCTCAACATCGCGGTGGCCAATCCCACCGAGCTGCTGTCCCACCCCGAGATCGTCGAAGAACTGCGCCGGCGGGTGCAGCAACTCACCGAGAAGCTGCCGAGCCACGAGCAGATCCGCGACGTGGAGGTGCTGCAGGACGACATCACGATGGACAACGGGCTGCTCACGCCCACCCTCAAGGTGAAGCGGCGCGAGGTCGAGAAGCGCTTCCAGTCGCTCATCGACGACATGTACAAGCGGATCGCCGAGCGTCGGAGTCGCTGAACCGCCTGCTCACTCGTCGTCGCGTTCGTCGTCGAGTTCGGACGCCGCAAGCAGGTCGGCGTCCGTGGTGGGCTGACCGAACACGACGTCGGCCGCGGCGACCAGGCCCGCGGTCACGCCGGGCAGGTGTGTCGTCCAGGCGAGCTTGTTGACCACCTGCACCACGGTCGACGCGGGCAGATCGGTGCCGTCGAAACTGTCGTCGACGGTCGTGTGCCCGTCGGCGACCAGCGTCACGTCGTAACCGCGGTAGAGGCCGCCGGTGACCGTGCCGCGCACGCCGGTGTCGCTGCGGACCCCCACGACGACGAGGTGCGCCGCCCCGGCGCTCGCGAGTTCGTCGTGCAGCCGGGTGCCGGCGAACGCGTCCGCGAAGGCGGCGTCGATCAGCGGCTCGCCGAGCATCCGTGTCAGCCGTCCGGTGAGTTGCCATCCGGGGCTGCCCGATTCGAGGTCGTCGTCGTCGTGGTACTGAACCCACACGACGGGCGCACCGGTCAGGCGGGCCCGGTCGACGAGGTCGCCCACGGTGGCGATGACGCAATCCCCCGAGGCGGTGCGGGCCAGGACGGCGTCCTGCATGCCGATGATCAGGAGGGCGTCGCCGTCGCGGTCGGTGAACAGACTCATCGATGGTCCTTTCGGGTGGTGGGACCCAGCCGGGCGACGCCGAGGACGGCCGCCACCGCCACCGCGCCCACGGCGAGGCCGGCCAGCGCCGAGGCGAGGGTGCTGGCCAGCCATGCGAGCAAGCCCCCGACTCCGGGCAGGTGGTCGCGCAGGGATTCCTCGACGTGGTGCACCGCGCCGTAGGGCCCATGCCAGCCGAGGGAGTCGGTGCCGGCGAGCAGGATGTGCCCACCGACCCACACCATCGCGGCGATTCCGATGGTCGACAGCACGCCCATGACCCGGGGCATTGCCCGCACGAGCGCGAGCCCGGCCCGCTGGGACGCGGCCGAAGGGCGTTCGGCGAGCAGCAGGGCGACGTCGTCCATCTTGACGATGATCGCGACGACTCCGTAAACGAGCGCGGTGATGACGACCGCGACGACCACGAGACTGAGGGTGCGCACGAGCAGCGGCTGCACAGCGACCTCGGCCAACGCGATCGCCATGATCTCGGCCGACAGGATCAGGTCGGTGCGGATCGCGCCCTGCACCATCTGTCGCTCGTGCTCAGGGGTGCCGGTCCCCGGCGCCTCGGCGTTCCCCGTCCCGTCGTCGCGATGCCCGTCGCCGAGCGCCTCCCAGACCTTCTCGGCACCCTCGTAGGTGAGGTAGGCGCCGCCGCACATGAGGATCGGGGTCATCAGCCAGGGGAGGAACTCGCTGAGCAGCAGGGCCACCGGGAGGATGAACACCAGCTTGTTCCGCAGGGATCCCAGGGCTATCCGTCGGATGATCGGCAACTCGCGGTTGGCGAGGAAGCCGTGGACGTAGCGAGGGGTCACCGCGGTGTCGTCGACGACCACGCCAACCGCCTTGGCGCTCGCCTTCGCGGCGGCGGCGCTGACATCGTCCACCGATGCCGCAGCCATCTTCGCGATCGTGGCGACGTCGTCGAGCAGAGCCGCGAGTCCGCCACTCACCGAGCGGTCCGATCGTGTGGTCCCGGCATGCCCGGTAGCGTACTGGGCCCCGCGGCCCGGGGGCGATTGCTGGACCCGGCCCGTCCGACTCCGGTCTCCGCGCGGGGGAACCTCCACTGTGGAATGCCGCCGGGGGTATGTACCCTGAAGGGGTGATGAGCAAGCTGACGCTGTCGGCGCAGGCGCTGCGCACGTGGAAGAGCCGCCAATGGCTGGTGGCCGTCGGCGCATCGGTGGCCACCGCGGTGGTGCTGGGCCTGGTCACGGTCCTGATCCCGAACCCCGTGTTCGGCCGGGAGGTTCCGCCGACCGGCTGGAGCTACCCGGTGTGGATCGCCACCTCCGTTCTCACCGGCGTCCTGTTCGCCACCTACGTGCGTCCCCGGGACGCCGCCGGCGTCGCCGAACCGGCGGCCGCGTCGGTGCTCGAGCCCGATCCCGAGTCCGGAGCCGGCCCCCAGGCGGAGCAGAGGACGTCGTGGCTCGGGATGGCCGGAACCATCACCGGGTGGTTCGCCATCGGCTGCCCGGTGTGCAACAAGATCGCGCTGATCGCGCTCGGCTACAGCGGGGCACTCACCTACTTCGCGCCTCTCCAGCCGTGGCTCGCGGTGCTCGCCCTTGTCCTGCTGGTGGTCTCGCTGATGTACCGGTTGTCGGGACAGATCGCCTGCCCGATGCCCCGCCGCGCCTGAGGCGGGCGCCCGTCCGGGCCCAGTCGCCGCCGGCTCGCCTCAGCGGCCGCCCGACCGCCAGGCCTGGCCGGGGACGACCGGCGTCCGACTCGGGAGGCGGCGAACCATCGGGTACAGGGCCAGGCCGAGCAGGTACGCCATCAGGTGTCCGAACTCGGTGACGTCGGTGTCGAACGCCACGATGGTGATCCACATCATCAGGAAGCCGAGTGACCACAGCCAGCGGCCGCGGCCGGAGAACCAGTAACTCGCGAGTCCGAGCAGCGTGGCGAACCCGTAGCTGGCGCCGACGTCGATCATGAACGCGACGCCCTGGTCGGCCTGGCCCGTGCGGATCGCCCACCAGATGCCCACCGCGGTGACCAGGGTGGCGCCGATGTGGCCGGTCCAGAACGCGACGAGCCAGCGGACCGAGCCGATCCAGCGCTCGAGCGGTGCGAGCACAACGCTGAACGTCACGAGCCACAGGAACCATTCGGTCGGCGTCACGTAGAACGCGCTGCGCAGCAGAACCGGGATGGGGTTGATGCTCAGCTGGTGCAGATTGGTGCTTTGCGACGACAGGAACGCGGTTCGCAACTGCGGCGAGGTGCGCAGCAGCAACCACGTGGTGAAGGCCAGCAGGGCCAGGTAGATGTTGGTCACCGGTGCCGTGCGCACCCAGGCCCACAGCGGCGCGCGGACGCCGCGCCACCAGCGGGCGAGCGTGATGACCCAGCGCCAGTGCCGACGCCACCCCGCCGACAGCACCCATGCCAGGGCGAGGAGCAGCAACAAGACCACGTCGTCACCCTAGCGGGGTTGGCCCGTCCCCTCGGCCGGTCGAATCGGCGGGGTGGGTCGGAGGAGGCCCGGCGGACGGGTCGTTCTCCGGGTTCGGGGACGCCGCTGGGCACGGGTCGGGCCCGCCGTGCTGGGCCCGGTGAACACGGAGCCGTCCCCTGCTCCGGCGCCGAGCCCTGGTTCCGACTGACCGATCGGAAAGAAATCTGGTGGGAACCATTGTGGGCCCTCCCGGGTTCGCCTATCGTGCAGGGCAGGTGTCGCGCCACAACGACGTGGGTGGACGCCGCAATCTACGAAGGAGTAGGGGTATGTCCGATTTCAGAACCTCCCGACGCGGGCTCCTGGCGGGTGCGATCGTCCTCGGGGTGTCAGCGGGGGCGCCGGCGATCGCATCGGCCGATCCGCGGGCGATCTCGTCCGACTCGCACATGGTCGAGGGAGTCCTCGACTTCATCGGGGTCATGACCCCGTCCGACGGCACGGTGGCCCTGCCACAGAGCTACGCCGACGAACTTGGCCTGTTCTCGACGGCGTTCGTCTACGACTCGGCGGTCGCCATCTGCGCCGCCCTGGCCGGCGGGCGGCGCGCTCTGGCTCGTCGGATCGGCGACGGCCTGCTGTTCGCCCAGAACAACGATCCCGTGTACCACGACGGTCGCCTGCGGCAGGCCTACAACGTGCGTCCCTACACGTTCTACGACCTCTCCCACAACCCCTGGGGCCTGGTGACCGGAGACGGCACGGCCAACATCGGCTGGCAGTTCGGGTTCCTGGGAACCGCCGTCGGCGACATGGCCTGGCCAGGCATGGCACTGCTGCAGCTTCATCGCGCCACCGGCGATGATCGCTACCTGGCCGGGGCGCGTCGCATCGGCGACTGGATCATCAATGTCGCCCCCAACCCGCGAAGCCTGGGTGGTTTCCTGTTCGGAGTGAACGCGGCCAACGTCGTGGTCCCCAACGTGTCCACCGAACACAATGTCGACTGCATCGCGTTCTTCCGGATGCTGGAGCACGCCGATCCGGACGCCCGCTGGACCGTGGCGCGCGAACGTGCCCAGGGCCTCGTCGACCAGATGTGGCAGCCCGCGGGCGGCTACTTCTACACGGGCTCCAACGACGGCGACACGATCAACCGCGACCCGGTGCCGCTCGATCCCCAAACCTGGGGCTGGCTGTCGATGCGCAACAGGCACTACGCGGGCGCGCTCGACTGGGCCCGATCCGAGCTTGCCGTCACCGACACGCCGGACGCGCCGAACTCACAGCTTCCGGCGGGCGTCACGATCTCGGGCGTCACGTTCAGCTCCGCCAGCAGGACGTCCTCGGCCAGTTACAACAAGACCCCCGTCGATCAGCACGGGGTCTGGCTGGAGGGCACGTCGCAACTGGCCTGCGCCCTCAACGACCGGTTCGATCCGCAGGATCGGGCCCGGGCGGTCCGGCTCGTGCAACAGGTCGAGATCGCCCGTACCAGGCTCGGGGCGAACCAGCATGTCGGCGGCGTCCCGGTGCATGGCGGGGTGGTCGCCGCGTCGAGCCTCCTCGACACCGGCTTCGGCTTCGGCTACTTCCAGATCCAGCACGTCGGCGCCTCGGGATGGGCCGTCCTCGCGGCGAATCGCACGAACCCCATGCAGCTCGGTCGGCTCTAGGGGCCCGGGGCGAGCGCCGACGTGCCGCCTTCAACGTGCGGGCGCGGAGCCCTGCGTCGGGTTCGGGCGACACGTCGGTGAGCGCCGTGAGCCGCATGGCCTCCGCGCCCAGCGCTGGCCGCCTCGGGTCGTGGCCCGGTGCGGCCCGTGTCAGGATTGGCCCATGGGGTTCCGTGACTTCCTGAGTTCGAAGGTGATGCCGACGGGGGGCATCACCGTGTCCGAGGCGCTGCACCTGCTGGCCTCCGGAGGAACCCTCGTCGACGTGCGCACGAGAGCCGAGTACGAGGCGGGGCACGCCCCGGGCTCGCGGCTCGTCGATGCCAGGGAGCTGGGCCGGGACGCCTTCGGCGCCGTCCACGGGGACAACCCGCTTGCCGAGCCCGACGGAGCGTTCATCCTGATCTGCGACACCGGGCTGCGCTCGGGATTGCTCGTGGCGGCGGTCCGCGAGCAGGGCTACCGGGCTGAGTTCGTCACGGGTGGCTTGGCCGCCTGGCGGGCCGAGGGGCAGGTGCTGATCCCCGGCCCTCCCCGGACGCCGCACTGACGCCGAGGGGGCCCGGACGGTCCCCGTTCGCGTTCCACGCGCTCGGCGGGTAGCATTACCGATCGGCCGTTGCCGGGTGCATCCGCGCCGGAACTGGCCGCTGTCCGGCTCTCCGGACGCCCCGCATCGCCCTCCTGCCACGGGAAAGCCCCGTGGCCGCCGAGACCGTAGGAGGTGGAATCCGCGCATGCGCAAGTACGAAGTCATGGTCATCGTCGATCCCGAGGTTGACGACCGCCAGGTTTCTCCGCTCATCGACAAGCACCTGCAGACTGTCACCAATGGTGGCGGAACCGTCGACAGCATCGACGTGTGGGGACGTCGTCGTCTCGCCTACGACATCAACAAGAAGTCCGAAGGCAGCTACGTCGTCGTCAACCTCACCGCAGAACCCGCCGTGGTCAAGGAACTCGATCGTCTGATGACGATCGACGAGTCGATCATGCGCACCAAGGTCCTGCGCCCCGACGCCCACTGAGCCCGAGAACCCGTCCACAGCCCGGCTGATCCCGGCGAGTTGTCCACACCGGGATCGCGACGCCACCGGATTGTCCGAGCCCTTCGAGACAATCAGGGACGTCACCCAAACACGTTCCGATCATCGGAGTTCCACATGGCAGGCGAAACGCCCATCACGCTCATCGGCAATCTCACCGCCGATCCCGACCTGCGGTTCACCCCGTCAGGGGCGGCCGTGGCCAGCTTCACCGTGGCCTCGACCCCGCGCACGTTCGACCGCCAGTCGAACGAGTGGAAGGACGGCGAAGCCATGTTCCTCAACTGCTCCGTGTGGAGGCAGGCGGCCGAGAACGTCGCCGAGTCGCTCACCAAGGGCATGCGAGTGATCGTCACCGGCCGACTCCGGTCGCGCAGCTACGAAACCCGTGAGGGTGAGAAGCGCACGGTCTTCGAGGTCGAGGTCGACGAGGTCGGCCCGTCGCTGCGGTTCGCCACGGCCAAGGTCAGTCGCGGGTCGTCGTCTTCCTCGTCGGGGGGCAGTGGCGGTGGCGGCTGGTCGCAGGGCGGGCCCCAGGGCGCAGCTCAAGGTGGTTGGTCACAGCCCGCACAAGGCGGATCCGGCGACAACCGGTCCGGAGGCACCGATCCGTGGGCACAGGCCCAATCGGACGAGCCCCCGTTCTGAGCCGACCGTCCCCCTATCCACGCACACCCGAGCCGGACACCTCCGGCACGGGCCGGGCACATTCCGGCGTCCAGCGCCGGGCTTTTCGCGGGGTTGAGCCCCGCAAGACAAGGAGAGCACCACAATGGCCGGTCCACAGCGCAAGCCTGTGAACAAGAAGAAGATCGCACCAACCAAGACGGTGAGGATCGACAAGGTCGACTACAAGGACGCCGCAACCCTGCGGAAGTTCATTTCCGAGCGCGGAAAGATCCGCGCCCGTCGTGTGACCGGACTGTCGGTTCAGGACCAGCGCAAGGTCGCCATCGCCATCAAGAACGCGCGTGAGGTCGCCTTGCTGCCCTACGCCACGACCGCTCGCTGAGAAGGGGACGCACCGATGAAGCTCATTCTCACCGCTGCCGTTGACAACCTGGGACTGGCCGGCGACATCGTCGACGTCAAGCCAGGTTACGGCCGCAACTTCCTGCTGCCCCGCAGCTACGCGATCGCTTGGACCAAGGGCGCCGAGAAGCAGATCGAGGGCATCAAGCGTGCCCGCGACGCCCGCGAGATCCGCGGCATCGAGCACGCCCAGCAGGTCCGGGTCCAGCTCGAAGGCATCTCGGTCACGTTGAGCGCCCGCGCCGGCGACAGCGGCAAGCTGTTCGGCGCGGTCACTGCGGCCGATGTCGCCCTGGCCGTCAAGAAGGCGGGTGGCCCGACGATCGACAAGCGTGCGGTCGTGATCACCAAACCGATCAAGACGGTCGGCTCGCACACCGTGGGTGTGAAGCTGCACGAGGCGGTCATCGCCCACATCCCGGTCGAGGTCTCCGCGGCCGGTTGACACAACTGGCCAGACTCACCGCTGATCACGACCCTCGCAGCAGGCGGGCGGGCTGATCAGGATCTGGCTCTGCGAGAGGGGCCCGGGTTTCCCGGGTCCTTCTCGTTGTTTCCGCCCGGAGTAGCCGGGCGGCTCCTAGTGTTGAATGGGCTGGTCCGGCTCCCATGGGTCGCGCAACGGTGCGCGGATGGCTGCCCCGCCGCCTGCGTCAGATACCTCGCCCGGTATTTTTGACGCCTGTGCAACTCAAGGAGCAGCTATGAAACTGGTGGTTGTCGGCGGCGTCGCCGCGGGAGCGTCGGTCGCGGCCCGAGCCCGTCGGCTCGATGAGGATGCCGAGATCGTGGTGCTCGAGAGATCGCACCACGTGTCGTTCGCGAACTGCGGCCTGCCTTATCACATCGGGGAGGTGATCACGAAGCGCGATCGGCTGATCCTGCAGACGCCCGAGACGTTGCACGAACGATTGAACATCGACGTGCGGGTCGGATCCGAGGTCAGGAGCATCGATCGGGAGGCGAGAACCGTTCAGGTGGTCGAGCTCGACACCGGTCGCGAATACACCGAGAGCTACGACAAGCTCGCGCTCTGCATGGGTGCCCGGGCGGTCCGGCCACCCATGGCCGGGATCGGCCTGCCTGGGGTGCACGTGTTGCGGCGCATCGGCGACATGGACCAGATCAAGGAGATCGTCGACGCCGCCGTCGCGAAGGCCAGGATCGAGGTGCAGGCCGGACGACGGAACCGCAAGGATCCCACTCTGCGCACCGTGGTCGTCGGCGCCGGCTACATCGGGTTGGAGATGGCCGAGAACCTGCGCGACCGGGGCGCATCGGTCGATGTCGTCGAAATGGCCGACCAGATCCTTCCGCCCCTCGACAAGGAGATGTCGATCTCGGTTGAACGCCACCTGAGGGCTCACGGCGTCACGGTGCATCTGGGAGCGGCGGTCGCCGCGTTCAGCCCGCGCAAGGAGGGTGCACTCAACGTCGAGCTCAAGAACAATGTCGTGCTGCCGGCCGACCTCGTCATCCTCTCCGCCGGCGTCCGCCCCCGCACCGATATCGCGGTGGCCGCCGGCATCGAGCTGGGCCCCCGCGGCGGCATCAAGGTCGACACCCACCAGCGCACCAACGACCCCAACGTGTGGGCCGCCGGCGACGTGGTCGAGACCCCCCACACCATCCTCCCCGGCTCGCATCTCGTGCCGCTGGCCGGCCCCGCCAACCGCCAGGCCCGGGTGGCGGCCGAGAACATCTGCGGCCGCGACACCACCTACGACTCCACCCAGGGCACCTCGGTCGTCAAGGTCTTCGACATGGTGGCGGGCGGTACCGGAGCGTCCGTGAGACAGCTGCAGGCCGCGGGCCTGCCCTACCGGGCCGTGCACGTGCATCCGACCGGCCACGCGGGCTACTACCCCGGCACGTCGATGCTGCACCTCAAGGTGCTGTTCGACCCGGAGAGTGGACGCCTGCTGGGCGGCCAGTGCGCCGGATTCGACGGGGTCGACAAGCGTCTCGACGTGCTCGCCGCCGTGATCCGGATGGGCGGTACCGTCTTCGACCTCGAGAAGATGGAACTCGCCTACGCCCCGCCCTTCGGCTCGGCCAAGGACCCGGTCAACATGGCCGGTTTCGTGGCCGCCAACACGATTCTCGGTGATGTGAAGCTCTGGTACGCCGAGGATTACCCCGCGGTCACCGAGGGCGCGCGGATCATCGACGTCCGCGAACCCGAGGAATTCGATATCTGGCATATCCCGGGTGCCGAAAATGTGCCGGTGGGCACGATCCGCCAGGCGATCGAGGACTTTGATCGTTCCACGCCCGTCCGGCTCTATTGCGCGGTCGGATTCCGCAGCTACCTCGCCTATCGGGTGCTGGCCCAGAAGGGCTTCGACGACGTCTCGTTGTTGTCGGGTGGATCGACGACCTTCCGCTTCTGGCATGACGTCGAACCCGAGAAGACCGACGCGCCGGCACCGATCACGCCCTACGCGGAACGGGATTCGCTGCCCTCGCTGGCGTCGGGAATAACCATCGACCTCGATGTCACCGGCCTCGCCTGCCCTGGCCCGATCATGAAGCTCACCGAGCGGATGAGGGATCTCAACCCGGGCGACGAGATCACGGCCCACGTCTCCGATGCCGGGTTCGCCACCGACGCCCCCGCGTGGGCGCGTCGCAACGGCCACTCGCTCGTCGACATCGAGCCCGAAGGTCCCGGCTTCAGGGCGACCTTCCGCAAGGGGGGCGCGGCGCCGACCCCCGCTCCCCAGGCTCAGCCGCCCGCACGTGCCCGCAACTCGTTCGTCGTGTTCTCCGGCGACCTCGACAAGCTGGTGGCGGCATTCATCATCGCCAATGGCGCCCTGGCTATGGGAAACGACGTCTCGATGTTCTTCACCTTCTGGGGGCTGAACGCCCTGCGTGACCCGGACGCCCCCAAGCGGGACATGAAGGCCATGGAGAAGGTGATGGCCAAGATGATGCCCTCCGGGCCGGACGCGCTCCCGCTGTCGCAGATGAACATGGGCGGCGCGGGTGCGGCGCTGATCAGGAACACGATGAAGCAGCACAACGTCGCGGCCCTGCCCGAGATGATTGACGCGGCCATCCAGGGCGGTGCCAGGATCATCGCCTGCACGATGACGATGGATCTGCTCGGCATCGAGAGGTCCGACCTCATCGGAGGGATCGATTTCGGTGGGGTCGCAACCTTCCTCGACGACGCGGCCGATTCCCAGACCACGCTGTTCATCTGAGTTCCGGTGGGACGGTTGCCGGGATCGCCGGATTCCGGCAACCGTCCCGTCCGTGGCTCGACGTCGGCGTCCGGCCGGAATATCGCAGCCGTGGAAAATAGCACGGTCGATGAGGGTTTGCTCGGGCTGCGCGGGAGCATATTCAAGAATTTCCTGAATATGCACCAATTCGGCGGGGTGAATGGCCCTTCGTCGTGCACACTGGCGGTATGGCTGAGCGTGATGGTCGTT
>JAJXWF010000186.1 GCA_021781735.1 Actinomycetes bacterium
CGAGCAGGAGGCGCGGGCCGTCGCCGCCTCCGATCGGGTCTCGGTCGAGATCGTCGATCTCGACCGGTCCGATCCGGTGGTCCGGTCCGCGTGGACCGATCATGTGCCGGTCACGATCGTCGACGGGGCGGTCGTGTCGATCTGGGCTCTCGACCCCGGTCGGGTGCGTGGCGCGCTCGCCCGGACGCCACACCACACTCCGTCAAGTTCTCAACTCTGGTCCGCCGGTGATGGCTCCCCGACGGACATGGAAGGGCGTGACCGGTGACCATCCTCTCGGTGTCCATCTCGCATCACACGGCGAGTATCGACCAGCTGGCGCAGCTGTCGATGTCCCGCGATGCCTGTCGCGAGTTCGCCGGTGACCTGATCGCGCACGAGTCGATCTCCGAGGCGCTGGTCATCAGCACCTGCAACCGCACCGAGGTCCACGTCGAGACCAACCGCTTCCACGCCGGATTGGACGCCGTGATCGATCTGCTCGCCGCGACCTCCGGCTACCCCACCGACATGCTGATGCCGCTGTGCGGCGTCCGGTACGACGAGGCCGCCGTGGCCCACTGCTTCTCGATGGTCGCGGGCCTCGATTCGCTCGTGGTCGGCGAGAACCAGGTGCTCGGGCAGGCGCGACTGGCCCTGTCGGATGCGCAGCAGGCGCATACGTCCGGCCCGATGCTCAACGCGGTGTTCCAGACCGCCCTGCGGGTGGGCAAGCGCGTCCACTCCGAGACCGCCATCGGCAGCGCAGGGCGCTCGGTGTTCTCCGCCGCACTCGACGCCCTCGACGCGGCGGGCGTCGCGGTTGACGGGGTCCGCTGCCTGGTGGTCGGCGCCGGTCAGATGTCCGGCCTGGCCGCCCGGAGTCTCGCCCAGCGCGGCGCGCGGGTCACCTGCGTCAACCGCACGCACGCGTCGGCCGAGCGGCTGGCCCGCGAGATCGGCGGCGACGTCGTCCCGTTCGCCGACCTCGCCGAGGCCGTCCCCACCCACGAGGTGGTGGTCACCTGCACCGGCTCGGCCGGCTTCCTGATCGACGAGTCGATGGTCGCGGGCCCGGGTCCGCGGGCGATCGTCGACCTGGCCCTGCCCGCCGACGTCGCCCCGGGCGTCGGGGACCACCTCCTGCTGGTCAATCTCGCAAGCCTCGCCGATCGGCTGACGGGCGAAAGCGTCGACGTCGAGGCCGCCCGCCAGCTGGTGCACGAGGAACTGGCGAAGTTCCTCGCGCGGCAGCGTGCCGCCACGGTCACCCCGACGGTCGTGGCCCTGAGGCAGAAGGCCGATGCGGTCGTCGAGGCGGAGATCGCCCGGCTCGACCGTCGCCTTCCGCATCTGGACCTGGCCCTGCGCAACGAGATCGTCAAGGCCATCCACCGCACCGCCGACAAGCTGATGCATCCCCCGACCGTCGCCGTGCGGCAGGCGGCCGAGTCCGTCGACCCCGACGTGCACGAAGTCGACTACGCCGCCGTCCTGCGCACCCTGTTCGCCCTCGAGGACGCGTCGTGACCCGCGTCCTCATCGGGGCCCGGCGCTCGCCTCTGGCGGTCGTGCAGGCCGAGTGGGTCGCCGCGGCCCTCCGCTCCGCCGGACACGAGGCCGAACTCGTCGGCATCGAGTCCCACGGTGACCGTGACCGGCGTGCCCTCACCGAGATCGGTGGCACGGGGGTCTTCGCGGCGGCCGTCCGGGAGGCGCTGCTCGACGGCAGCATCGACCTGGCCGTGCACTCCCTCAAGGACCTGCCGGTCGCCGCGGCGCCCGGGTTGGCGCTGGCCGCCGTCCCCACCCGGGAGGACGCCCGCGACGTGGTCGTCGGTCTCAGCCCGGACCAGTGGGACGACGACACGGTCGTCGGAACCGGATCGCCACGGCGCGAGTTGCAGCTCGCGGCCCTGTCGGCCGAGCGCGGGGTGCGGCCCCGGTTCGTTGCGATCCGCGGCAACGTCGACACCCGCATCGATCTCGTCCGTCGGGGCGACCTGCAGGCCACGGTGCTCGCCGCCGCCGGCCTGCGGCGCCTCGGGCGACTCGACGCTGCCGGCACCCGCGCGGGGGGCATGCCCGCCACGCTGGTGCCGCTCGACCAGCTGCTGCCGGCGGCCGGGCAGGCGGCGCTCGCCATCGAGTGCCGTGACGACAGCCCTGCGCTCGACATCGCGGCAGATCTCGACGACGCGGCCACTCGCGCCGCGGTCACCGCCGAACGGGCCTGCCTCGCCACTCTCGAGGCGGGCTGTCTCGCCCCCGTCGGAGCCCACGCCACGCTCGCGTCCGATTCGGACGCGAGCGGATTGACTTTGCGGGTGGTTACTGGCAGAAAAGAGGCCTCGGGCCACTTCCGGGTGCTCTCCGAGCAGGCCACCGGCCGCAGGGCCGAAGCCGCGGAACTCGGTGCCCACCTGGCACACGCCATACTCTCCACGATGTCTGGCTGGGACGACGGAAGAACGGATTGGTGAGCGCCATGAGTGCACTCCACGACCCCGACAACGAGCCGTCCCGGGTGACCTTCGTCGGCGCCGGCCCCGGAGACCCGATGCTGCTGACCCTCGGCGCGCTGCAGGCACTGCGAGTCGCCGACCTCGTGCTGATCGACGATCCGCGGCTGCTGTCGCTGCTCGCGGAACCGATCCTCGGCCTGCCCGAGTCTGTGACCGTTCGCCGACTCAGCGGCGCCGCCGCACTCGACCGGGCAGCCGAGTGCGTTCACGCCCTCGAGGGCGCCGCACAGGTGGTGCGGTTGTTCTGGGGCGATCCGTTCCTCGATGGCCGGGGCGCCGTCGAGGCCGCCGGTTGCGTGGCGTCCGGGGCCGACATCCACGTGATCCCCGGCATTTCGCCGCAGACCGCGGTGCCCGAGTTCGCGGGCGTCGACCTCAGCAACACCTGCGTCGAACTCGTTCCGAGCTCGGGACTCGCCAGCAGCAACGGGTTCTCGGGCGGCAACCAGGTGGTCAGTTCGACGGTGGGCGCCCTCGACGACGTCGTCGCCTGCGCCCTGCACGCCGGGCGCACCGCCGATCAGGCGGTCATCGCGACCGTGAACGGCACCACCACCCGGCAACAGACACTCCGCACGACGCTCGGCCGGTTGACGCCGGGATTGTTCGACGAGGACGACGACGCCCCCATCACCGTTGTCATCGGCGACGCCGCCGCAGCCCGACTCACCGAGTGGTTCGAGAACAAGCCGCTGTTCGGCTGGCGGGTGCTGGTGCCCCGCACCAAGGCCCAGTCGGCGGCGCTCATGGCCCGGTTGCGGATGCACGGGGCCTACCCCGAGGAGGTGCCGACGATCGCGGTCGAGCCGCCCCGGCAACCACAACTCCTCGACCGGGCGATCCGCGGGCTGGTCGAGGGCAGCTATGAATGGGTGGTCTTCACCTCGATCAACGCCGTGAGGGCCGTACGTGACAAGCTCGAGGAGTACGGCTTGGACGCCCGCGTGTTCAGCGGCGTCCGGGTGGCGGTCGTCGGCGATTCGACCGCCAAGTCGCTACGTGACTGGGGGATCGTGCCCGACCTCATGCCGGTGGGCGAACACTCCGCCGCGGGACTGGCCGCCGAGTTCCCCGCCTACGACGACGTTCTCGACCCGATCAACAAGGTGTTCTGCCCGCGCGCCGACATCGCGGTCGACACCCTCGTCACCGGCCTCACCGAACTCGGCTGGGAGGTCGAGGACGTCACCGCCTACCGCACCGTGCGGGCTGCCCCGCCTCCGGTGGAAACCCGCGAGGCGATCAAGACCGGCGAGTTCGACGCGGTGATCTTCACCTCGTCGAGCACGGTGCGCAACCTCGTCGGGATCGCCGGCAAACCGCACGCCTGCTCGATCATCGCGGCCATCGGACCCGCCACCGCGGCCACCTGTGAGGAGCACGGGTTGCGGGTTGACGTGCTCGCCTCGACGCCCAACTCGATGACTCTCGCCGATGAGCTGGCCGTGTTCGCCGGCCGCCGGCGGGCGGAGTTCGTCGCCCGGGGCGCCGAGGTCAAGAAGCCGTCACAGCGTCGCCGTCGCCGGCGCAAGTCGTCGTAACCGTCCCGTCGGTGAGGCGGGGTACCCTAGGGGCCGTGCCCAGCCCACTTGTCCATCGGCCCCGCCGCCTGCGCACGAGCCCCGTCATGCGGGCGATGGTGCGAGAACACCGGGTCCATCCGAGCCAGTTGATCCTGCCGGCGTTCGTCGCCGAGGGCATCCGCGAACCCCGACCGATCTCCTCGATGCCCGGTGTCGTGCAGCACACCGTCGACACACTTCGTCGTGTCGCCGCTGACGCCGCCGCGGCCGGGCTCGCCGGCATCATGCTGTTCGGCGTCCCCGAGACGAAGGACGCCGAAGGCAGTTGCGCCCTCGACCCGCACGGCATCCTGTCGGAGGCGATCAGCGCCGTGCGCGAGGAGGTGGGTGACGACCTGCTGGTCATGAGCGACGTGTGTCTGGACGAATTCACCGACCACGGGCACTGCGGGGTTCTCACGCCCGGCGGGGCCGTCGACAACGATGCCACCGTCGCCATCTACGCGCAGATGGCCGCGCTGCACGCCGCCTGCGGCGCCCACGTCGTCGCGCCCAGTGGCATGATGGACGGCCAGGTCGCGGCGATCCGCGCCGAACTCGACCGCACCGGCCACGGCGACGTCGCGATCCTCGCCTACGCGGCGAAGTTCGCCTCGGCGTTCTACGGACCGTTCCGCGAGGCGGTGGCGAGCAGCCTCACCGGCGACCGCTTGACCTATCAGCAGGATCCCGCGAACGTGCGCGAAGCGCTGCGCGAGACCCTCCTCGACATTGAGCAGGGCGCCGACGTGGTCATGGTCAAGCCCGGACTGCCCTACCTCGACGTGCTCCGCACGGTGCGTGAGGCCGTCACCGTGCCGGTGGCCGTCTACAACGTGTCGGGCGAGTACTCGATGATCGAGGCCGCGGCCGCCAACGGCTGGCTTGACCGCGACCGCACGATCGACGAGACCCTGCTCGCGTTCCGCCGGGCCGGCGCCGACATCATCCTCAGCTACTGGGCCCTCGAATGGGCCCGTCGTCACCACGAAGGGCGCCTCACCGCATGAGTGTCGACGACCGGTCCCGCGAACTGTTCGAGCGTGCCTCACGGTCCATCCCCGGAGGGGTGAACTCGCCGGTGCGGGCGTTCACCTCGGTCGGCGGCACCCCCCGGTTCATCGCCCGGGCCAAGGGCGCCTACCTCTACGACGCCGACGGCAACGAACTGGTCGACCTGTTCGGCTCCT
>JAJXWF010000187.1 GCA_021781735.1 Actinomycetes bacterium
CAAGCTCCATGGAGAGCCGTCCGGGTGGCCCGCGCCGGGGCTGCCCGCTCGAGGGTGGGAGGGGCTGCGCGAGGGTGGGACTGCCGGCTCGAGGGTGGAGCTGCCGGCTCGAGGGCGGGGCTGCCGGCTCGAGGGTGGGACGGGCTGCTCGAGGGTGGGACGGGCCGCGCGAGGGTGGGACGGGCCGCGCGAGGGTGGAGCTGCCGGCTCGAGGGCGGGGCTGCCGGCTCGAGGGTGGGCGAGAGTGGGGTGCGAGGACGCCGCGGATCTGCCGATGGTCGGTTGAGCGGCTGGCGTTCGCGACGGCCTTGCTGGCGATGTCTGCCAATTCCGCGTCGTGAACGCCAGCCGCGGCAGCGATCGCCAGCCGTTCGTCTCGTGGGAGGGCTGAGTTCGCCAGCCGTTCGTCTCGTGGGAGGGCTGAGTTCGCCAGTCCTTCGCGTGCCAGCCGTTGCTGGCGGTGTGGGCGAGTTCGCCAGTCCTCCGGGGCCCAGCAGGTGTCGGTCGGAGTGTCGGCGGGCTTCGGCGTACGAAAGGGTCCGCGGCGTACGAGATGTCGCGGACTCCGCGCCGGGTCGTACGCCGCGTCGGCGGCGAGGGTGCCCACCGGGTCACCCCCGACCGCCGACCGCCCACCGCCGACCCACGGTGCTCGCCGGGATCACGGGGTGCGGCCTCAGGATTCCGCGCACTCGGCCGTCGTGATGGGGTCGAGCGTCCCGGATCCGACCTGGAACGGGCCACACTGGAGGGGTGAGCACGCGGGCAAGCGTCGTCGCGGGATGGAGCACCTTCGGCAGCGGCCGGACCCTCGGGTCACCGGGCGTGCAGCGAGATCCATCGATCGACGCGCTCCGCGGCGTCGCGGTGTTGTTGATGTCTCTCGGCAACTTCGAACTCGGCGTCGACTGGGTGCCGGCGTGGCTCAAGCACACCCCCGACGTCGGCTACACGATCGCCGACCTCATCGCCCCGACCTTCATCGTCGTCAGCGGGTTCGCGATCGGCCCGGCCATCGCCCGCCGGACGCGGGTCGGCGCCCCGAAGGCCCTCGGGTGGCTCGCCCGCCGCTCCGTGGAGCTCATCGGGATCGGTGCGGTCATCAGCGCCGGGCAGGCCGCGCTGAAGCCCCTGCCGGGGATCGACATGTCGTGGGGCGTGCTGCAGTCGATTGGTGGCGCGAGCCTGCTGCTGGCGACCGTGATCCTGGCGCCGACCTGGGTCCGAGTGGTGGGTGGCGCCATGCTGCTTGCGATCTACCAGGGGATACTCGGGGGCTCGTGGGGTGACTCGGTTCTGCACACCGTGCAGGGTGGTCTGCCGGGCACGCTGTCATGGGGTGGGCTGATGATCGTGTCGAGCGCCGTCGCCGACGGGTGGCGGGCCCTACCTGGACGGAGCCGCACCGGGCTGCTGGTGGCGTCCGGAATGTTCGCGAGCGGCACCGGGCTCGGGCTGTCGGACTGGTTCCCGATCTCCAAGAACCAGGTATCGGCCACGTACATCCTGCTCAGCCTCGGCCTGGGGCTGCTCGCGTTCGCTCTGGCCGATCTGTGGTTCAGGGTCCGCCCCGACTCCGTCATGTGGCTGCAGCGGATCGGACGCCACGCGCTGCAGCTCTACTTCGCGCAACTGCTGCTGTTGGCGCCGCTCACGCTGTCCAACGACGCCTTCTGGTACTCGGGTGCCCCCGCCGCCCTGACGTTCATCGAGGCCACCGTCATCGGGGCCGTGGTCATTGCGTTGGCGGCACTGCTCGACCGGCGGGGATGGGCGGTCCACCTGTAGCCCGGCGGCCCACTCAGCGGCGCCGATCGTGCCCGCGGATCGTCGCGGTCGCATCCGCGACGGTGACGTGTTCGCGACGGTCCCGCCCCTGGACAGAGTGGATTAGTGCAAATTAGAGGACTATGGACCCGGCTATTTACTAAGGCTAGGCTCACCTTCAAGTTGACCATCCTGGCGACGATGCCAGAGCACTCATCCCACGGAGAGATCGAGATTCCCAGCGGGGAGCGGCTGGGACGGCCCCACCTCCAGTTCGATCGAACGTCGTCTGGCCAGCGCGCGCCACGGCGCGCATCCACTTCCACCATCGCAGCCGCGCAGGTGCGCTCCCGACCCAGGGCGGACCCGTACGTGAGGAGACACGCATGCGGACTTTCAGACCCCACAGCGGACGCCGATCGGCGTCCATCGCCGCCGCAGTACTCGCCGCGGGCGCCTTGCTCGCGGCCTCCGTGACCGCCCCCAGCAGCGCCGCCAGCGCCGGAGGGTCCCAGTGGACGATGTTCGGCCAGAACCTCGACAACACCGCCAGCATCTCGGCCACGGCCATCAACCCCGTCACCGTCGGCTCGCTGAAGCCCAAGTGGACGCTGACCACCTCGGGTGACGTGTCGGCCCGGGCGGCCGTGGCCCAGGGCATCGCCTACTTCCCGGACTGGGCTGGGAACCTCTACGCCGTCCAGGCGGCAACCGGCACGGTGCTGTGGAAGAACGACATCGCCAGCACCTATCTGGCAGAGCCGGCGGGCACCGTCGTGTCGAGGACCAGTCCCTTCCTCGACACCGCGACCGAGACCCTGTACATCGGAACCCAGCAGGGTGCGGAGTTGCTCGCCATCAACGCGATCACCGGAGCGCTGAGGTGGAAGACCCAGATCGACCCGCATCCGTACGCGGTCGACACCCAGTCGCCCATTGTCTACGACGGCTCGGTCTACGTGGGAGTCGCCTCCCTCGAGGAGGGTGTTGCGGCCAATTCGAGCTACTCGTGCTGCTCGTTCCGGGGCAGCGTTCTCAAGATCGACGCGGCCACCGGCAAGATCCAGTGGAAGACCTACATGGTGCCCGCGGGATACACGGGTGGCTCGGTCTGGGGCAGCACGATCGTGCCCGACCCGGCCCGCGGCGTCGTGTACGCGACGACCGGCAACAACTACACGGCCTCCGGAGACTCACCCGACAATCACGTCGACTCGGTGCTCGCCCTGAGGATGGGTGACGGCTCCGTCGCGTGGGCCGACCGGTTCGCCACGAGCGACGACTGGAATGTGGCGTGCTTCTCGGCCGGGACGAACTGCCCGGTGCACCAGGGTCCGGACTTCGACTTCGGTTCCGGTGTGCAGCTGTTCACCATCCAGACACCCACCGGACCTCAGCAGATCATCGGGGCCGGTCAGAAGAGCGGCGTCTACACCGCGATCGATCCGAACACCGGCAAGGTGCGGTGGGCCACCCAGGTGGGCCCCGGCTCGGCGCTCGGTGGGATGGAGTGGGGCTCGGCCACCGACGGGCGGCGCATCTACGTCGCGATCGGCAATCTCTACGGCCTGCCGTACGCCAATCCATCACTGGGCAAGGCCGGGACGTGGGCGGCGCTCGATCCGGCCACCGGGAAGGTCGTCTGGCAGGTGGCGGACCCCAACAAGGCGGTCGACCTCGGTCCGCTCACCGTCGCCAACGGCGTCGTCTTCGCCCCGTCGGCAGCGGGCGGAGCGTCCGACCCGAACATGCTCGCCCTCAACGCGGCCACGGGCGCCACGATGTGGAGCTACAACGCGGGTGGCACAGTGGTCGCCGGTGCCTCGATCGCCGGCAACACGGTCTACTGGGGATCCGGCTACAGCCACTTCGGAAGGACCTTCCCCCAGTTCACCGCCAGTCACACGTTCTATGCTTTCGGCCTCGGCGGGCGGTGACCCGACCGAGCGAATGGGCTTGACGACGCGTTCGTCTGATCAGGCAAGCGGGTGGGTGGGACGCCGTGAGCGTGCCGCCCACTCGCTTCGCGTGCGGCCGCACCCGGCGCCGCGGGTGGGCCCGCTTCAGGCTCAGCCGCCGAGGTTCACCTGGTCGGTGTAGCAGCGCCACGACGCCGAGTCGTCTCTGACATGGTCGGCGAATGTCCGCCCGAGGGGGGTCAGCGGCGGGTGCTGCTCGCGGCAGGCGAGCCCCATGTCGACCGGAACCTGTCGGCCGTCCTGGAGCAGGCAGACCCAGTCCGACCAGGTGTGCGTGGCGTTCTGCGCGGGGGGCGCGCCAGTGAGCCCGTCGTAGTTCGTGGTGCAGAAACGGTAGACGTCGACGCCGCCCGTCGACATCGGAGTCGCCAGTCCGGCACCCACCAGCCACACCACGCAGACCCCTGCCGCGATCATCAGGGTTCGGCCGGCGCGTCGCACGGCGCGGCCCCGCGGCTCCGCTGCACCCGGTAGTGGCGGGTCGGCGATCTCCGAGTTCTGGGGAGCGTCGGCCTCGGAGGCAGCCTCAGCTGTCTCCAGATGTCGCGCCAGCCGGCGCCGGCGGATGAGCCATGCCTCGGTCGCGCCCGGATCCCACTCGGCGATCATCCGCATCAGCACGTACTCGCTGGGCAGCGTGTCCCGCCGGTTGAGGGCGCTGTGTACGGAGCTGTGGGACAGGCCCATCCGGCGTCCGAGCGCCTTGTAGCCGGCATTGCCGTCGCGCGATCTCAGCCGGGCGAGATCGTCGAGGAACGTCTCGAGGTAATCCGGGGGTTCGGTGCTGGGCTCGTCCCCTGTGTCCATGCGTCCAATCTTTCCATCGGACCCCTCCCGGCCGGACCGCACCCGCGACGGCCATGGAAACTGGCTTCACCGGGTGGTGTCATTCGGTGGTGCTGGTGCTGGTGCTGGTGGGGCGCGGCGCTCGGGGGCGCGCCCCAACGATCCCCATCGTGGCCAGGATGCCTGCTGGCTGCCGGGCGCAGTGACATGGGGCCACCCATGGGCACGGTCACCGAATATCTGGACGGGGTCGATGCGGCCGTCCGGCCGGCGCTGCGGCATGTGGTCGATCGGGCGCGGGCCGTGGTCCCCGGGCTCGATGAGGGGGTGAGTTACGCGATGCCGGCGTGGATGCTTCAGGGCAAGGGGCTGCTCGCGGTGAGCCAGGCCCGGACGCATCTGGGGCTCTACCCGTTCAGCGGGCAGGTTGTCGCCGCGGTGGCGTCCCGATTGGACGGCTTCTCGATCTCGAGTGGGACGATCCGCTTCTCGGCGGACCATCCCGTTCCCGATGACGTCCTGGATGACGTCAGCCGCCTGCGGCAGCAGGAGATCGCGCGCGGCCGAGGACGACAGCCGGATCTGTGGGTCGTGGGTGGAGCTAAGGGGACTCGAACCCCTAACCCCCTGCTTGCAAAGCAGGTGCGCTGCCAATTGCGCCATAGCCCCGTCGTGCTCGGACGATTCTACGGTGGG
>JAJXWF010000021.1 GCA_021781735.1 Actinomycetes bacterium
GGGCCCACAGGTGTGCGTCGGCGATCTCGAGACGGCCCTCGGCGGCTTCGGAGCGGGCGACCACGCGGCCCTCGGCGTCGCGGACGACCACGGCGGTCGTGAGCCCGCCGGCGTCCACGCTGTGCACGCGATAGCTGACGACACCGGTGCTGCCGTCGATGTCGGTCACCAGGGTGATGTCGTCGACGTGCGCCACCGGACGTGTGCAGAGCCAGACGTCGCGGTGGATGCCGGCGAAGTTGAAGAAGTCGTGCCAGTAGCGCTGCTTCGGGCCGCTGGGGGTGTCCTCGATGACGCCCGGCGGGATGGTCTGGAAGCTCAGCGTGTTGTTGACGCAGATCGTGATCCGGGTCTCCTCGCCCGGCGTGACGAGGTCGGTGATGTCGGCCTCGAAGGGCAGGTAGCCGCCCTGGTGGGTGACGACCTCGGTGCCGTTCACCCACACGGTGCCCCGGTGCGTGGCCGACTCCAGGTGCACGACCACCCGCTGACCCGCCCACCCGCGCGGCACCCGGACCGTGCGCGAGTACCAGACGTCGCCGACGTGGTCGCGCACCGACTCCTCGGTCGACAGGTCGTTGAAGGACGCGGGCACGGCCATCTCGCGGGCGTCTGGCAGCGGTCCCGCGAACCAGCCGTCGGCTCGACCGACGCCCTCGGCGTCGAGGCGGAACTGCCACAATCCGGAGATGGACTTGCGCTCACGGGTGGCGGTGTCTTGGGGGCGAAGCATGGAATCTCCTCGAGTCGGCGTTGACCGGTTCAGCTGTGGTGACGTATCCATCGAACCGCGCCGGGCCGCGGCGCGCGAAGCGGTTGCCAACACTTGCCGGATCGGACCGTCGGCGCCCGTGCGCGCTGCGGCCCGCGGACGCCACCCCCGATGGGTAGGTTGAACCCATGTCGGAGCGGTCGGGAACACCCACGGGCCACGGCTCCGTGACCATCTACGACGTGGCCCGCGAGGCCGGGGTCAGCGTCTCGACGGTGTCGCGCGCCTTCAGCCGCCCCGGACGGGTGAGTGCCGAGACCGCGCGGCTCGTGCACGAGGTGGCCTCCAGGCTCGGCTACCGGTCGCAGGCGATCTACCGCACCCCGCGGGCCACGAAGACAGGCATGCTCGGCCTGCTCGTCAGCGACGTGACCAACCCGTTCTACTTCGGCATCATCCGCGGCGCCGAACTGGCCGCGCACCGCGCTGGAGTATCGATCACCCTGGTCGACTCCCAGGAGAGCCGGTCCCTCGAACGCCGGCTCGTCGAGCACACCCTGCCGACGGTCGACGGGTTGATCGTCGCCAGTTCCCGGGTCAGCGACACCGACCTGCGCGCGGTCGGCAAGCAGGTGCCGATCGTCATCCTCAACCGTCACGTCAGCGGGCTCCCGTGCGTGCTGCCAGACACGCGCAGCGGAATGCAGCAGGCGGTCGACCATCTCGTCGGACTCGGGCACCGCCGGATGGCCTATTTGGCTGGTCCGCCGACGTCGTGGGCCGACGGCCAGCGGTGGCGCACCTTCCGCGATGCCTGCCTCGGGCTCGGCATCGCCAACCACCGCTGCGGCCCGGTGTCGCCCACGGTGCGCGGCGGTGAGGACGCCGCAGACGAGGTGCTGCGCGACCCGGTCACCGCGGTGGTCGCCTACAACGATCTCGTGGCGATCGGCCTGATGCGCGCGCTGATCCGTCGTGGCGTCCGGGTGCCCGCCGACATCAGCGTGGTGGGCTTCGACAACACGTTCGCGAGCGACCTCGTCACCCCCGGGCTCACCACCGTGGCCGCCCCACTGACCGCGCTCGGCGAGCAGGCGGTCCGCGCGGTGCTCCACCCCACAGATCCCACATCGCGCACCTCCGACGCACCGGTCTCACTGCCCGTGCGCCTGGTCGTGCGGGCGTCCACCGGCCCGGCGGCGTCCTTGCGCGCCTGACCGACCGCCTTCAGCTTCCCTCTCGGTGCCGTCGCTATACTTGCCGCTCCGCCGGTAGATGGTCGCCGACGGGCCCGACTCCACTCGACCCCGAGGTTCGAACCCGTGCGCGACGCGAGGCTCCCGTGACGACGTCCCCGACGACGGCGTCGAGCGCCATCAGCGGCCTGCGCCTGCCCGACCGCGTCCGACCGTTCGCCATCCCGGGGCTCCTGTTCATCCTGGCTGCCTGGTGGTTCCTCGACAGCATCAGCCAACCGGGCGTGCAGACCGACGAAGGGGTGACCCTCGTGGTCATCCACCGATCGCTGCCGCAATTGTTGCGACTGTGGCACGGCAACGACGCGACGCTGGTGCCGTACTACCTGCTGGCCAAGACGGTCAGAAGGCTGGCCATCGCCTCGGGGCTCCCCGTCAGCGACCTCACGCTGATTCGATCGCTGTCGGCGGTCGCGATGGCGCTCGCGTGCGCGATCCTCTACGCGCTGGTCAGACGCCGCGCCGACGCCCGCATCGCCCTGGCGGCCACCGTGGCACTCACCTTCATGCCGGGAACACTACGCTGGGCCCAGCAGGCACGCCCCTACAGCCTGATGGTGCTCGCCAGTGCGGCATCGTGGCTGATGTGGGACAAGGCCCGGGAGGAGGGCGGGTGGCGCTCCACGCTGCTCTACGCGATGACCGTCGTGGTCGGGTCGGTGATCCACCTCTTTCTGCTCCTGCAGTACGCCGCCCAGTTCGCGGTGGCGTTGGTGCATGACCGGCTCGAGAACGGGCTGCTGAGCCGCCGGTTCACCGCGGCCCGCACCATTGGCGGCTCTCTCGCGATCGCCGCCGTGGCCGCCTGGTATCCGGTCGTGCACATGCTGCAACGTGGCCATGGGGTTCCGTCGCATTCGGCGGTTCCGTTCAGCCACCTCACGGCGACGGCCCTGCAGACCATCACCAGCCGCGAGGGTCCCCAGCAGGTCGGTCCCGTCGTTGTCGTCCTCGTCGTCGCCGGCCTCGTGACGCTCGTCCGGGCGCGAAGTCAGCACGCGGTGACGTTCGCCCTGTGGCTGGCGCTGAGCTTCGCGCTGCAGTCGGCGGCCGCCTATCGTCAACCCGGTACCCTGCGGTTGCGCTACTGGATGGCGCTCTCGTCCCCGCTGGGCCTCCTGGTCGGCATCGGGGTGTACGGCCTGGCCGCCTTCGCCTGCTGGTCGGTCTCCAGCACCGTGCTTCGGGGAGTGTCCCGCGAGCAGATCGGATGGCTGAGGACGGCCTTCGCCGCCGCGGCCGTGGCCACACTCGTGGCCCTCACCCTGCCCGCGAACAACGTCGTGCGCAGCCCGGCGGGGCACGGAACTGTCGCCGACACCCGGGGCGTCTTCGATCTGCTGCGCAGCACGCCGCACAATCCACTGCTGCTCGTCGACAGCCAGTTCAACATCTTCGCCTTCGCCGGGTACGGCGTGAAGTACGTCTACGACAATCCCTATTCACAGGTTCAGCCCGATTCCGCGTACGCCTGGTCCTCCCCGAGGCGCCCAACGGCGTTCCGGAGGGCCCTGGCTGGGCACATGTACGTGGTGTTGGCGCAGACCTCGAAACCGCAGGCCGTCACTCGAACCATGCAGCAGGTGCAGGGTGAACTGGTGCACGCGGGCTACGCCCTGGTGCGAACCACCCAGCGAGGTCCCTGGGCGGTGCTGCTGTACAGGAGACGATGACCGCCCGCTTCAGCGTCCCTTTCGGTCCCGCCGCTATGATCGTCGCGCCGCCGGTCGACAGTCGCCGACGGGCCCGATCTCAACCGATCCCGAGGTTCGTTGCCGTGCGTGACCTGAGGCTCCCGTGATGAGCGCCACGACCCTGGAGGCTCCGGCTGGATCCGTCGGCGCGTCCCGCCGACTGCCGGCCCCTCTGCGTCCCCTCATCGCACCCACCCTGCTGGGCATCGCCGCCGCCGTCTGGTTCCTGTACCGCATCGGGCGCCCCGGCGTGTCGACCGACGAAGGCGTCACGCTCGTCGTGACCCACCGGACGTTCCGACAGCTGTGGCACCTGTGGCACGGCAACGACGCCACGCTCATGCCGTACTACCTCGGCATCACGATCCTCCGCAAGGCCGCCACAGTCCTCGGTCTGCCGGTGAGCGACGTGGTGCTCGTGCGAGCGGTGTCCGGACTCGCGATGGCGGTGGCCGTGGCGCTGCTCTACGCGCTGGTGCGCCGACACGCCTCGGCCTCGCTGGCGCTCACCGCGTCGATCGTGTTCATGGTGATGCCCGGCGTCGTCCGCTACGCCCAGGAATCGCGCCCCTACGCCCTCATGGTGATGATCAGCACGGCGTCGTGGCTCGCGTGGGACGTCGCGCGCGAACGCCCCACCCGGTGGACGCGGGCCGCTTATGTCGCGACCATCGTCGTCGGACCCCTGATCCACCTGTTCGTGCTGTTCCAGTTCGCCGGCCAACTCGCCGCCTCGATCGTCGATGACCACGTCAGCCGACGTGGGCGGCATCCCCGGTGGGTGACCACGCGCTCCACCCTGGTGTCGCTGGTGATCGGCGGGCTGGTGGTGTCGCTCCCCGTGCTCTACATGGCCGTGCACGGCCACGGCCAGCCGCGGGGACGGGTGCAGTACTCGCTGATCCTGCACACCCTGCTCGAGACGCTGATCAGCGCCAGCGGGCGGCAGCAGGCCTGGCCGCTGCTGCTGGTCCCGGCGCTCGCCGGAGCCCTGGCCCTGTGGCGACGCGACCGGTGGGTCCTGCTCATCGCGCTCGCCTGGTTCGCCGTGCCGTTCACCCTGGAGGCGATGGCGGCCGTGGCGAAACCCCCCACCTTGCGACTTCGGTACTGGATGCCGCTGGCGACGCCCGCCGCGCTGCTCATCGGTGCGGGGGTTCACGGAGTCGCCGCGGCTCTGGCCAGCAGTGTCGCCCGCCTCGCCCGCGGCCGCACGCGCGTCCTGACCGCCTCCCGACTCACCGCGGGGCTGGCGGCGATCGGTGTCGTCGCCACCGTCGTGCTCGCCGCCCCGACCCTCGCGGTGGTGCGCGGCGAGTCCGGCCACGGGTCGATGGCCGTCTCGCGGCCGGTGATGGCGGTTCTGGCCAGGACGCCGGGACATCCCGTGCTCCTGGTCGACAGCCGGTTCAACGGCTACGTGTTCGCCGGCTACGGCATGCGCTACGTCGACGACAACCCCTACGCGAAGGTCGTCGCCACCTCGCCCTACGCCTGGGGATTCCAGCGCAGCCCCGAGGAGTTCCTGAGCGCGCTCACCGGGCACGACTCCGCGGTGTTCGCCCACACCCGTGGCGGCGGCTCGAACTCCGCCACGCTGCGGAGCGTCAGCGCCGAACTCGTCGGTGCGGGCTTCGTCCACACCTCGACCGTGAAGCTCGGGGTGTGGACCGTCATGACCTATGTGCGCGCCATCCGGACAATCCCTCCGGTGCCCTGATCCCGGTTCCCCGGCCCCGGCGACCCTGACCTCGCTCCCGTCAGGCCATGCCGCCACACCGCGCGCTGACACCGTGCTGTGACACCGTGCGCTGACGTCGGGCACCGCCTCAGCCGGATGGGCGCCCCGTTCGACACGATCCGTGCTCCGGGGCTCCTCGCCACCGCCGGCTCCGCGGCGCCGTCGCGGTTGGCGGGTTGACTCCCGCCCTGCCCCGCTGGCAACTGCTGGCAACACCAGGCCGTCGCACCTGCCGACTCCATACATTCATAGCGGATCCACTCACATCGGCAGGTCACACCCACCGGTCTTCAACGCCGAGACCCCGCCGATCATCCCCTCCGGCCCGGCGCTGTCGCCGGCTCTCCGGACCCGCACACCCTCGAAAGGATCGGCATATGTCTGCCGTTGCAGCGCAGCCGGCGTCCAAGCCGTTCGGATACCGCGACAGGATCGGTTACGCCCTGGGCGACATGGGGAACGACTTCTCGTTCATCCTCGCGTCCGCCTTCCTCATGATCTTCTACACCAACGTCCTCGACGTGAAGGCCGCGGAGGTCGGCACCCTACTGCTGATCGTCCGGCTGGGAGATGCCTTCGTCGACATCACCATCGGCCGTCTGGTCGACCGCTCGAAGCTCCGCGCCAGTGGCCGGTTCCGCCCATGGATCGCCCGGTTCGGCATCCCCGTCGCCCTCGCCTCGGCGCTCATGTACTTCTTCGGCGCCGCCGGGCTGGGCCAGGGAGCGAAGGTCGTCTACATCCTCGTCACCTACGCCCTGTGGAGCATCCTCTACTCGGCCATCAACATCCCCTACGGCTCGATGGCCGCGGTCATCACCCCCGACCCCGTGCACCGCTCGTCCCTGTCGGTCTTCCGCACCTTCGGCGCGTTCCTGGCCCAGCTGGTCATCGTGTTCACCGTGCCGCTGGTCATCTTCACCAAGGACGCCCACGGCAAAACCCAGGTGGTCGGCCACGCCTTCTTCTGGGTGGGCGTCGTCGCCGCGGTCGTGTCCGTCATCGCCTACTTCGGCTGCTACCGGATGAGCACCGAGCGGGTCCAGATCCCGACGGTGGCCGGCAGCAAAGCTCCCGGCATCGGCAAGACGCTGGCCCACGTCTTCAAGAACCGGTCCATGCAGGCGATCATCGCCGCCGCGCTGCTGCTGCTCATCGCGATGATGATGATCAGCAACATGACGTCCTACCTGTGGGTCATCTACTTCAACAACGGCCAGATGCAGAGCACCGCAGCCACGCTGGCCCTGCTGCCCACCCTACTGCTGCTGCCGGTGGCGACCCCGCTGGCCCGCCGCTACGGCAAGCGCGAGGTGTCGACCATCGCGGTGGGCGGCGCGGGAGTTGTTTACATCCTGCTGTACCTCGTCAACCTGCAGCACCAGCCCTGGGGCTTCATCGTCGCCACCATCGTCGCGGGCCTGGGGCTGGGTGTCTTCAACATGCTGATCTGGGCATTCATCACCGACGTGATCGACGACCACGAGGTCACGAGCGGTGAGCGCGCCGACGGCGTCGTCTACTCGGTGTACTCCTGGGCTCGCAAGGTGGGCCAGGCGCTCGCCTTCGGCCTCGGTGGCTGGGCCCTCGGCTGGATCGGCTACCAGGCCGGCACCACGTCGCAGTCATCCTCGACCGTGAAGGGCATCTACATGCTGATGACCCTGGTCCCGGGCGTGCTGTTCGTCCTCGTCGCCGTCGTGCTGCTGGTCTGGTACCCGCTGAGCAGGAAGGTCGTTCTGGACAACGCCGCCACGCTCAACCAGCGCCACCAGCAGACGGCGATGCTCGCCCAGGCGTCAGCCGCCACCCCCATCGCTACGACCACCAGCCACTGAGCCACGGCCGGACCAAGGAGAGTCGACATGGTCAACAATTCAGGCGCCCAGATCATCACGCTGTGGGAGCTCTACGGATGTGGCATGGAGCAGATCGCGGCCCGTGTGGCCGAGGACCTGAACATCCCGCTGCACGGGCAGGCCTTCTCGAGTGACGAGATCGAGCAGTCGGCAGCCGATCGCGAGCGGCAAGGGGTCTTCGGGCGGTTCCTCGACACCCTTCCCCCGCTGGCCACCTCCACCACCGGAGCGGCCGAGGCAGCCATCACCAAGGCCCAGGCCGTCGGGGAGACGGCGCGCCAGGTGACCGAGGACGTCAACGGGTTCGCCGAAGAGGGCGGTCTTGTCCTCGGCCGCAACGGGGCGTACCTGCTGCACGAACGGCCCGGCGCCCTGCACGTCAAGCTGGTCGGCCAGTTGGAGGCACGGATCGTGAACGCGGCGAAGTTGACGGGCATCACGCCCGAGCGGGCCGCGAAGCGCCAGCCGATCGAGGACGCGTTCCGTCGGGAGCTGTCCCTCGAGGTCTTCCACTTCGACCCCACCGCCGACGACTACTACGACCTGGTCATCGACGCGACCCGCTTCAGCGTCGAGCAGGTGGCCACCATCATCGTGACCGCTGCCAGGATCCTCGCCGCCTGACACCCTGGAGCCAACTCCAGGCCACCCGGGTCCTCGCGACATCGCTTGTCGCGGGGATCCGGGTCGTTCCGGGCCGACCGCGAACCCCCTGCCCGGATACGCTCCGGCGCGTGCCCTCCCCCACGATCCGACGGGTCGGGTGGCGGTTCGTGCTTTCTTGCCTTCTCGCGGTCGTCGCGGTCCTCACCGGCTGTTCCTCAACACCCGCCGGAGTCGACGTGTCGACGATCCCCGACTACACCTGGATTCCCGGCGACCCGATGGGTCCAGCGTCCCAGTCGGTGAGGCAGACCGACGGCTCCACCTGGCGGTTCAACCACCCGGCCGCCGACAGCATCACCCTGCTCTACTTCGGGTAGACAACGTGCCCCGACGTGTGCCCGACCACGATGGCCGACCTCGCCAGCGCGATGGCCAAGCTGCCCGCGCGGGTTCGCTCGAAGGTGTGAGTGCAGTTCGTCAGCACCGACCCGCATCGTGACACGGACGCCCAGATCCACGCCTGGCTCGACGACTTCGACCCGTCGTTCCACGGAGTCCGGGCGGCGATCGACAAGGTGATCGCCGCGGTGTCCAGCTCGGCGACACCGGGCATGGCGGCCGCCCCCTCCATGGCCACGAGCGCCGCGTATGCGGCGATCCGTAACGCGGGCGACGCCGACGACATGCTCGTGTCGGTGTCGACGCCCGCTGCCGGCGAGGCGCAACTGCACACGACGGTCGGGAATCCCAGCGGCGGAGGCACGATGAAGCGGGTCACCTCGATCCCCGTCCCGGCGCACGGCAGCCGCACCCTGCAGATGGGCGGCTACCACGTGATGCTCCTGAACCTCCCCGAACCGCTCGACGAGGGCGACACGGTCACCATGACCTGGACCTTCCAGAGCGGCACCTCGATCACCACGGCGTTCCCCGTGATCTCCCGGGTGCACCGACCCGGCGCATGAGCGGCCCGACCGGCGATCTGACGCCCTCGGATCAGGGCCAACCGCCTGTGGACCCGGGGGACGGCGGCGTCCACGGGGGGCCGGGCGCACTGCTCGACCCTCACGACGCGGTGAGCCGTCGGACCCTGTTCACGATCTCGGGTGCCGCCGCGCTCGCGGGCACGACCATGGGAATCACCGCCGGGGGCCTCGCCGCGCAGATGACCCGCACCCGCCGATCGCCCGACACAGCACCAGACACAGCACCCGTCCCGCGACTCGCCCCAACCGACATGACCGTCACATCCGGTGATCTGCCGCACGGGCTCGCCGATCCGGTGCCGGCCTTCGGCACCCTGCTGGCGTTCGACGTGACGCCCGCCGCGCGGCGCACGTCGCACACCACCCGCGCGGCGGCCTCCGCGTTCCTCCGGGGCACCGGCCCCATCCCGACCCAACCGTCGGGCGGGGTCGGGGTCTCGGGGCTCGATCTCAGTCCGACGAACCTGCAGGTCACCCCCGGGATCGGCGCCTCGCTGCTGGACGCCGTCGGTCTCGCCGGTCGGCGTCCGGAGGCGTTCGTCGACCTGCCCCGATTCGCCGTCGACCGGCTCGACCCACGCGTATGCGATGGGGACCTTCTGGTGCAGGTGGGCGCCGAGGATCCGATGCGCCTGGCGGGCGCGGTGCAGCAGGTGCTCTCGCTGGCCGGCGACGGCGTGCGACTGCGGTGGTCGCGCTCGGGCTTCAAGGCGACCGCCGCGGCGTCCCAGCACCCCACGGGGACGCCCCGCAATCTCATGGGGCACCGTGACGGCAGCGCCAATCCTCCCCTCGGAACGGTGCGGTGGGACTACACGGTGCGGGTGCCCACGCCTGGCTGGATGCGCGATGGCAGCTATCTCGTGGTGCGCCAGATCCGCATCGACCTCACCCGCTGGTTCGCCGAACCGGCGGACGTTCGCGACCGGGCCATCGGCCGCGACACCACCAGCGGCGCCCCGCTGGGTGGACATGGCGAGTTCGAGACCGCCGACCTCTCCGCCCGCGACGCATCCGGACAGCCGGTGATCCCCCGCAGCGCGCACCTGCGACTGGCCAACCAGGTGAACACCCGCGCAGCCCGCACCTACCGGCGCTCCTGGAACTACGACGACGGGTTCGACGGGTTCGACGCGTCCGGACGCCGCCAGGCGGGTCTCGTGTTCGTCGCCTGGCAGAGCGACATCTGTCGCGGATCCACCCCGATCCAGCAGTCGCTCGACGCCGGCCACGACGGGCTGTCCGACTACCTCACCCATTTCGGCTCCGCGGTGTTCGCGATACCGGCCCGGGGCGACGACGACTACCCGGGGCAGTCACTGCTCGAGAGTTGAGTCGGACTCGCCCCGAGGATGGGCCTCGATGATGTGTGTGCGGATGGTTGCTGGTGTAGTGGTGGCCGGTGGGGTGGTGGTGATCACGTCGTGGGCGGGGGTCCGGTGGTGTCCCGTCGGGGAGCGGTCGGGGGTGGCGACCCTCCTGGCCCGGGTCACTTGGCCGCCTTGCTCCGGGGTCACCTGGCTGGCTCCGTTCCGGGCTGCCCCAACGCACGGATCGCATCAATCCGCGCGGCGTCGTCGAGGTTGCGATCGAACGACCGAAGGGCTCCGGCCAGACCGGCTCGAGCCGCACCCAACCGATCGACATCCCGCGCTATATCATTCATGTGTTCTATTCTAGACTTCGCCTGGATCAACCAGAAGCTCATACACCACCCCGAGAGCACAGAATCCGGAGGCCCGCCGTCCGGCCCAACCCGCCGGATCCCCGGGCCCCGACAACGCCGCAGTAACGTGGCAGGTACACAACCGACTCACCGAGCACGTCTGGAGGTGTCGAGATGACGACGCATCGACTACAGGGTCGAGGCAACGCGTCGATGGCCGTAGCGCTGGCCACCCTCGCCATTCTCGCGGGGTGCGCGCCCCCATCGAATTCCCCCAGCTCGCCCGCCGACACCGCCGCCACCACCCCCACGAACACCTCGAGCGGGGCCAGCACACCGCCGCAGTCCCCCTCGACTCCCGCGTCGTCCACGACCAGCGGTTCGTCGGCCACGTCCGCGTCCGGCGGCACGTCCAAGTGCCGGTCAGCAGACCTGAAGCTCACGCTGGGACCCACCAACGGCACGGCCGGAACGATCTACACCGCCGTCCAGTTCACCAACACCGGCACGCACGCGTGCCTGATGGTCGGCTTCCCCGGCGTGTCCTACGTGTCGTCCGAGAGCGGTTCGCAGGTGGGGGCGGCCGCGACCCGTGACGGGTCTCCCGGACCGGCCGTCGTGCTCCAGCCTGGGCAGATGGCCTCCTCGATCGTGGGCATGGTCGACGTCGGGGTGTTCTCGACAGCCTCGTGCCAGCCGACTCCCGTGGCCGGATTGCGGGTCTACCCGCCCGACGAGACCGTCTCGATGTTCGTCGCGCACGCCGGCACGGGCTGCGCGGGCAGCCCTCCCGACCCGCAGCTGACGGTCCGGACGATGAAGGCGGGGCCGGGCACCCCGTAATCCGTGCAGTCGGGCAGACGGCCGGGCAGTCTCACCCGGGCCACGTCCGCCCGCGCATGTCATGAGGTTCTGTGGCAACGGGTCGGATCGTGGCAGGGCACCGTGGGGCCGACGACCCGGAGACCCGGGGTGATGACCACGTCCCCCGAGAACTCGTCAGCCACCGCCTTCGGTGACTCAGCGGCCATTCACCGTTGCGTGCGCAGGGGACGCGCTGTCACTACGACGGGCAGCGACTGCGTTCGTCGGCCGGTGGGCTGGCGGCCGCGCCGATCATCGCCGCCACGGCGCCCCCGACGAAGGAGTCCCCGAGTCCGATGGTCGTCGGCGACGGGACGTCCCGCAGGTCCAACGCGGGCACGATGCAGAACTCATCATCCCCCCGAAGGAATTCGGCGAGCAGTTGGCCGGCCCGGCCGCGGGGCGCGCGAGCGTGGAGACGTCCGATGTCGTCGCACGTCGCCCCGTCGCCGAACGCATATCTCGCGCCTGAGACAGCAGTCCCGGTCGCGAGCACGGCTTCCATCCGGGTCGCCTGCGCACCATGGGCGAGGGCGAAGTGTCGGGTGTGCAGCACGATCGTCGGAACCGACATCCTGTTCGCGAATTCGCGAACACCGGCAATAAGGTCAGCCGGGTCCAGCAGGTCTACGGGGCGGCCAAGCGCGTCCATGAGTTCGTCCTCGTTGAGGCTGATCAGGTCGAGGCGTGGTGCGAGCGTGTCGAGGACGATCCGGCCGAACTGGGGGACGTGGAATCCCGCGTTCTCGTAGATGGTCACCGCATCGGCGGGCAGGTTCCCCATCGCGTCGATGAGTTCTCTCAGCCTGGCGTCCAGCATGTCCCGCTCCTGCATGGAGTTCAGCCCCGAGATGAGGAAGACCCCGGCGGTGCGAAGGGCCTCCGGGAGGTCGTGGCTCAGCCGGAGTTCGGCGTTCGGGCGATCGCAGGGGTAGATCAGCCGGTTGGCACCCTCGGAGACGATCTCGTCGTCGCCGACCCGGATTCGGGCGCCCGCGGGGTATTGGACGATCAGGTGCGGGTCGATGGAGTCGTGCTCCGCACTGCAGAGGTAGTCCACGTCTGCTGGCAGCAGGCGCCGGACGTGGTCGTTGATGGAGACGAGGTGCACAGTGCTCGCGATGCCGAGGCCGCTCATGGCGAGCGCGGCGCGGACGGGCGTGCCGCCGAGGGTGGTCCGATAACCGAACCGCGCCGCGAACCGCTCGATGACGTCCGGCAACTCGACGTAGTGTTCGCCACCCGTTCCCATCCGCATGTGCTGCAGGACGGAGAGTACGAGGGTGCGCTCCGAATCGATCACAGAGGGCGCTGGACTGCTCAGGTCGGCGATCCCGAGCTCGACGGCCAGCGACTCAAGTGTTGCCGCGCTCCAGTGGAGCTCGAAGTCGATGGTGCCGCCGAGCCCGAGTATCGCCGTCTTCCCCATCAGGCGACCAACGCGTCCGACCGGCGTCCGACCCGGCGTGATCCTGCCGCCAGCGCGATCGTGTACAGGTGTGCCTTGCCGGCGGCGTCGAACAGGTCGATCTTCTGGGCTGCGACCACCTTCATCGCCGCGGTGGCCGGCGGCTCGATGAGGTTGGGCTCGCGCAACTCGCGGTCGGTGAGGACGTCGCGCATCGCGTTGAAGTAGCCAACCTTGATATCGCTCGAGATGTTGATCTTGTTGATGCCGAGCTTGACCGACTGGCCGATCTCGTGGTCGGGGTTGTTGGATCCCCCATGCAGCACCAGCGGGATCCCCACCCGTCCCTTGATCTCGGACAGCAGGTCGAGCTTGAGCTCGGGCTTGAGGGTCGACGGGTAGATCCCGTGCCGTGTTCCGATCGCGATCGCAAGGCTGTCGACGCCGGTGCGCTCGATGAACTCCACGGCCTGCTTCGGGTCCGTGTAGATGATGTCGTCCGTCCCGGCCTCGGCCTGGCCGTCGGTCTTGCCGATCGTGCCGAGCTCGCCCTCCACCGAGAGACCGACGACATGCGCCGCGTCCACCACCCTCTTGGTGATGGCGACATTCTCTTCGAAGGGGAGCATCGACCCGTCGATCATGACGGAGGTGAAACCGATCTGGATCGCGGTGAGCATCTGCTCGAAGGTACCGCCATGATCCCAGTGGATGGCGACAGGCACCGTGGAGCGGTGGGCCCGTTCCCGCAGGGCCAGGATCACCTCGTGGCCGATATGGGACACCTCGTCCGGATGGATCGCGAGGATCCACGGGGCAGCCTTCTCCTCACAGATCTCGAAGAGCCCGTTGCTCATCGCGTAGTCGCTCACGTTGAACGCGGGAACCGCGAAGTTGTGAGCGTTCGCGACCGCGAGTAGATCCTTGCCGTTGATCAACATGTGGTTGTCTCCTAGTCGGGTGCAGCAGGTGCTTTCAGCGCCGTGTCATGACTTGACAGCACCGGCGGCCAGGCCGCCGATGAAGTAGCGCTGGAAGATGAGGAAAAGAACGAGGACGGGGATGGAGCCGAGAATGCTCATGGCCATCACCTGGTTCCACAGGTAGTTGTTCTGGCCCATCAGCAGTTGGATCCCGACCGGAACCGTGCGCCGGTTGTCCGTTTGGGTGAGGGTGAGCGCGAACAGGTATTCGTTCCACGAGATCATGAATGTGTACAGGCCGACGGACACCATCCCCGGAATGGAGATCGGCACCAGGATCCGCCAGAGGATCGCCTGGGAACTGGCACCGTCGACCTTGGCCGCCTCGTCGACCTCCCGCGGGAGGCTGTCGAAGTATGCGGTCATCATGATCACCGCATACGGCAGGGTGAACACCACGTAGGTGAGGATCAGGCCCAAATAGGTGTTGTAGAGCCCGAGGGTAACCATGATTCCGAAGTACGGAATCAGCAGGGTGATCGGGGGTACGGCCTGCACCCCGATGATGACGACGTTGATGATCCGCTTGAGGGGGAACTCGAAGCGGCTGAACACGTACGCCGTAAGAAGGGCGACGACAAGCGTGACCGCGGTGACCGACAGCGCCACGACGTAGCTGTTGACGAAGTAGCCGATCTCCACAGGATCCGAGAACACGGCCACGTACGGCGCGAAGGAGAACGAGGAGTCGAGCAGCTTCGGGGGGTACGCGAAGATGTGCGCGTTGGATTTGAAGGAACTCGAGAGCATCCACAGAACCGGGAACCCGGCGAAGATTGCTCCGACGGTGAGCCCGGCGTACAAGCCCACGCGCGCCGTCATCCGGCGGCGGGCCGCCCGACGGGACCCCGCCGTCCGAGTGGATCCGACCGCCCGTGCCGAAAGAGTGGTCATCGCTACGCCTCCCTGCGCTGGTTGCGGACGTAGAAGACCGCAACGATGAGGGACGCACCCAGGACAAGCACCGCGCTCGTCGCCGCCATCGAGAACTGGTAGGCGTTGAAGGCGAGCTTGTAGGTGAACGTGCTCAGCATCTCCGTCATCCCCAGCGGACCGCCTCCGGTGGTCGCCCAGATCAGCGTGAACTGCTGGGTCGTCCAGAGCAGGTCGAGCAGAGCCATGCTGTAGAGGATCGGCTTCAGTGCCGGCAGGGTCACATTCGCGAACTGGCGGAAGAAGCCCGCTCCATCGACCCGGGCGGCCTCGTACAGATCGGACGGGACGCCCTGCAGCCCGGCGAGCAGGCTGATCATGAAGAACGGGTAGCCGGACCAGATGTTGATCACGGTCACTGCGAGCAGGGCCGTGGACGGAGTCGCGAGCCACGGCACCGCTTCATGCACCATGCCTAGGCTGATGAGGATGTAGTTGATCACCCCGCTCGGGTCCAGCAGCAGCCGCCAGAGCACCGCCACCACCGAGGCGGTGAAGATCCAGGGCAGGATGTAGATCGCCCGGAAGATCGCCCGCGGCACCCGCGCCATGCTCTTGGAGTTGAGCATCATGGCGAACACCATGCCGATCACCATGTGCACGACGACGCTGCCCACCGTGAAGAACAGAGTGTTCACCGCGGCACCCCAGAACCCGGGCTCGCTGAGGATCGCTGTGTAGTTTGCGAGGCCGACGAACTTCGGGTTCGGGTTCGTGACCACGTTGTCCATCAGCGAGTAGCCGATGACGATGACAATTGGAACCACCATCAGGCCGACGATGACCAGCATGGTCGGGCTGATCAGGAGGTACGGCTCGAGTTGTTGGATCAGGGCGTGGTGGTGATGCCGGGGAGCGGACGCACGTTGCCGTTGGTCGTGCCGCCTCACCGAAAGGGAGGTAGTCATAGTTCTCGTCTCCGTCCTCGCCGGCCGCACGTCGCTTGCGGCGCGCAGCCGGCGAGAATTCCTCATGTGTGGGTTGGACGGGTCAGAACTGCTGCTTCCACGCTGCCTGGACGTTCGCGAGCATCGTGCTCGTCGATTCCTGGCCGGCGGCCACCTTCTGGAACTCGTTCAGGAAGTCCGTCATCAGCTGGTCCGCCGCGGGAAGGCCGACGAACTCGTTGACCGGCGTGCTCTTCTGGTAGATCGCGAACGCCTGCTTGAAGTGGGGGTCCGAACCCGTGAAGTCCGGCGTGGACGTCGAGTTGCCGGGGAAGCCGTTGGCCAACGTCGAAAGCTTCGAGTTGACCGACTGGCTCATCAGGAACTGCACGAGCTTCCATGCGTCGGCGGCGTGCTTGGACTTAGCCGAGATGCCGATCCCCCAGGACGCGGTCAGGATGCCCGGCTTGCCCGTGTAGCCGTCCTTCACCGGCTGCGCCGAGACGGAGAACTTCAGGTTGGGGTTGCCCTTGGTGATCGTGGTGATGTGAGCCAGCGAGTCGATCATCATGCCCACCCGACCGTTGATGAAGTTCTCGACCTTGGCGGTCTCCTGCAAGCCGTCGGCGCCGGGTAGGACTGCCTTCGCCTGGATGAGATCGTTGACGAGGTTCACCGCCCCGGTGACGTCGGGGTTGCCCGTGAGATTCGGTTGGCCGTTCTTCAACATGCTTCCACCCGACGCCCAAGCCCAGGAGAGGATGTCGTTCTGGACGCCGTTCGGGTTGGCGGTGCTGAGCGGTACGACCCATCCCTTCGCAGATCCGGACTGACTGATCTTCTTCGCGTCGGCTTCGAATTCGGACCAGGTCGTGGGCGGCTTGCTGATGCCCGCCTTCGCGAGGATGGCGTCATTCGTGAAGAGCGGATACACGAAGTTGACCACGGGGATCATGTAGGTGGAGCCGCTGTAGCCCACCTGGCTGGCCAGATCCTTGGGATCGTAGTTCGCGCTCTTCATCGCGTCGCTGAGGTTCAGCAGGGCACCCTGCTTGTAGAGCGGGTTGACCCAGGCGCCGTCCAGGCCGACGACGTCGGGAAGGGTTCCCGTGGCAGCCTGCGAGATCGTCTGCTGCTGCAGTGACTGGAACGGGGCGCTGATCAGCTTGACCGTGATGTTCGGGTTCTGCTGGTGGAACTGGTCCATCAAGCCCTGAAGGGCACCCGTAGGCATCTCCGGAGCCCACCACTGCGAGAACGTCAGCGTGACCGGCTGACTCGAACTCCCAGTGCTGCTGCCAGTGGACCCCGCCGTACTGGTGCTGGCGGAGCAGCCGAACATCGCAAGCGTCGTCGCCGCTGCCAAGACGACGACTGAGGCCTTCCGCATGGGCCGCTTCCAACGGCCCTGAGCATCGTTGCTCATCCTATTCTCCAATCCGAGAACGTGCCGATTTGTGCACGCTCATGCTTGATTACGCCAGGTTGGTGCGATCGTACACGTCAGCAGCCGAGGCAAGCAAGCATTTGTTCCGAAATCTGCCGACTTGTGCGGCATGGGCTGGCAGGCCTCGGCAAAGTCTGCTACGAATGTGGGGTGGCCGACCGAACAACCCCCGCCCCGGTGCGACTTCCCGCTGGCCGGAAGGCCAGGCTTGTCGCCTACGTCGCAGAGGCCGAGCAGGTCACGGTGACCCAGCTCGCCGAGCACTTCCACGTTTCGCCGGACACCGTGCGGCGGGATCTCCACCAGCTGCACAACGAAGGGCTGGTCGTTCGCACCCACGGCGGGGCTGTGAGCGTGGACGCCGTCGCCGGCGCCGAGAAGAAGCTGGACGTCCGACTGCAGATGCACACAGAAGAGAAAGAGCGCATCGGCGCCCTCGCCGCGACATTGGTGTCCAGCAACTCTGTACTCATGCTGAACGCCGGCACGACGACGCTCTCGGTGGTGCGGCACCTGAGCCGGTTGCACGACCTCACGATCGCCACCAACAACCTGCGCATTGCCATGGAGGTCTCGCCCAAGATCGTGCGCGAGGTCTACCTGTTCGGAGGCTCCGTCCGCCATGTCGGCCAAGCCACGGTCGGTCCGGTGAGATTCCCCTCCCCCAGCGGGCGGGACCTCCAACTGCGATGCGACCTCGCACTCATCTCCGTCGGGGCAGTGTCGGCGCGGGGCGGCTACTCGACCAGCAACCTGGCCGAGGCGGTGATGATGGGCGAGATGATGGAGCGCGCGGCACGCGTCGTCATCCTCGCCGACTCCTCCAAGTTCACCGACCCGCTCTTCGCGCAGATCGCCGAACTCGATCGCGCGGACTATCTGGTGACCGACGCAGAACCTCTTGCTGAACTCGCTGAAGCGTTGGAGCAGGCAGGCGTCGAGATCCTCGTCGCCGAAGCCGACAGCCACAGGGGCCGCCAGGCGGTCGCGGAATGACTTCGGACATCGACCCGGTGATCGTCGAGACGAACCGACCGAGAGCACGCTTCTACGAGGGGGGCGCCCAGATCGACCGCTTCCGCTCGCTTCCACCGGGCGAGGACCACACCCCGGAAGACTGGGTGGCCTCGACGACGCCGGTCCGCGGCCAAGACCCGGCTGGACTGACGGTGCTTCCCGACGGGCGGCTCCTGCGGGAGGCGATCGCCGGCGCTCCGATGTCTTGGCTGGGGGGCTCGCATCTGGCGCGCTGGGGCGTCGACTCGATGCTTCTGGTGAAACTCCTGGACGCTGGGCAGCGCCTCCCCGTCCATGCGCACCCCGACGACACCTTCGCCGCCGCGCAACTTGCGTCGGCGCACGGCAAGGCCGAAGCGTGGTTCATCCTCAAGCCGGGAGTGGTCCATCTCGGGCTGCGACGCGACGTCGACCGCGCGGAACTCGCGCGCCTGGTCCGGGATCAGAACACGGCGAGTCTCCTGGGTCTGCTCAACCAGGTCACCGTCGCTGAGCACGATGCCGTCGTCGTCCCACCAGGCACACTTCACGCCATCGGCCGCGACGTGCTCCTCGCCGAAGTGCAGCAGCCCACCGACCTGTCCATCCTGCTGGAATGGGAAGGCTTCGCCATCGACGGGTGGGTGGAAGGACACCTGGGCCTCGGCTTCGATCGGGCGCTCGACGCAGTGGACACCCGCGCCACGCGGCCCGAACAGCTGGAACAGCTGGTGCGCCGCTCCGCCGTCGATGGTCCGGTGTTCCCCGCCGTCGCCGACGCCTGGTTCCGACTCGACCGGGTGACGACCTCGGCCGTCTTCGACGCCGGCTTCGCGGTGATCATCGCCACGGACGGCTCCACAGTGCTCATGACCTCCCAAGGGACGCTCCCGCTGACTCAGGGCCAGACCGCCGTGGTTCCCGCCGCGTGCGGACCGGTCACGATGACAACGGACGGCGCAGTGCTCGTCGCCCGACCCCCGGCGCCCTGAACTCCACGACGGCGCGTCCGGCGGACATCCGGGTGAGCCGACACACACCCGCGCATGGGCTCGATCACCCCGCGGTACCGTTCACCACACCGGCCCATACCCCCGATCCAGGACGTGTCGTGGGACGGGTCGACCGCCTACGCGATCGGGCGGGAGTTCGCGCACGACCCCGACGTCACGGCAGTGTTCTGCGGCAACGACGAAACCGCGATGGGTGTCATCCGAGGGCTGGACGACAGCGGGCGCCGAGTGCCCGACGATGTCAGCGTGGCTGGTTTCGACGATCACCCGTTGGCATCCAGGTTCATCCCGGCCATCACCACCGCTCGCCAGGACTTCGCCGAACTCGGCCGGCATGGAACTGCGCAACTCCTGGCCTTGCTGCGAGGCGAGTCCTCTCTCGCCCTGGAAGCCGTCGAGCCACCGCTGGTGTTCCGCGAGAGCACGTCGGCGCCCCGGCCGCATCCGGGAGCCCCAACCGCCCAGCAACCGCGCGTGCGGACCGGACTGGGACCCGGACGCAAGCCCTGCCCGCTCGTTGGCCCACAGCCCGGGGGCGGCACGAGTCGCCACGGTGGATGACCGCCGGCACCGTCCCCCGACCCCTTCCGGGAATGCCGTGGTCCGCAGCGCGGTTGGGTGGGCATGACAACGATCGGTTTCATCGGTTCCGGACACATCGGCTCGCAACTCGCTCGACTGGCTGTGGCGCAGGGCCACGACGTGGTGCTGAGCAACTCGCGCGGCCCCGAGACTCTGGCAGACCTGGTCGCCGAACTCGGGCCGCACGCCCGGGCCGCGACCCCGGTCGAGGCGGCCGCGGCCGCCGACCTGGCGGTGGTGAGCGTCCCGCTCGGGGCGATCGACAGCATTCCCGTGGAGCCCCTGGCCGGCAAGGTCGTCATCGACACCAACAACTACTACCCGCAGCGGGACGGGCAGATCGCCGAGCTCGACGACGAATCGACCACCACCGCGGAGATGCTCCAACGCCACCTTCCGACATCCCGGGTGGTCAAGGCGTTCAACCACATCAATTTCACCCACCTCACGACCCATGGGGCGCCGGCCGGGACGCCGGGAAGGCGGGCCCTCGGCGTGTTCGGCGACGACCCGGACGCCGTCGCCACCGTGGGACGGTTGATCGACTCGTTCGGCTTCGACGCGCTCGAGGTGACACCCCTGTCGGAGGGCTGGCGGATCCAGCGGGACACCCCCGGATACGGCCCCCGTCTCACCCTCGACGAACTCCCAGACGCCCTCGCCCAGGCGCGCCGCTACCGCGAGATGTGAGACTCCGGGAACGACAGCGGGAATAGCGGGAGTGGGATGAGAGGTTGGGGGGACGTGGAAACAGGCAAGCGCGTCGCGCACAGCACGGTCGGGTTCCGTTCGGAACGCGGACCCGTGCTGGCGGGTCTGATGTTGACCACGGGCCTCATCGCCATCGACGCCACGATCCTGGCGACGGCCGTTCCCTCAATCGTGGCCGACCTGGGCCAGTTCGACCAGTTCCCGTGGTTGTTCTCGGTCTACCTGCTCGCCCAGGCCGTCGCGGTTCCCATCTATTCCAAACTGGCCGACACGATCGGGCGCAAGCCGATCGTGCTGACCGGCATCGGCCTCTTCTTTGTGGGCTCGATCCTGGCGGGGCTGGCATGGAGCATGACCGTACTGATCATCTTCCGCGTCGTGCAGGGCCTGGGCGCGGGGGCGGCCGGCCCGATGGCCATGACGATCGTCGGCGACATCTACTCGGTCGAGGAGCGGGCGGTGGTGCAGGGCTACCTCGCCAGCGTCTGGGCGATCGCGTCGGTGGTCGGCCCGGCCCTCGGCGGGGTGTTCTCCCAGTTCGTGTCGTGGCGCTGGATCTTCTTCGTCAACATCCCGCTGTGCCTGATCGCCGCGTGGGCACTGATGAGGTCTTACCACGAGACCGTCCGGAGGCGTCGTCACCGCATTGACGTCGCGGGCGCGGCGTCGCTCACCGTCGGGATCACCGCGTTGATCCTCGGCCTGCTCGAGGGCGGCAACGCCTGGGCCTGGGCGTCGATCCCCAGTGTCGTGAGCTTCGTCGGCGGTGCCCTGGCCCTGGTGGTGTTCGTCGCCGTGGAACGCCGGGTCGCGGAGCCGATTCTCAACCTCACCCTGCTGCGACGCCCACTGATCCTCACGACGACGCTGGTATCACTGGGGGTCGGTTCGCTACTGATCGGCATCACCAGCTTCGTCCCGTCCTACCTTCAGAACTCGCTGCACGTCGCGCCCATCGTGGCCGGAGCCGCGGTGGCCGCGCTGACCATCGGCTGGCCCCTGTCGTCGTCGCTCGCCGGACGGGTCTACATGCGTCACGGGTTCCGGGTCACGGTGCTGCTGGGGTCGACGATCGCCGTCCTCGGCACCCTCGGGCTGGCCGCGATCGGGCCGACACCGAACGTGATCGCGATCGGGGCGGTGGCCTTCGTCATCGGCTTCGGGCTGGGATGGACGGCCGCACCCTCGCTGATCGCCGCGCAGTCGTCGGTGGAGTGGGACCAGCGCGGCGTCGTCACCGGCCTCAACGTCTTCGCCCGCTCGGCCGGCAGCGCCGTCGGGGTGGCGATCCTCGGGGCCATCGCCAACCACGTGATCAGCACCGGGCGCGGCGCGCACGATTACGCCACGATCGTCGACGCCTCCACCTGGGTCTTCCGGGCCGTCGCCGCCATCGCCGTGGTCACCCTGCTCGCCAGCCTGCGGATGCCACCCGGCACGGTGGACGCGGCCGCGTTCACCCCGGAGGGCACCGCGGCCTGAGGTGACATCGGGGAGAGAGGCATGCTCGCCCGCCCGGCGGGATCACCGCGCCGGACGGGCGAGCATGTGGTCCACACCGGTCCCTGACAGTGTGGACCACATCGGCCAGGCGGACGCCGCGATCCGATCGGGGGAGTATGACCGCGGCAACCAGGCTTGGCACTACCCACGGAAGAAACTAGGCCTCGCGTCGTGGCGTGACCATTGGACCTAGGTACGCCCGTCGAAAGTCGGAAGTCGCATTGCCAGGTCAATGTCGAGGACAGTCACGCCCACCCACGGGGGTCGGCGTGCGCATGGATCGGCAGACGCGCCGACACCACCCAGTCGTCCCCGTGCGGGCCCAGCCGGAGCGAACCGCCCGCCGCCGCCGCTCGAGACGCCATCGACACGGTGCCCTGCCCGTTCGAGGTCGGCCAGTCCCGATCCGACTCGTCCGTGCGAGGCAGCGGATTGGCCACTGTCAACACCAGTTCGCCCCCCTCGACCGCACACGTGATGCGCACAGGAGCCTTGGGGTCGGCATGCTTGGCCACGTTGGTACCGCACTCCCGCAGAATCTGGGAGAGAACCGCCGCCGGACCCGCGTCGAGGTGGGCGATCTCGGTGTCGACGCTGAGTTCGACGGAGTGTCCCAGTGTGTTGAGCCGACTCGCGGTGATCGCCGCCACCTCGGCCGGGCTCGCAACCGGCGCGTGCTCGTCCTCGGCGAGTTCCAAGGTGTCCATCATCAACCGCAGGTTGGCGAGCGCCTCACGGGAGGAGTCGGAGATCGATCTCAACGTCTGATCGCTGGCTTGCTGGTCTTGCTTGATGAGGGCCATGTCCGCCTGCATCCCGATGATCGTGAGGTCGTGGGCGATGATGTCGTGCAGGTCGTCGGCCAGCCGACGGCGCTCGACGGACACTGCCTCCCGGGCGGACTGCTCGGCCGTCGCCCTGGCCTCCACCGCCAAGCCCAGGCGACGTCTCAGTCGATCCGAGTAGTGCTGCTGCAGCAACACCACCCCGACAATCAGGCCCAAGATGATCGGCGCCATCCGCTCGTCACGTGGCGCCGCCACGACGCCCACCAACATGAACAGCAACAGCGACCAGCTGTAACGACGAGTGGCGAGGGGCGTGTCGAGGCCGACCAGCACGATGAGCTGAAAGCCCGCGAAGATCACCGTGGCCACCGGATCGACCACCACCCCCGCCCCGACGCCGATCAGCGACAGGGCGATACCTGGGAGGGGGAACCACAACACGGCGGCGAAGCCGAGCGTCAGGCACGTGATCTCGAGGAATCGCAGGAACTCGTCATGAGATCCCGGGCGGCCGCCGGCGAGATCGGTGACGACCGAACCAACGGTCAGGGCCAGAATCAGAACCCTCAGGACCAGCGGTAACGTCCGCCCCCGGAACCGGGCAGGGGCCCAGAGGCCCTCACCCACAGAGGCGCCAGTCATGCCGCTCATCCTAGGCGGCAGGACCTCAGTCGCAGGTGACGATGTACGTACACAGGAAGTTGCGCCAGCCGTTCGGGCTGACAACCTGTGCCTGGGCGCTGTACGGCGCAGTCACTGCGATCAACGCCGCGGCGACCATTGCGATCATTGCCCTCTTCATTGCCCAGCCTCCATCGGAAAAGTGATCAGTCGTATCCACCCAGTAGCCTGGCCCTGACCGGGCCATCCAGCTATTAGTCGATAGTCCTACTCCATTGGTCGATCCAGCGCATGGACTGGAAGGATGATGAGCATGAGTCAGACCTCGGTCCTGATCGTCGACGACCAGGAACTCATGGCCGAGGCCCTCCGGGTGTTCGTGGACTCCGCGGACGACCTTACCTGCGTCGGGATCGCGCACGACGGGCAGCGGGGTGTCGAGATGGCGCTCAGCCTTCGGCCGGACGTTGTGTTGATGGATCTGAAGCTGCCCCTTCTCAGCGGGGTCGAGGCGACCCGGCGGATCCTGGCGGCGAACAGCGACACGGCGGTCGTGGCCATCACGACGATGATGACCGATGCCTACCTCGAGCCGGCGTTCGTGTCGGGGATCAGCGGATTCCTGCTGAAGGATTCCACCCCGCAGGAAGTGATCATGGCGGTGCGGGCCGCGGCCCGGAACAGCATCGTGCTGTCGAAGGCCGTGCGGGATTCGCTGCTCGCCCGGGCGCGCTCGGGGGGTCCATCCCCCTCGGAGCGAGCCAGCACCTGGTCATTGACACCGCGAGAAATCGACGTCCTGACCTTGCTGGCGCGCGGCTACGACAACCGCGAACTATCCAGGGCCCTGGAGATTTCCGAGGCCACCGTCAAGGCGCACATGAGCAGCCTGATGGCCAAGGCAGGCGTCACGAACCGCGTCCATCTCGTGGTGCGGGCCCTGCAGGACGGGGTCGTGGCGCTCTAGGCCGGGCTACCCGGCGGCCATTCGGATACCGGAGTGCGCCGCGACCGGTGCCGCTGATCGATGGCGGGGCTGCGGGCTCCCCGGAGTTCCACGGAACGCGGGAGCCGGCCATCACCCCCAACGGGGATGGCCATGGGGCCCCTGCGGGGCACGGAGCGAAGGCGTCGCCCGGCACATCACCCAAGTAGTACTCAGCCGGTCGGACACTCGGATCGACCAGGCCCGACAGGTGGCGGTGCAGGACGTGGACGTCCAAGGCACCCGCTGCTCGAAGTTCGGGGCCCTCCGCCAGCGGCACTGGCTGGGTGACTGGAAACTGTCACCTACTCGTGCAGCAGGCCCTGCTCACGCAACCGTGTGAGGGCTCTGGTTGAATGTGCCCAGCGGACGCCCAGTGTCGGGCGTCTCTTCGGGTCGGGGGATCATGATGCTGCGTGGTCGTTTTGTTGTGGTGTGTGCGCGGGTCATGGCGTTGGTGTT
>JAJXWF010000022.1 GCA_021781735.1 Actinomycetes bacterium
GGGCGGGCGCTCGGAGGGGGCCGATCCGGTCCGCACGGGGATCGTCACGAGGGGGTCCTTTCTGCGGCCGCGCGTCCGGCGGCGATGGTGCGGGCCGGTCGGGGGGCGGTGACGACCAGGGCCGCCGAGATCAGTGGCAGCAGGAGCAGTGCCGCCACGCTCAGCCAGATGCCGGCCTCCCAGGCCAGGGGGACACCGAGCCCGTCGCCGACAGCGACCCGGAGCAACAGCCCCAGGTGCAGCACGCCGAGCGGCAGCCACAGCACGGGATGGTACGGCAGGGGGCGCCGGATGACAGCCGGCAGGATGATCGGCGCGTGCCCCATCACCATCGACATCGCGAACCCGAGGAACACCCCGTGCACCACGGTGTCGTAGCTGGCCAGCGATCCCGGCCGGCCGCCGATCACCCAGGTGAGGGCGGCGACGGCGAGCCAGAGGTAGCCGAGGAGCATCGCGGCCGCCGAGTACCGGGGCAGTCCCACCCGGCGGACGTTCTTGCGGGCGACGTCGCCGAACGCGGTCCAGGCCGTGAGCACGAGCAGCGCGAGGCCGAACGCCCGGTCGGCCCACCCGGTCGGCGCCAGCGTCATCGCCGCGGTCGCGAACACGGCGACGCCGAGCGCCAGCAGCGTCCGCTCGCTCCCCTGCGGTCGGTGCAGCCGGGCGAGTTCGATCCGCTCGGCGGCGATGACGAGCACGATGTAGGTCGCCAGCCAGGGCAGGAGTGTGTACACGTCGACGCGCAGCCACAGCACGGACGCCGCCAGCGCCGCCCCGACTCCGAGGATCTCGACGGCGGTCGCCTCGTCGCGTTGCCGCGCGAACAGCCCGGCGTAGACGCCGAGGAGCGCCAGGCAGCCGTCGATGACCAGCACGGCGCCGACCCGCTGCGGCAGTCCGAGCGCGAGTGCCGCTCCCCCGGCGCCGAGGAGGGCCGGCGCCGCCAGCGCCCAGGGACGCCGCAACGCCACGGCGCGCTCCAGGCTGATCAGCGTTCCGAGGAAGCCGAAAACCATGAGCATGCCGTGGCGGTTGCCGAGATCGGCGCGCTCCACCGGGGAGGGGAGCCCAGCGAGGACGAGCGCGGCGTCGATCCCGGCGATCAGGGACAGTCCGGCGGGGACGAGCAGGAGAGCCGGCGGTGGTTCCGCGCGGTGCGGCGTCCGGCGGACGCCGTGGCCCGATCCGCCCATGCCCCGACCGGACCCCGGGTCAGCGGCGGGAGAACTGGAGACGCCAGGCCTCCGGGCCGCGCTCCAGGTAGGTCACCTCGAGGGCGTCGCCCTCGCGCTCGGCGATCTGGGCGAGCAGCGGCTTCGGGTCGTGGGGAGCCACGAGCACCATCGCGCCACCCGGCTTCACGGCCGACAGCGCACCGAAGATGGTCGCGTGGCGGATGGCGTGCGGGATCGCGCGGGCGTCGAGCTCGGGGATGCCGTGGTCGTCGCCGCAGGCGCAGCCAGTGTGCTGCACCTCGGTCAGGGGGAGCTCGGTCATGGACGATCCTTCCGGGATGAGAGCGGGTCTGCCCTGTTATTTAACAGCTGATTCAGTTTAAATGACAACCCGGTCCGGAACCGGTGCCCCGCTCCTGCGAATCGGCGGGCGACCGGGCGGGCCCACCCCGCCACTGCCGTGCCCCCCCGGTCGACTGCGGAACGGGAGGACTCCGACGCCCACCGCCTCGCAGCAGGATCACCGCGCCGGCCTCACCGGGCCGCTGCGGCCGGTCGTTCCGCCTGGGTCAGCCGGGCGATGTGCATGGTGAGGTATGCCGTCTCGTCCTCGGTGACGGGCTGGCCGAGCCGCAGCTCGAGGATCTCGCGGACCCGGCGCGCGCACCGGTAGGCGTCCGGGTAGCCGTCGCGGATCGCCCCGAGGAACGAGGCCCGGTCGTCGTCGAGTTGCGCCTCCGCGTGCGCCCGGACGAAGAAGTACCGCAGGTGGGTGATGAACCGGGCGGTGTTGATCGAGTCCCGGTTGAGCGGGCGTCCGAAGGCCCCTTCGATGACGTCGAAGATCTGCGAGAAGACCCCGGTCATCTGGTAGGTCTGCGAGAGGTTGCCGGTGTTGAACGCGGCGTTGACGAGGTGCAGGGCGATGGGCACCGCCTCCTCGGCGGGCAGGGTGACGTCCAGCTGGGCGTTCAGGGCCGCGACGATCCGCTCACCCCAGGCCAGCTCCGCCGGGTACAGGTGGGCGACCTCGGCCCGCAGCGGGTAGTCGACGGCGATGTCCTGGGTCACCCGCTTCACCGCGAAGTTGAGGTGGTCGGCCACGGCGAGGATCGTCGTCGACGACGGCTGCTCCCCGCGCTCGGCCCAGACCGGCGCGAGCACCCGGTCCGCCAGGTGCACGTACTCGGGAGCGATGGCGGCGAGCATCGCGGCGAAGTTGTCCGGGCTGCGCCCGTCGTCGGGGACGAAGGTCCGGGCGACCTTCGACTCGTCGACCGGCTGGCCCGGACGTGCCTGGAAGCCCAGCCCGCGGCCGGTGATCACGACCTCGCGGCCGCCGGCGTCCCGGGCCAGGACCACGTTGTTGTTGAACACCCTGAGGATGTCCACGCTGCCTCCGTCCATGAGGGTCGGCATGCGGGTGCCCGGGATCACTCCCGGGCACCCGGCACGCATCAGGCGTCCAGGCTGGCGCCGTTGGTCGCGATCACCTGCGAGTAGTAGCCGAACGACTTCTTCCGGTACCGGTCAAGGGTGCCAGAGCCGTCGTCGTTGCGGTCCACATAGATGAAGCCGTAGCGCTTGGACAGCTGCGCCGTGGACGCGCTCACCACGTCGATGGGACCCCACCAGGTGTAGCCCCACAGCTCCACGCCGTCGTCGACGGCCTCGCGGGCCTGGACGAGGTGGTCGTGCAGGTAGGCGATCCGGTAGTCGTCCTCGACGGTCTTGACCCCGTCGATCTCGACCAGCTCGTCGCGGGCCCCGAGGCCGTTCTCGACGATGAACAGCGGCTTGTGCCACCGGTCCCAGAACTGGTTGAGCACCACCCGCAGGCCGATCGGGTCGATCTGCCAGCCCCACTCGGACTCGGGCAGGGTGGGGTTGCGGACCCCGCCCATGATGTTGCCCTCCCCCACCTCGCCACCGGACGCCGACTCGCACAGGCTCATGTAGTAGCTGAAGCTGACGAAGTCGACGGTGTTGCCGAGCACCTCCCGGTCGTCGTCGGTGATGTCGAGCTCGATCCCCTTGTCCCGCAGTGTGCGCAGGAAGTAGCCCGGGTACTCGCCGCGCACGTGCACGTCGCTGAACGCGAGGTTGGCGTGGTCGGCCTCGAGCACCTTGAGCACGTCGCGGGGGTCGGGCGTGAGCGGGTAGATCGGCATCGCGATCACCATGCAGCCGACCTTGAGCTCCGGGTCGACCTCGTGGGCGATCCTCGTGGCCGACGCCGAAGCGACCAGTTCGTGGTGGACGGCCTGGTAGAGGTCGCTCTCGGCGAGCTGCGCCTTCGGCGTCCAGATGCCGCCGGACAGCAGCGGCGCGTGCAGCACCGAGTTGATCTCGTTGAACGTCAGCCAGTACTTCACCCGGTCGCCGTAGCGCTCGAACAGGGTCCGCGCGTAGCGCTCGTAGAAGCCGATCATCCGCCGGTCGACCCACCCGTCGTAGGTCCTCGCGAGGTGCAGGGGCGTCTCGTAGTGGCTGATGGTCACGAGCGGTTCGATGCCGTGCTTCTCCAACTCGTCGAGCACCCGGTCGTAGAACGCGAGCCCGGCTTCGTTCGGGGTCTCCTCGTCGCCGTTCGGGAAGATCCGGCTCCACGCGATCGAGAAGCGGAAGACCGTGAACCCGAGTTCGGCGAACAGGGCGATGTCGTCGGCGTAGCGGTGGTAGAAATCGATGCCCTCGAGCTTGAGGTTGTCCGCCGTGGGCTCATCGGTGGGTGGGGCGATGATGCCCTTCGGCATCACGTCCTGGATCGACAGGCCCTTGCCGTCGGCGTCGTAGCCGCCCTCGTACTGGTTCGCCGCGACCGCGCCGCCCCACAGGAAGCCTTCGGGGAATGTTCTCGTCATGATGTCTCCTCGTGTGCTCTCGGACGCCGTCAGATCGTGACCAGGGCGGCTTCGGCCCCGGCGGTCACGCTCTCGGCGGTGGTCGGGGACACCTGGGCGAACTTCGCGGTGTTGGTGACGATCATCACCGTCGTGGTGTCGTAGCCGGCGGCCGCCAGGCGAGCCAGGTCGACCTCGCAGAGCACGTCGCCCTTCGTCACGTGGTCGCCCTTGGCGACCTTGGCGCTGAACCCCTCGCCGTTGAGCTGGACGGTGTCGATGCCGATGTGCACGAGCACCTCGACGCCCGAGACGGTCTTGATGCCGAACGCGTGCCCGGACTTCATCGCCACGACGACCGTGCCGTCGACGGGTGCGACCACCGTACCGTTGCTCGGGATGACGGCCATGCCCTGGCCCATCGCCCGGGAGGCGAACACCTTGTCGGGCACCTCGGCGAGCGGGATGGCACGACCGGCGACGGGAGCGCCGAGGGTCACGGTGCTGCCCGGAGCGGCGTCCACGACGAGGGCGGGGCCGGACGCGGGGGTCGACTCGGGCTCGTCGTCGTCGACCGGATCGGCCTCCTCACGGGACACGAACAGGAAGGTGCCGACGAAGCCGACGAGGATGGCGATGCCGGTGCCGATCAGCTGCAGGCCGAAGTTGCCGACGTTCATGTACGCGGGGATGGCAAGCAGCGACGGGAAGACGAAGCCGTTGGCCGCACTGCCACCCGCCGACGCGATGGCGCCACCGATGGCGCCGCCGGCGATGCCGAAGTAGAAGGGCACCTTGAGCGGCAGGTTGACGCCGTAGATGGCGGGCTCGGTGATGCCGGCGACGAAGCCGGACAGGGCCGCGGGCCCGGCGATCTCACGGCGCTTGGCGCTGCGCGAGCGCAGGGCGACGGCGAGGGTGGCGGCGGCCTGGGCGAGCACGGCGGCCAGCAGCGGACCGGTGAGCAGCGAGTGTCCCTGCGTGGTGAGGTCGTTGAGCATGATCGGGACGAAGCCCCAGTGCAGCCCGAAGAGCACGAACACCTGCCACAGGCCACCCATGATCGCGCCGCCGAGCCACGGAACGGCGTGGAAGAGCGCGGTGACACCGGCCGAGACGCCCTGGGCGGCGTACGTGGTGACCGGGCCGACGGTGAGCAGCACCAGCGGCACCATGACCACCATGACGAGCAGCGGGGTGGTGAAGTTGCGCAGCCAGTGCGGGAGGACCTTGTTGAGGCCCTTCTCGAGATAGCTCTGGAGCCAGACCGCGATGATGATCGGGATCACCGAGCTCGTGTAGGTCATGATCACGACCGGGAGCCCGAAGAACGTGACCAGCCCGTGCGCTGCGGCGAGGGCCACGATGCTCGGATAGACGAGCGCCCCGGCGAGGGCCATCGACGTGAACTGGTTCGTGCGGAACCGCTTCGAGGCGTTGACGGCGAGGAACAGCGGCAGGAAGTAGAAGATCGCGTCCGAGGCCGCGTTGAGGATCGTATAGGTGGTGGTCGTGGTGTGCAACCACCCGAGGTTGACGAACAGGGCGAGGAACGCCTTGAGCAGGCCCGCCCCGGCCAGCGGCCACAGCGACGGCAGGAAGATCGAGCTGATCAGCTCGATGAACCGGTTGAGCAGGCTGCCCTTGGCACCCTCGATGTTGCCCCCGGCGCTGTCGCCGAGGTTGGTGATCCGGGTCATCTCCTCGTAGAGGATCGGCACGTTGTTGCCGATGACCACCTGGAACTGGCCGCCCGCCGGCATGACGGTGATCACGCCCGGCAGCCGCTCGACGCCGGCCTTGTCAGCGGCGCTGTCGTCCCGGAGTCGCAGCCGGAGCCGCGTGGCGCAGTGCGCCATGGATGCGATGTTGGCCTCGCCGCCGACCTTGTCCAAGATCTGCGGGGCGAGGGCCTTGTAGTCCACGGAGCCCATCGTTGGTGTCCCTTTCGTCGTCTCAAACCGTCCCCGGGCAACAAAAAAGACCTGAGGCGCACCATGGGTGCGTCTCAGGTCTTGCCTCGTCGCCGAGTAACAATCCTGTGAGCGGTTGCTCACGAAGAAGCTAGCAGAGTCACCGGCGATCAACAAACCATCTGGTCAGAAACGGGCTCAGCGGCCCTCGACGATCAGGGCCAGTCGCTGGAGGTCAGCCTGGACGGTGGCGGCGTCCCGCTCGAACTCGTCGTCGGTGAGGACGAGCCGGCGCAAAGTGAGGACCACCTCTGCGCCCTCGGGGTGCGTGACCACCCGCATCGGCACCTGCACGCGCGCCGGGCAGCGGGAGTCACAGCGGTCGCAGCTCCCCGACCAGGTGGGGGGCGCCCCCGGGGTTGAGCACCGCGAACCTGCTGCCGCCGGCGTCCGACGTGGCCGCGAAGCCGGCCCGGCCGGGGAGCATGAGGGGCTTGGCGAACTGCACCCGGACGCCGTAGCGCTGAGGCAGGACGCCGCCCAGCGCTGCCAGGGCGCGCGCGTGGGTCCACATGCCGTGGATGATCGGCCGCGGCAGGCCGAAGGCCCGCGCGGTCAGCGGGTGCAGGTGGATGGGGTTGGCGTCCCCCGAGACCGCGGCGTACCGGCGTCCGAGGTCGGCTGGCAGACGCCATTGCTGCGACACGGCGGCGTCCGGGATCTCGAGGCGCAGGGGCGCCGCGGGTTCCCCGGGCACCCTCCCCCCGGGGGACAGGTAGGTGGAGAGCCCTCGCCAGACGGGCTGCCCTTCCACCGACACCTCACTCACCACGTCGAACACGACGCCCCGGCGGTGCGGCCGGACCCCCGCCCAGTGCACGCTGATGTCCACCCGGTCGGTCACCACGACGGGGTGCAGCAGCGTCATCTCGTTGGACACGTGCCTGATGCCGGCTCGCGGGAACGGGAAGTCCGCGCGGGCCATCAGCCAGGTCTGCAGGGGGAAGGCGAGCACGTGCAGCCACGTCGGGGGCACGAGGTCGCGCAACGAGAATCCGCACAGGCGGTCATAGGCGGCGAGCCGGCCCGGCGCCTGGGCGACGCCGTGAACGCTGACCTCGACGTCGGGCAGCCCTGCCGTCGCGGACGGCCTGGACCGCGGCAGCGCCGCCCCGAACACGTGGAGCCCGACGTCCGGGAGCTCCGGCAGGTCGACGTGCATCAGGCACCCACGAGGTTCTGCCCGCACACGCGCACGACCTGACCGTCGATCCCCCCGGATGCGGGGTCGCACAGCCAGGCGATCGTCTCGGCGACGTCGACGGGCCGGCCCCCCTGCGACAGAGAGTTGCTGCGGCGGAACACCTCCCGCTGCACGAACGGGATCGCCGCGGTCATGTCGGTCTCGATGAACCCGGGCGCGACCGCGTTGGCGGTGACAGGCCGGTCGCGCAACTGTTCGGACATGGCCCGGACCAGCCCCATCACCCCGGCCTTGGACGCCGCATAGTTGGCCTGCCCGCGGTTGCCCGCCACGCCCGAGGTGGAGGCGATGCCGACGATCCGCCCGGGCTCGGCCAACCCTCCCGGTATGGCGGGATCGAGCAGGACCGCGTTGATCGCGATCTGCGCCGCGAGGTTGACCCGCAGCACCTGGGACCAGCGGCTCTCGTCGAGGTTGGCGAGCAGCCTGTCCCGCGTGATGCCGGCGTTGTGCACGATCGCCCACAGCCTCGTGTCGATCCCGTGTCGCCCGACCACGTGGGCTGCGATCCGCCGGCCGGCGTCGGGCACGGTGATGTCCAGTTGCAGGGCCGAACCGCCCACGGTGTTCGCGACCCGGGCCAGCGACTCCCCCGCCTGGGGGACGTCGACGCAGATGACGGTGGCGCCGTCGCGGGACATCGTGTGGGCGATCGCCGCCCCGATCCCCCGGGCCGCCCCGGTGACCGCGACCACCCGTCCGGAGAGCGGACGCGCGGGGTCGTAGGCGTCATCGGGGGAATCGCCCGCCTTGCGCGGGCGTACCCGGATCACCTGGCCGTCGACGAAGGCCGAGCGGCCATCGAGCAGGAACGAGAGCGTGGAGGCGAGATCCTCGGGGCCGACGCCCGCCCCGCACGTGACAAGGTTCGCCGTGGAGCCCCCACGCAGTTCCTTGCCGACGGTGCGTACGATGCCATCGAGCGCCTGGGCGACCGCCCTCGCCTCGAGACCCTCGACTGCCGAGGCGTCGTCGGCGACCACGATCACCCGCCCGGACTTCTCCATCCCTCGCATCGCCGGGCGCAGTGTCGCGCGCACCGGTTCGAGGTCGGCGATCGTCCGGACCCCGGTGGCGTCGATGACCAGAGCGCCGAGCCTCGCATGGTAGGCGGGTGGCCGCACCCGGCCGTCGGCGTCCCGGGTCTGCTGGTCGGGCTCGTCGCGCAGGGGCCCGGTGCCCACGAGGCCGAGCACGTCCAGCGTCCGCTCGGCGAGCACTCCGCCGGTCACCGTACCCAGCCCGATCGGCCCGGCCGGACGCACCCGGCCGCGAAGGAGGACGGGAGGGTCGGCCAGGCCCGCCCGGCGGGCGAGTCCGTGTCCCACCGACGTGGCGTAGATCCGCTCGAGAAAACTCCGACCAGCCATCACATGCCTTCCAGAATCGCGACGACGCCCTGACCACCGGCCGCGCAGATCGACACCAGCCCGAGCGATCCGGTGCCCCGTTCCGCGAGCATCTTCGCGAGGGACGCCACGATCCGCGCGCCGGTGGCCGCGAAGGGGTGCCCCGCGGCCAGCGACGACCCGTTGACGTTGAGCCTCGCCCGGTCGAGGTCGCCGAGCCCCTCCCTCCTCCATCCTTCGAGGGTCGCCAACACGGTGGCGGCGAACGCCTCGTGCACCTCGACCAGGTCGAAGTCCCCCAGCGTCAGGCCGGTTCGCTCGAGCAGGACCGGCAGGGCCCGCACGGGCGCCAGCAGCAGATCCTCACGCCCGGTGACGTAGTCGGAGGCCGCCACCTGCGCGTCGACGACTCTGGCCAGGGCCGGCCAGCCGAGTTCGGCGGCGCGGGAGCGTTCGGCGACCAGCACGAGCGCGGCGCCGTCGGTGAGGGGGGTCGAGTTGCCGGCGGTCATCGTCGCGCCGGGACCCCGACCGAACACGGGGGCGAGGGCCGCGAGCCGCTCCGCGCTGGTGTCCGGTCGCAGGGTGCCGTCGCGGGTGACGCCGAGGTAGGGCGTGACGAGGTCGTCGAAGAATCCGCGGTCCCAGGCGGCGGCAAGATTGCGGTGCGAGGCCAGGGCCAGCTCGTCCTGCGCCTCGCGGGTGATCGCCCAGCGCGTGGTGGTGAGCGCCTGGGACTCCCCCATCGACAGCCCGGTGCGCGCCTCGGCGACCGCAGGAGGGACGGGCGCCAGATCGGCCGGGCCCAGGCCGACGAAGGCCATGGCCCGCTGAACCGGCGTCCGGGCCCGACGGGCGGCGAGCAGTGCGCGGCGCAGCCGTTCGGTGACCACGATCGGCGCGTCGGATGCGGAATCGACGCCTCCGGCGATCGCGGTGTCGGCCTGACCCAGACGGATCTTGTTCGCCACGTAGACGACCGTCTCGAGGCCCGTGCCGCACGCCTGCTGCAGGTCGACGGCCGGCGTGTGCGGCGACAGCGCCGACCCGAGCACCGCCTCCCGGGTCAGGTTGAAGTCGCGGCTGTGCTTGAGCACCGCGCCCGCCGCGACCTCGTCGACGGTGCGGCCGGCGAGCCCGAACCGCGCGACCAACCCGTCGAGGGCCGCGGTCAGCAGGTCCTGGGTGGACGCCTCGGCGAACGTGGTCCCCGCCTTGACGAACGGGGTGCGGTTGCCGCCGACGATCACGGCCTGTCGGCCGTCACGATCTGACACCATGACTCCTCCTCGAGGTGCTGCAGGCATCCGGCCCCTCGCCCCCACCGTCCCTGCCCGGGTGGCGCCGACTCGTCCAGTTTACTGGGTACCACAAGTAGCGGATACTTGAAGTACCCAGTAGATTAGTGTGTATGGACGATGCTGTCGACCCCCGGACACGGGTCGTCGCGAGCGATCGCGGCGACCGCGCAGCGGACGCTCCCCCGTCGCCCGACGGGCGCAGCACCCGCTGGGAGGAACACCGGGTCCACAAGCGCCGTGAGCTCGTCGAGGCGACCCTGCGGGCCATCCGCGCCGACGGCCCGCAGGTGGGCCTCGACGACATCGCCGCCCAGGCGGGAACGTCGAAGACGGTGATCTACCGGCACTTCGGCGACCGGACCGGGCTGTGGACCGCCGTGGTCGAGAGCGTGCACGGCTACATCCTCAGCAACCTCGACGTGCCGCTGACACTCAGCCGACCAGGTCCCGCCGAGCTCGTCACCCAACTCGCCGACGTCTATCTCGCGGTCGTCGAACGCGACCCGGAGATCTACCGGTTCGTCGTGACCCGCCCCGCCGGCGACGTGGCCGACCCGGTCGCTTCGTTCACCAGCCGGATCGGGGCCCTGGTCGCCGAGAGTCTTCGCCCGCATGTACGGGCCGCGGGACTCAACGACCTCATGGCCGACACCTGGGGGCAAGGGGTGATCGGCTTCATCTGGGCGGTGGCCGACACCTGGCTCGCCAGCGGCATGCAGCGTCCCCGGCAGGCCGTCGTCAACGACGTGGCCGCCCTGTTCACCCCGGCGTTCCGACCCCTGACGAGGAGTTGACGATGACCCTGACCAGGCATGACATCCTCACCGACGGCCCGGGTGAGTTGCTGCCCCCGGCCACCGGTGCGGGGCTGCGGGAGGCACTCGACGGTCCGTTCCATCCGCTCAAGCAGCGGTGGCGTGACGAGGTCCGTGCCGACGAGCTGGTCCGCGACCCGTCCCTGGGCATGGACGACGCCAGGGACTGGACACTGCGGCGACTGATCGACCTGTCGCGTCGACGGTTCGTCACCGCGGGCTTCCCGGAATCCGCCGGTGGAACCGGTGACATGGCCGAGTCGGTGGCCAACTTCGAGATGCTCGGCATGGGCGACCTGTCACTGACCATCAAGTCGGGCGTCCAGCACGGCCTGTTCGGCGGCGCCATCGTCAATCTCGGCACCACCTGGCATCACCAGACCCTGCTACCGGAGGTCGTCCCCTGTCGGCTCCTCGGCTGCTTCGCGATGACCGAACTCGGGCACGGGTCGGACGTGTCATCGATCGAGACCACGATCACCTGGCTCCCCGAATCGGACGAGTATGAGGTGTCATCGCCCGCGCCCGAGGCTCGGAAGGTCTACATCGGCAACGCTGCGCGCGACGGGCGGATGGCGGTGGTGTTCGGCCAACTCGCCGTGGACGGCCGGGATCAGGGCGTGCACGCCATCCTGGTGCCGATCCGCGATGAGCAGGGCAACGCGCTCGCCGGTGTGACCATCGGAGACCAGGGACACAAGGGCGGTCTGCTCGGTGTCGACAACGGCACGCTCTGGTTCGACCACGTGCGGGTGCCCCGCCGGATGCTGCTCGACCGATACGGCGGCGTCGACCCCGACGGGGTCTACCGGTCCAGCATCGCCAACCCCAACGCGCGGTTCTTCACGATGCTCGGCACGCTCGTCCGGGGTCGTATCTGCGTGGGTGGCGGGGCCGCGTCGGCCACTCGGCGGGCGCTGAGCATCGCCACGCGCTATGCGCTCACCCGAACCCAGTTCCGGATGCCCGGGCTGGGCGGAGAGATCCCCCTGCTCGACTACCAGACCCACCAGCGCAAACTCCTGCCCGAGATTGCCCGCGCCTACGCCTACGGCTTCGCCCAGAACGAACTCTCCGCGGAACTCCAACGCGTCTACGACGCGACCGTCCGTGGTGAGGTCGACCCGCAACGGGCCCGGGCGCTCGAGTCGCGGGCGGCCGGGATGAAAGCCGTGCTCACCCGGTGGGCCAACGACACGGTCCAGGTCTGTCGGGAGGCGTGCGGTGGCGCCGGGTTCCTCACCGAGAACCAGCTCACGCTCACGCGGAGCGACGTCGACGTGTTCGCCACGTTCGAGGGCGACAACACGGTTCTGCTGCAGTTGGTGGCCAAGGCCCTGTTGATCGACTACCGGAAGAGCTGGGGTGAGATGGATCTGCGCGGCACGGCGCAGGCCACCGCGCGACTGATGGGGGGCGCCTTCGCCGAACGAACGGCGTCCCGCACGCTGATCACGCGGCTGGTCGAAACCGCCCACCGGACGCCCGAGGCCGAGCTCCTGACCTCGCGCGGCTGGCAGGTGGAGATGTTCGAGGAGCGGGAGCGGCACAGCGTCGAGAGCCTGGGCCGGCGCATGCGGGCGGCGGCGAGACTGCCCAAGGACGATTCCTTCACCGCCATCAACGCGACGCAGTCACACATGCTGTTCGCGGCCCGGGCGCACACCGAACGCGAGGTGCTCGAGGCCTTCATCACTGGCATCGACCACTGCTTGGACTCCGCCGCGGCGGGCGTGCTCTCGCAGATGTGCGACCTGTACGCACTTCACGCGATCGAGGCCGATCGCGCCTGGTTCCTCGAGCACAACCGCCTGACCCCGGCCCGGGCGAAGGCGATCACCGCCGCCGTCGACGACTTGTGCGCGCGGCTGCGCCCCCATGCCCTCGCCCTGATCGAGGGTCTCGGCGTCCCCGTGGACTGGCTGGAGGCCCCTCTCCTCGAGGACTGAGGAGGGTGGCGCGGTGGCTCATCGCCGCGCGCCGCCGGACGGGAGGCCGGGACGCACCAGACGCCACAGTCCGTCGTCGGTCATCGCCACCAGACCCAGGTCTTCGAGTCGGGACAGCGCCGCGAGACACTGCGGCACGGGTCGTCCGGCGGCACTGGCAACCTCGGCCAGCGACACGTTCCCCCGACCAGGGAGCACTTCGCGAACCGCCATCAGCTCGTCGGGCACCGCATCGAGCAACCGGGAGTTGCCACCGGACGCCAGCTGTGGCCCCTGCGACAGCGGCTCGACGACCACGAGCACGTCGTCGGCGTCGGCGGCCAGGGTCGCCTCCCCGTCACGGATCAGCCGGTGCGGCGTGACGGACATGGCCGATCCCACCGGCCCGGGAACGGCGAGCGTCGGACGTGCACAGGCGTGGGCCCAGGCGATCGTGTTGCGTGCGCCGCTTCGGGCGGCCGCCTCGACGATCACGGTGGCCGCGCTGGCGGCGGCGATCAGCCGGTTCCGGGCAAGGAACGCGCGCTTGGTGGGGGCGGATCCGGGAACGAATTCGCTGACCAGCAGCCCCTCGTGGTCGAGGATCCGCGCGAACAACGACTGGTTGCCGACCGGGTACGGGCGGTCGAGCCCGCAGGCCAGGAAGGCGACCGTCGGACGCTGCGCGGCCAGCGCCCCCTGATGCGCATGGGCGTCGATGCCGTAGGCGCCCCCCGACACGATGCAGCGACCCGCGCGACTGAGGTCGTGGGCCATCGCCATCGCCACCTCGTCGCCATAGGGGCTCGACGCCCTGGCACCGACAATCGCAACCGACCCGTCGAGCAGTTCGGACGCGCGGGCCCGCCCGCACACCCACAGTCCGATCGGCGGCCCCCCGAATCCGCCCACCCGCGCGCGGGTGAGATCCTCGAGGCCGGCCGGCCACTCGTCATCGCCCGGAATGAGGAACCGGATGTCCGACCGGCGCGCCTGAGCGACGAGCTCGGCGAGGTCGAGGGTGGCCGCACGGCGGCTCCACGCGGTCTGCCGAGGACCCTGGCGCAGGGCCTCCCACACCTCTGCGGCACCCATCCGGGTGACGAGGTCGGCGAGGTCGGGCGCGCCCGGGTCGCACGCCGCGGTGATCCCCGCTCTCGCGATCCGCTCATCGCTCCACCCCGCACTCATGCGGCACCCGCCCAGTCGCCGCGCCGCAGCATCAGGGCCGTCCGGACGTCGTCACGGCCGGGCCGGTCGCGCCCCGCCAGGTCGGCCAGGGTCCAGGCGATCCTCAGGCACTTGTCGGCTCCCCTGGAGCTGATCTGCCCCCGCACCAGCGCGGCATCGAGCAGGTCGATCCCCTCGGGCAGGGGCAGCGCGGACCGCAGGTGGGCGCCGGGCACCTCGGCGTTGATCGACCAGGGCGTGTCGCGCAACCGGGCCCGCTGGCGTTCGCGCGCCTGCCGGACGCGCGCGCCCACCTGTGCCGACGAATCGCCGGTCGCGGCATGGCGCAGGTAGGCCTTGCGCACCGGCGCCATCGACACCTGGAGGTCGATCCGGTCGAGAATCGGACCGCTCAACCGATCGCGGTACCGGCGCACCGCCATGGGCGGGCACTCGCAGACCAGGCCGGGGGTGCCCGCCCGCCCGCACGGACACGGGTTTGCGGCGAGCACGAGCTGGAACCGGGCGGGGAAGGTGGTGTGCCGGTCGGCGCGACCGATCGTCACCGCACCGCGTTCGAGGGGTGTACGCAGCGCCTCGATCAGACGCGGACCGAACTCGGGAGCCTCGTCGAGGAACAGGACGCCACGATGGGCCAGCGAAATGGCGCCCGGCTTGGCCATCCGAGGCCCCCCGCCCACGAGGCCGGCCATCGACACGTTGTGATGCGGATCGCTGTAGGGAGGACGCGACACCAGGCCGGCGGACAGGTCGATGCCCGCCAGGGAATGGATGGCCGACACTTCGAGGGCCTGGTCGGGGGTCAGGTCGGGAAGGATCCCGGGGAGCCGCTCGGCCAGCATGGTCTTGCCGACGCCCGGCGGTCCGTGCAGATACAGGTGATGACCACCCGCGGCGGCCACCTCGAGAGCCCACCGGGCGGTCGGTTGGCCGGCCACATCGGCCAGATCACCACCCGGCATGGTTCGCGGTGCCGCGTCCGGTTCCGGGTCGGGGTCGAGCATCACCGGGCGACCGTTGAGCACCTCGACGAGGTCCGCCAGGTCGCGCACGCCCCAGATCGTCAAGCCCTCGACCAGGTGCGCCTCCCGCACCTGCTGAGCCGCCACAATCACCCGGTGGAACCCGCGCTCACGGGCCGCCAGCACGGCGGGCAGCACCCCCCTGGCCACTCTGGTACGCCCGTCGAGGCCGAGCTCCCCGAACATCGCGGTGGTCGGGAGCAGGTCGCGTGGCACCACGTTCGACGCCGCCAGAACGGCGGACACGATCGCGATGTCGAAGTGGCTGCCCGCCTTCGGCAATGCCGCCGGGGTGAGGTTGATGGTGACGAGTTGCGACGGCCACGAGAGGCCGACGCCGGCGACGGCCGCCCGGCAGCGGTCGCGGGCCTCGTACAGCGCGGTGTCGGGCAGGCCCACCATGATCGTGCGTGGCAGCCCCCCGCCGATGGCGGCCTCGACCTCGACCATCTGGCCGTCCATGCCGAGCAGGGCCACCGACCAGGCCGACGCGCTGGTCATGCGAGCCCCCGGGCGTGCACGATCTCGGGCTCGCCCCCGGGGCGCCACAGCACGCCGATGCCGTCGATCCGCACCCGCGCCGCCTTGGGGTCGTGCTCCCGAAGCCATCGCCATGCGAGGTCGCGGAGCCGTCGCTGCTTCACCACGGTGATCGCCTCGAGAGGATGCCCGTACCCCAGACCGGCCCGGGCCTTGACCTCGACGAACACCAGCGTCGGGTGAACCCCCGGGTCGAGGGCCACGAGGTCGAGTTCTCCGATGTCGCAGCGCCAGTTGCGGTCGATGATCCGCCACCCGAGCCGTTCGAGATAGACGGCTGCGGTCTGTTCACCCCAGCGGCCGAGAGCCTGGTCATGCGGCCCGGAACGGGCGCCGTACCGCCGATTCGACGATGTCATGTCGCTCACCTCCGACATGACTGTCTGGAGGACGGCCCTCCGCCGGGGGGTTATCCCCAGCGCATGCTGCGGCGGACCCGGTCATCCACAGATGAACGGCGGGAACGACTACTTGTCGTCGGGCACCTGAAGGTCGGAGTGGGAGATCTCCTCGATCGACACGTCGCGGAAGGTGAGGACCTTGGCCGACTTGACGAACCGGGCAGGCCGGTACATGTCCCACACCCAGGCGTCGCCCATGGACACCTCGTAGTAGACGTCGCCGCCCTCGGTGCGCACCTTGAGGTCGACCGCGTTGCACAGGTAGAAACGTCGCTCGGTCTCGACCGCGTAGGTGAAGATGCCGACGACGTCCTTGTATTCCCGGTAGAGATCCAGCTCGAGCTTGCTCTCGTACTGCTCCAGGTCATCGGTGCTCATGGTGCTGCCACTCTACTGGCCGCGCGCACGACATTGTCGAAGCACCAGCGATGAATGGCGCTGGGCCCGAGCGCGTCCAGCCGACTCTGATGCAGCGTGGTGCAATACCCCTTGTGCACGGCGAAGTCGTAGCCCGGGTACTGCCCCTCGTAGTCGGCCATGATCCGGTCACGGGTGACCTTGGCGACGATCGAGGCGGCGGCCACACACGCGGCGACCTGGTCGCCCTTCCACATGGCCAGCCCGGGTACCCCGAGACCGGACACCGCGAATCCGTCGGTGAGCACGAACTGGGCGGACGTGTCGAGGCGCAGTAGCGCGCGGCGCAGGGCCTGCAGGTTGGCCTGGTGCATCCCCAGGCGGTCGCACTCGGCCGGTTCGACCCGCACCCAGGCCACCGACTCGGCCTTCTCCAGGATCTCGTCGTGAAGGCGCCGGCGTGCCGCTGGCGTGAGCTGCTTGGAGTCCCGCAGCCCGTCGATGCGCCTCGAGCGGGCATCCGACAGGATGACCGCCGCGGCCACGAGCGGGCCCGCACAGGCTCCACGTCCGGCCTCATCGGCCCCGGCGATCGGGGCGAGGCCGGCGCGGGCCAGGGCACGCTCGTATCCGAACATCCCCCGGCCGGGCCGAATCGTGGTCACTAGCAGCCGACCCCCTTGGGGATGATCGTCGGCTCCGCCGGGGGCGGCCGGGTCGGGTTGGGGATGTTCTTGAACGTGCTCGGCTGGGTCAGCAATCGGATCCGGTCGAGGGGCGCGACGATCGCGACCGCCGGCCCGACCACGTCGGAGATGGGGACGAAGGCGTTCATGCCCTGGGGCTGGCCGTTGTTGCTGATGTCCGCGAGATGGCATCGACTGTCGCCGGAGGCGTTGCGGTGGTCGCCCATGACGAAGATCCGCCCCGCGGGCACCACCACCTCGAAGGGGACGGTGGCCGGCGCGACCTGGACGCCGTTCTTCGAGTACAGGTAGGAGCTCTCGTTGAGCGCCACGCCGTTGACCGTGATCCGACCCCGGACGTCGCAGCACTTCACATCGTCACCCGGAAGGCCGATGACCCGTTTGATGAGGTGGTTGGTTGCGGTGGAGGGCAACAGCCCGATGTCCTCGAGCAGCTTCTTGTAGCCGGTTCGCGCCTCCGGCGGAGTCTCGAGCCAGTTCCCCGGGTCGATGAACACGACGATGTCCCCGCGCTTGAACTGGGTGAACTTCGACACGACCACCCGGTCGTTGATCTTCAGCGTGTTCTCCATCGACCCCGAGGGGATGATGAACATCTGCCCGACCCACGTGCGCAACGCCGAGGAGATCAGCAGCGCCCCGACGAAGATGATCAGGACTTCGAGCGCGCCGCGGGCGAGCCGGTGGGCGAACGACGGACGCCGCGCCCGACGCCCCCGCTGACCTGTGCCGTCGCCGGAGACCTCTGGATCGGACCGGGGGGCGTCACGGATCACGGGCAGTCCTTCCGGGGTTTCCGCGGGACAGGGAGTGACGCCCCGCGATTGCTCGTCGCGTCGCCATTCTAAGCGGCGTCCCGAGAGGGCTCGCGCGTCACCGAAACGACGACGGCGGGCCCCGAAGGACCCGCCGTCGTCAGGTGCGCAACTCAGATGTCGCGCTTCTCCTTGATCTTGGCTGCCTTCCCGCGCAGCCCGCGCAGGTAGTAGAGCTTGGCGCGACGCACATCGCCCCGGCGCTCCACCTCGATCTTCTCGATGATCGGGCTGTGCAGGGGGAAGGTCCGCTCGACGCCGGTTCCGAAGCTGACCTTGCGCACGGTGAAGGACTCGTTGATCCCGCCGCCGGTGCGGGAGATCACCACGCCCGCGAACACCTGCACGCGGGACCGGTTGCCTTCGATGACCCGCACGTGAACCCGCACCGAATCGCCGGGGCGGAACTTCGGCAGATCGTCCCGCAGTGACGCCGCGTCAACGGCCTCGATGAGCTTGCTCATGATGCATCCTCGCCAGTGCCACAGGTCACCTCGATCGGTGATGAACTCGGGGCTCAGCGCGTCCGGACGATTCCCCCTGTGGCAGGAGCCGGTGCGGCGGAGCAACAGCCCACCAGTCTGCCATGCCGCGGCATGACGGGGGAAATCGTCGCCCGAGCACCGTTCGCGGCATCCGTCACGATGCCACGATGGGGACATGCGCGCGACCCGGCTCCCGACGCCGTTCCTGCACACCCACGACGGCACCACCCACGGGCACGCCCCGGAGCCGACCGTCGCCGCCATCGGGCCGGGCGTCTGGCACGTCCACGGCACCGTCCTGCCCGGGGCCGAGCCGGGTGATCTGTGGATCAGCGGTGGCCGCGTCCACACCCACCCGATCGCCGACGCCACCACCATCGCCCACGACGCGTGGATCCTCCCAGGGCTGGTCGATGCGCACTGCCACATCGGCCTCGGCCCCGACGGGCCGGTCAAGCACGACACGAGCGAACGCCAGGCTCTCACCGACCGGGACGCCGGCACCCTGCTGATCCGTGACGCCGGATCCCCGAGCGACACCCGATGGATCGATGACCGGCCCGACCTGCCCGAGATCATCCGCGCGGGCCGCCACATCGCCCGCCCCCAGCGCTACATCCGTCACTACGCCGACGAGGTCGACCCGGGCGAACTCGTCACCGCGGTCGAACGCCAGGCGGCACGGGGCGATGGCTGGGTCAAGCTCGTGGGTGACTGGATCGACCGACAAATCGGCGATCTGACGCCGCTGTGGCCGGACGACGTCGCCGCCGCGGCCATCGCCCGGGCCCACGAGCTCGGGGTGCGGGTCACCGCCCACTGCTTCGGCGAGGAATCGGCCGCGCAGCTGGTGCGCGCGGGCATTGACGGCATCGAACACGGCACCGGCCTGGACACCGCGACCATCGCGCTGATGGCCGAACGGGGCGTGTCACTGGTCCCGACGATGGTCAACCTCGAGAACTTCCCCGCGATCGCCGGCCAGGCCGAGGAGCGTTTCCCCCGCTACGCCGCCCACATGCGGGCCCTGCATGGGCGTCGCCTCGAGACCATCGGGTCGGCCATCGACGCCGGCGTCCGCGTCTACGCCGGGACCGACGCCGGCGGTTCGGTCCCCCACGGGCTGATCGGCCGCGAGATCGAGTTGCTGGCGGCGGTCGGCGGCATCGAATTCGCCCTCGGAGCCGCATCCTGGCGGGCCCGCAGCTGGCTCGGGCGTCCCGGTCTCGTCGACGGGGCCCCCGCCGACCTGGTCATCTACGCCACCGACCCCCGGCGGGATCCGGCGGCCGTCAGGCACCCCGTCCTGGTCGTCATCAAGGGCGGGGTCGTGGCCCCGGCGACACCCCATGGGGCATAGGCTCGCGCCGTGAGCAAGCGCGACTTCGTCATCGCCGACCTCGTTCCGCCGGCGCCCTACAAGCTCTTGACATCCGGGATCGTGCCGCGTCCGATCGCGTGGGTCTCCACCAGATCCGCGGCCGGGGTCGACAACCTGGCTCCCCACAGCTTCTTCAGCGTCGCGTCGGTCAACCCGCCCGTGATCATGTTCACCTCGATCGGGGTCAAGGACACGCTGCGCAACGTGCGCGAGACCGGTGAGTTCGTGGTCAACGTCAGCCCAGAACCACTGGTCGAGCAGGTCAACCAGACGTCCGGACCCTACCCGCCCGACGAGAGCGAGTTCGACGCCGCGGGCCTCACCCGCGAACCCGCGTCGATGGTCGCGCCGGCGCGGGTCGCCGAATCACCCGTGTCGTTCGAGTGCCGGCTGCGCGACGTCGTCGAGGTGGGCAACTGCTTCGTGATCATGGGTGACGTCGTGTGCGTCGCGGCCGACCCCTCGGTCCTCGCGAATGAGGATCCGCACATCGAGTTCGCGGCGCTGGCGCCGATGGCCAAGCTCGGGCGCGACGAGTGGGGCCACCCCGGCTCCGTGTCGAGTCGCCCGCGTCCGACCGCGGCCGACGTCGCAGCCACCAGCACGCCGTGACCCCCCGCGCCGCGCAGACACGAGCGATGGCGTCGGGTCAGTCGACGATGAGACGGCAACCCGAGTCGCAGCAGGCGTCGAGCAGCACCTCACGGCCTCCGGTCAGCCACCGGTGCACCCGCCGCCGACATGTGGCGATCTCGGTGCCCCGCCCCAGAAGCTCGCCCAGGACCGCGAGGTAGACGCGCTCATCGTCTGGCAGGCTGACGATCACTTCGTCCAACCGGTCGCCCTCCACCAGATAGCTCACGAGCATCCCCTGGTGTTCCTCGCCGCGGCGATCCGGCCCTGCGGCGTCCCAATCGAGACGCAGGATGTCATCGACGAGGGTGAGCAGTTCGGTCTGCTCGCGCTCGCGAATGTCCAACTGGGTGGGCATGGCACGCCTCCTCGGCCAACCTCGGCGCGGTTCGACGGTTTGGACGGCGCACACCCGAAGGGCCACCGTCTCGGATGACGGATGCTCGAACGTTCGCCCAATCACATCCCCGGTGATCGGGTCGGCCGGGCACACGCGGCAACGGTGGGCTGCGGATCGAGGTCGTTCATCGACCGGCTGATTCCAGTGTGGCACGCGGCGGCCACGGGGCGAAGACCCGGGAGCGCGGGGGCCGGCACCTCGGGAACGGGCGCACGTCCCGGCGGGGTGTCGGTGGCGGCGCCGCAGCGCAGGCGACCGGGTCAGGAACGTCCGGTTCGACTCATCCCGAGCCGTCATGGCAGAATGGGCGGTGCATCTGTGCCGTCGGTGCCCTCTCACCCCGTCGGCTGGGTCCATCCGGCGCGTCGGCGCGTGTCCCCACACGCATCTGACGCTCCATCCATCAATCCGGACGCTGCCCCTGGCACGTCCGGACGTCCAACAGGAGACTCCACCCACGTGGCAACCAAGATTCGCTTGAAGCGGCTCGGCAAGATCCGCTCGCCGCACTACCGCATCGTCGTCATGGATTCGCGCTCCAAGCGTGACGGCCGTGCCATCGAAGAGATCGGGTTGTACCACCCGAAGAACGACCCGTCGGTGATCCAGGTCGACTCCGAGCGGGCCCAGTACTGGCTCGGCGTGGGCGCTCAGCCCACGGAGGCCGTCGTCGCCCTGCTGAAGCGCTCCGGCGACTGGCAGAAGTTCACCGGCGACACGTCGCCGTCGGGCATCGATCCGCAGCCGCAGAAGCGGGACAAGCTGGCGGCCTTCAACGCCGCACTGGCCGAAGCCAGGGACGAGTCCTCGAGCACCGCGATCAGCAGTTCGACCCGTAAGAGCGCCAAGGCCGAGCAGGCGAGCGACGAGTCCGGAGCCGCCGACGCCGCAGACGAGGCGTGACCATGCTGGCCGAGGCCCTCGAGCACCTCGTGCGCGGCGTGGTCACCCACCCCGATGATGTGCGCGTGAAGGATCTCGACCTGCGTCGTGGGCGCATGCTCGAGGTCCGAGTCAATCCCGAGGACATCGGCAAGGTCATCGGGCGTCAGGGCCGTACCGCCTCCGCGCTGCGCACGGTCGTCGGCGCGCTGGCCGGGCAAGAGTCGGTCAGGGTCGACTTCGTCGACGTCGACCACCAGGGCGGCCGGCGGCGCTGACCGGTTGTCCGCACGCCCGCCGTCGCCATTAGCATCACTCCACGGTGCCCCGTACCTCCACGGTGCGGGGCACCGTCGTGGTTCAGCCGCCGCCGAGCCCACGAGGCCACCGGCCACCGATCGGAAGGATCAGATGAGCGAGTTCGTCGAGGTCGTGGTGGGCGTGATCGGTCGCGCCCACGGCCTCCAGGGTGATGTGGTCATCGATGTGCGCACCGACGAGCCCGACCGACGCTTCGCCGTCGAGACCGAACTGCGCGGGGAACAGGACGGACGGCCGTACACCGTCACCCGGGCCGCCTGGCACGGCCAGCGACTCGTCGTCCGGTTCGCGGAACTCTCCGACCGCACCGCCGTCGAGCACGCGCGCGGAACGGTGCTGGTGGCGCGCGTCCCCGCCGAGACCCGTCCCGATGACGACGACGAGTACTACGACCACCAGTTGATCGGCCTGGCCGCCCGCGTCGACGGCCAGAGGGTGGGCAGTGTCACCGGGGTGGTTCACCTCGGCCCTCAGGACCTGCTGGTGCTCGCCACCGCCCAGGGGGAACGAATGGTTCCGTTCGTCGCGGCACTCGTCCCGCACGTCGACCTCGACGAGCGGGTACTCGACATCGTCGACCTGCCCGGACTGCTCAGCGACGAGGCCGACGACGCGCAGACGGCGAATCCGGAACACTGATGCGGCTCGACATCGTCTCGATCTTCCCCGATTACTTCTCGCCCCTGTCCCTGTCGCTGGTCGGCAAGGCGGCAGCGGCGGGCATCATCTCGGTCGCCGTTCACGACCTGAGAGGCTGGACCCACGACCGGCACCGCACCGTCGACGACACGCCGTACGGTGGCGGCGCGGGCATGGTCATGAAGCCGGAGCCGTGGGGCGAGTGCCTCGACGACCTGCTCACCGACGAGCCCTCCGCACGCGCGACGCCCCCACCCGCCGACGCCACGTTCGCCGGGGACCGATCCGCCCCGACCGCGCTCATCGTCCCGACCCCGTCGGGGGTGCCGTTCACCCAGCCGATGGCTGCGGAACTGTCCGCCTACGGGCGGCTGATCTTCGCCTGCGGGCGCTACGAGGGCATCGACCACCGGGTCATCGATCACGCGTCGACCCGGATCGAGGTCCGCGAGGTGAGCATCGGCGACTACGTGCTCAACGGCGGTGAGGTCGCCGCGCTGGCGATGATCGAGGCGATCGTCCGGCTGATCCCCAGGGTGCTGGGCAACCCGGAATCCCTGGTCGAAGAGTCTTACAGCCCGGGTCATGACGGACTGCTCGAGTACCCCGTCTACACGAAGCCCCCCACGTGGCGAGGCCTCGACGTGCCCGAGGTGCTGCTCTCGGGCCACCACGAGCGGGTCGCGCAGTGGCGCCGCGAGCGGGCGCGGGAACTCACCCGTGAGCGCCGCCCGGACCTTCTCGCACCCGACACCGCCTAGCCTGCCGGTGGCCCGGCGGCACAACACACACCACACCCACGTGCGCCGAGGGCAGGATGGTTGGCTAGGGTGCTGTCTGTGACAATTACCACTCTCACCCCGCACCAGCGCGCGGTCCGGTCCACTGTCGCGATGAAGGCCGTGATGGCAGTCACCGGGCTGATCCTCGTCGCCTTCCTCCTCATGCACATGTTCGGCAACCTCAAGCTGTTGCTGAACGACGGCGGCGTGGAGTTCAACGCCTACGCCAACATCCTCCAGAACCTGTTCTATCCGGTTCTGCCGCACATGTTCTTCCTGTGGTGCTTCCGCATCCTCCTCACGGCCGCCGTGGTGCTGCACATCTGGTCGGCGGTGAAACTCGCCGACCGCCGGCACCGCAACGTGGGCAGCAAGCGCTACACCACCCGGCGCTACATGGAGCAGTCCTACGCCGCCCGCACCATGCTCTGGGGCGGAATCATCATCGTGCTGTTCGTGATCATGCACCTGCTGCAGTTCACCGCCCAGGTGCTCAAGTTCGGCTACAAGACGGGCTCCAAGCTCGACCCCTACCACGCGGTGCTGGCCGGCTTCAGCCAGTGGTGGGTCGTGCTCATCTACTTCGTCTCGATGGTGGCCGTCTGCGTGCACATCTCCCACGGCTTCTACAGCGCCTTCACCACCCTCGGAGCCAACACGAGCCCCAAGGCACGCTCGGTGCTGCTGATCCTCTCGTGGATCGTCGCCGCCCTGCTGTTCGTCGGCTTCATGCTCCCGCCGTTCCTCATCCTGTTTGGAGTGATTGGCTGATGTCCGCCACCACAGTGACCGACCGCGACACCCCGGCCGAGACCGTCCCCACCACCGAGACCCCCTATTGGCGGGTCGGCGACGAGATCGCCGACACCAAGGCCCCGACCGGCCTGCCCATCGAGAAGGTGTGGCCCGAGCGGCAGTTCACGGCGAAGCTGGTCAACCCCGCCAACCGGCGCAAGATGACGGTGATCATCGTCGGCACCGGCCTCGCCGGAAGCGCCGCCGCGGCGACGCTCGGCGAGGCCGGCTACAACGTCGAGAACTTCTGTTACCAGGACTCACCGCGCCGGGCCCACTCGATCGCCGCTCAGGGGGGGATCAACGCCGCCAAGAACTACCGCAACGACGGCGACTCCACCTACCGTCTGTTCTACGACACGGTCAAGGGGGGCGACTACCGCTCGCGCGAGACCAACGTCTACCGCCTCGCCGCGGTCAGCGCGAACATCATCGACCAGTGCGTGGCCCAGGGCGTCCCGTTCGCCCGCGAGTACGGTGGCCTGCTCGACACCCGCTCCTTCGGCGGCGTCCAGGTGCAGCGCACGTTCTACGCCCGCGGCCAGACCGGCCAGCAGCTGCTCATCGGCGCCTATCAGGCCCTCGAACGTCAGGTCGGTGCGGGCACCGTGCACATGCACACCCGACACGAGATGATCGAACTGATCACGGTCGACGGCGTCGCGCGGGGCATCGTCACCCGCGACATGGTCACCGGCGAGATCAAGCCGTGGACGGCCGACGTCGTCGTGCTGGCGAGCGGCGGCTAC
>JAJXWF010000023.1 GCA_021781735.1 Actinomycetes bacterium
CGCGTTGGGCGACGTCGCGACCCGCATCACCGAGGGAGTCGCAGGACGGTCCGGCCGGGCCGCGCTCCGGGGCCTGGCCGACGCGCACCGCGCCTACGCGGCGGAGCATCCGGGGTCGTGGGCCGCCCTGCAGAGGCCGGCGTCCCCCGCGGCAGCGGGATCGCCCGAAGCAGCGGGATCGCCCGACGCAGCGCGGGTGGCGTCCCTGACCCTTGCCATCCTGCGGGGATACCCGGTCCCCGACGAGCACCTCGTGCACGCGGCACGTCTCGTCGGCGCGACGGTCAACGGCTTCCTCGCGCTGAGCGGTTCACGGGCGTTCGACCACCGGCCCGACGCCGTCGGCGCGTCCTGGACGGCGGCGGTGGACGCCCTCGACCGGGCCCTCAGCACCTGGCCACGCGAAGGAGACCCTGATGATCTCGACCACACTCACCCCTGACCTCGTGCGGGGGCATCGCCGACCTCGAGCCGACATCTCTCGGGGTGGCCCCCACCGGCTCCCCGGTGGGTGCGGCGGCAGTTCCCCGACTCGCAACCACCCGCCATGGAGGCGCAGCCCTCCGGCGTCCGGGTGGAGTTCTCAACCTCGGCCTCACACATCGACGTGGACCTGCGGAGCGGCGCCTCCAGCGCCCACCATGGACCGAGCCACACGACGGTCGTCGCCAACCTCGGTCACCGGGCCAAGAGCGTCCAGCTGTGGCTGCCCCACAACGAATCCGTCGAACTCATCGCCCTGCGCACCGACCGCCCCGTCGAGGCTGAGCGTCGTCCCCAGCGGGTCTGGATGCATCACGGAAGCTCGATCAGCCAGGGGTCGAACGCCCTGGCACCGAGCCAGACCTGGCCGGCCGTGGCCGCGCGGCGCGCGGCGACGTGCACCTGCGCAACCTCGGTCTCGGCGGCAGCGCCCTGGTCGACCCCTTTCTCGCACGGGTCATCCGCGACACACCCGCGGACGTCATCAGCGTCAAGCTCGGCATCAACGTCGTCAACCTCGACGCCATGCGGCTGCGGGCCTTCGTGCCGGCGGTGCACGGATTCCTCGACACCATCCGCGACGGGCATCCCACCACGTCCCTGATGCTCATCTCCCCGATCTTCTGCGGCATCCACGAGACCACGCCCGGCCCGGGCGCGGGAGACCCCGAAACCCTGGGAACGGACCATGTGGCCTTCCTCGCGACCGGCGAATCCGGGGACATCGCTCAGGGACGCCTGACCCTCGAGGTGATCCGCGATGCTCTCCGAAGGGTCGTGGAGGCCCGCGCCGACGACGCGAACCTCCACCATCTCGACGGCTTGTCCCTGTACGGCGCGGTGGACGCCGACGAACTGCCGCTGCCGGACGCCCTGCACCCGGGTACCGATGCGCACCACCTCATCGGCACTCGATTCGCCGAGATCGCGCTGGCGCCCGGGGCCCCGCTCGGCCCGGGCGACGCCGCCGGGGACTGACCGGCGGGCGGGCGACCGGGCCCGATCGAGCCCGGCGCCGGATAGGTTCCTGTTCCGCCATCCTCAGGCTGCGCCCGGCGTCCCCCCTGGCCAACCCGCCGAGCGGGTCGTACAACGGCACGGTGACGGTCTTGTGCGTCGCCGGCCGGATCCATCCGTCGGCGTCCCGATCGGAGTCGGCGACGACGACGGACTCGGACTGGGTGACCCCGTTGCCGTCGGTTCAGAAGACGGAGCCGACATGGGCGGACCCGAGCTGGGTCAGACCGGTCAGGGGAGCGGTGGGAGCCACTGACGGGAGCTCGTCGGGGACCTCGGCACAGCACCAGGTGCACTCGCCGAGCGTGAAGCGCCATTCCAGGGGTTCCCCGTTCCGGTGTCCACCAACGGGCAGTCGCCTGGGAGGCTCACCGGCCCGCTGAACACCACGTGGTCGGACGCCGAGTCGCCGTCGACGGTGTCGGGGCACAGGTCCACGCAGGAGCAGGGGCCGATGTTCTGCCTGCCCGGTGCGCACCCGTCGCACAGGGCCCCCGGATCGTTCCCTCCATGACGTACGGCATTACTCCTCCTCTGAACGGCGGCCCGATCGGTCCGCTCGACAGGGGTGAGGAGGAGTCGACCGGGAGTGCGATGCGCGGGTTTTGGCGGGTTGGCAGCGGGTGACATGTTGGTGAACCGGCCTCCGGCTCTTCCCGGATCGTCATCTCCTCCTGTAAGTTCAAATCATCGCAATCATCGAAGTGGGAGCGGCGTCGATGCGCCCTCGGACGTCAACCGTTCCTTCGGGTCCTCGACCCGAACCGCGCTCCCCCGCGACGGGCGCGACCTGGTGTGTCGACCTGACGGTGCCGATGACGCGGAGGTGGCCTTGACCTCAGACAACCGAGTGAGTCTCACCTCACGCTGGTACATCGTCCCCGGCGCCGAGGACTCGATCATCGCCGCCATCCGAGAAGAACTCGTCCCCGCCATCGAGGCCAGCGAGCCGGGCACTCTCACGTATCTGGTGCACCGGCCGTTCACTTCGGACGCCGGCCTGCAGGCGCTCCCGCCCACCGATCCGCAGACGCTGCTGTTCTTCGAGGAGTACGCGTCCCCGGAGAGCTTCCGAAGTCACGTGTCCGGGCCGAACTTCACCGGGTTCGTGTCGCGCTACGGCGACGCGTTCGTGGGGGTCGACGGCAGGCCCTACACCACCGTCACGTTCCTGACGCGCCAGGCGGGGTTCGTCCGGGACGCCGGGACCTCCCGCCCGGCCGCGCACGCGGCGTCCGAGCCCAACCGTCATCCCGCGGTCATGTTCGAGGTCATGTCCCCGGACGCCCCCACGGCAACGGCGTTCTACCGCGACGTGTTCGGCTGGAGCTACGCCAGGGGATCCGAGGGTTTCTCCTACGTCCACTTCCCCGCCGGCACGCCACCCCTGCTCGGCGGCATCGGTCAGGCGGACGCCGGCGCGCCGGGGATGCAGCCGGGCACCAACTTCTACCTGCTGGTCGACGACCTCGAGGCCACCCTCGAGCGCGCCGTCGCGGCCGGTGCCGCGAGGCTGATGCCACCGTCCACGCTCGACGGCTACCACTTCGCCATGTTCACCGATCCCGATGGCTTCGCGATCGGCCTGGTCACCCCGTTCCCTTCGTAACGCACCACGATCCGGGCCGCCCGAACCGATGGCTGGGCGCCCACGACAGGAGGTCACCGATGAGCTACCTCAGCGGACTGCGGCTGCACTTCTCCGGCCAGTTCCAGACGAATGTGTCGACGGTCAACAACGACGCGGCCCACTTCAACAACGCCGCGTTCAAGGCCGAGTACCAACAGATGCAGGGCCCGAACATGTCCCCGCCGAACGGGTGGTTCAACCCGCAGGGCGACGGCACGTTCCGCCTGCTCGGGTGCAGGATCACCGCCGCCCACCTGCCGTCCGGGGAGGTCACCGCGACCGACCCGGTGCTCAGCTACATCGTCGCTGACTCCGACACGGCCGTTCCGGCGAAGCTGGTCGATCTCGACCCGGAACAGCAACTGACGTCGCAGATCTTCGGACTCAGTGTGCGCATCGCGGATGCCGCCGGCAACACGCTGATGCGCGGCGACTTCGAACCCAGCGCCTTCACCGACATCTGGGACAGGGGCCTCACACCCGGGGGCGGGGACACGAACGCGGGCGCCTACTGGCAATCGGTGCTGACCAACCTCGAATGGGGCGACATCGACGACTCCCCGTTCCTGAGCGCGCTGCAGGCCGCGGCCGCCGCCACCATGCTGTCGATCAAGTTCAACATGGACGGGATCAACCTGTCGTTCGGCTCCCCCGACTTCATGTGCGGCCGACTGGTCGGAACGATCGGCCCGCAGTCGGCGAGCGAGCCGCGTCACATCGTGCTCGGGCGCCACTTCATGAGCAGTGCCGGCACGAACGGCAACTTCTTCCGGCCGGCGGGCCTGCTGAACTTCTGTTGCGCCCGGGTGGACGAGCAGGCGGAGTCGCTGCTCCTGGATCTCGGCAACGCCCTGCCGACCACGATCGCGGGCGGCCCCATCGCGAACATCGGCGACCTGACGGTCGGCTACCTCACACCCGAGGGCGCGGATGCCCCCGCGGTTCACGCGCTCGGTATCGTCCCCGCCACGATCTACACGCAGCCGGACTGGTACGCCACGACGGCGGGCGTTGTCAGTCTCCCCCTCACCGCGGATCAGCGCGCCCAGGTCGCCGAACGGCCCCTGGCCATCGTCAACACGCAGAACCAGGTCTCCACCCAGGAATCGCCCAGCGGGGCCTACCTGCGCGCCGACGATTTCGTGTACCGGCTGAGCCCGGGTGATCGGGTCGATGCGGCCGTGTGCGCGATGAGGTTCGGGCGGCCCCTCGCCGACACCGAGGTCGGTTTCGCCATCGACAACGGGCAACTGCAGCCCACCCCCGACCAGCCGCCGTTCGCCGGGGCGTCACCGCCGGTGGGCGAGCCACTGTCGGCTGTGCCCATTCCGGCGACCGCGACGACCGACGCGAACGGTGTCGCGAGGCTGCAGTTCACGTGCGGCGACCCCGGCAACGTCCGGTGGTTCAACGACGGCAAGGACTACGGCATCGACGGTCAGGTCTACGGGGTCCGCCCGTCGTTCGTCGACCGGTCACTGGCCGCCGGCCCGGTCAACCAGTGGGACTTCATCAGCTTCCTGATCTGGAGCGCCTGGTCGGCGCCACACACACCGCCCACCTGGGCCGATGTCGAGCCGATCTTCCGGCAGTACGCCAACCTCTATCCGGTGATGAGCCGCTTCCTCGACCTCGGCGGGTACGCCAGCGTGGTCGGCAACGCGTGGCTTCTCCGGCTCGCCTTCGGGCTTCCCGTCGACGACCCGAATCACATGCCGGTCACCCGCGACCTCTCCCCCGCCAAGCGCGCCGCGATCATGGCGTTCCTCGCCGATCCCCGCGAGGGGGACGCCGTCCCGGCGGCTCCGGCCCCGGCGGCCGCCCAGGTTCACGGCGAGTCCCGCGCGCCGGACGCCGCTGCCGCCAGCAAGTACGCCCAGGGTGGCAAGACGGCGGCCGCGGCCCGTCGCCTGGTCATGCAACAGCACTAGGGAGATCGTCATGATTCAACTGCAGAAGGCGCTGATCGAAGACCTGCTGCCCGACCAGCCCGATCCGGCGGCGATCGCCACCGCGCTCCAGCATGCGGTCGAACTGGAGCACGCCACCATCCCGACCTACCTCTACTCCCTCTACTCGCTCGTCCCCGGCAGCAACGACGCGATCGCGGAGATCATCGATTCCGTCGTGGTCGAGGAGATGCTGCACATGACGCTGGCCTGCAACGTGCTGAACGCCATCGGTCGGTCGCCCGTGATCGACGAGCCGGGCTTCATCCCCACCTTCCCCGGACCGCTGCCCGGAGGGGTGGAGGGCCAACTGACCGTGCACCTGCGACCGTTCTCGATGGCCCAGCTCGACACGTTCCTCGAGATCGAGGAGCCGGAGGACCCCCACCATTACCAGGCCCTCGCGGCGGCCGAACCGGTGGTCACCATCGGGTCGTTCTACCAGGCGATCTCGGCGGCGATCGGACGTGTGGGCGAGAGTCTGTTCGTTGCCGGTCCGAGGTATCAGATCGGCCCCGATCTGATGAACGAGGCGGTCGTGGTGACCGACGTGGCCTCGGCGCAGCAGGCGATCACCGTGATCGTCGACCAGGGGGAGGGCACGGCCAAGGGGCCCGAGGAGACGTTCGGCACGGATTACGCGCACTACTACCGCTTCCAGGAGATCCAGAAGGGACGGCGGCTCGTCCCCAACCCGAACGGGAAGTCGCCCGACGACCGGTACACGTTCTCGGGTGCGCTGGTCCCGCTCGACACCGCGGGGGTGTACCCGATCCCCGACGATCCCGCGCGCGGCACGTACAGCGGACAGCAGGCGTTCCTGAACGACACGTTCAACTACACGTACACGAGTCTGCTCAAGGCGCTGCACCAGCTGGTCAACGGGCAGAACACCCCGGAGCAGTTCAACCGGGCGATCGGGCTGATGATGTCGCTCAAGGGACAGGCACGGGCCATGACGGCTGGCCTGCCCAACCCGAAGCCCGGACCGGTGAACTACGTCGGGCCGAGCTTCGAGTACCAGCCGGTCGAGCCGGGACCCCCGTCGGCATCGTGATCCGAGCAGGCTCCGTCACGGGTGACCCATCCGAAGGCTGAGCGTCCCAGCGGCTGCGGAAGCGGCCGGGTGTGACCGGTGCTCGGGTCGATGAGCGCGGGTGAACGACACCCGGGGCGTCGGCGAAGTGGTGCTCGTGCCGTGACGACCCCGGCCGCGCCACCCGGAGGCCGGTTCGGCAGACTCTCGCGGGCCGCATGGTCCGCCCCCTGGGCGTGGGCCTCGCGGTCCTCGTTCCCCTGCTGGTCTTGATCGTGCCGAGCACCACGTCGGCGCGATTCACGTTCTGGCGCGGATCGTTCACCGCGCGCCTGCGGGTGGGGTTGCTGCCCGCGGCCATCGCGGGGGCATTCGTCGCCCCACGCCGGTGTGGAGTCTCCGCCGGTCCGGGGGCCGGCCCAGATAGGACCGGTGACGGCGCAGGATCTCGAGGACGACGCGGCGATCGCCGCGGAAGAGCAGCGACAGTTCGCTCGCGAAGAAGAACCCGCACTGATCGCACAGGCCCGGGATCTCGATGCACCGTCCGCAGGTCCACTGCACGCCGTCCTCGACCAGGACGCACTGGGGGCAGGGCCGTGGCGCGGTGAGGTCCGCGATCCGTGGCAGCGCGGACGCCAGGTTCAGCACCGGGTAGCCGTCGCGGATCAGGGCCGCGATGCGCTCGCAGACGTCGCGGCGCTGCTCGGGGGAGAGGGCGAGCGCTTCCGTGCCGGGGTACGGGGTGTGCATGTTGTAGGACACCCCTCGCACCGTCGGCAGCGAGGCAGCCAGCTGGGCCACGTATTCGACGTCGTCGACGTTCATCCGGTTGACGGCCATGTACAGGACGAGGTTGGCCGATGTCGCGGCGTCGATGTTGGCCAGCACCCGGTCGTATGTTCGCCCGCGGATCGCGTCGTGGTGTTCGCGCGTCCCGTCGACACTGACCAGGACCAGGTGTGCCTCGGGCAGATCGACGCCACGGGTCCCGTTGGTGACCAGGCACACCCAGGGGAACCCGATGGAGCGAGCCTCGTCGATGACGTCGCGTAGCGTCCGTTCCCCGTCGTGCCACAGCATCGGCTCGCCGCCGTAGAGCAGCAGGATCCGCACCCCCTGCGCGTACAGCCGTCGCAGGTCGCGGCGGAGGGTCTCGAACGGGTAGTCGACGCGTCGCAGGTTCGCGACCGCGCAGTGCCGACAGGCGAGGTTACAGCGGTCGGTGACGATCACCGATCCGATGATCGGATCGCGCCTGTGGAACAGCACCGTCGTCAGCCCGAACCACCCCAACCCCAGCCAGGCCCGAGGGCCTGGACCTGCCGCTGGCGCGGGAGTCATGGTTGCCCGTCCGGATCGCGGAGAACCCGCACCATGGCCCGGAACTGCGATTCGTCGATGTCACCGCGCGCGAACCGGTCGCGCACCACGGTGATCGCCGGGTCGGACGCGCCATCGCCACCGGGACGCCGGGGCCACCGGGCGTCGACCTCACGTTTGGCGAGCACGAGCGCGGCCGCCCAGAAGGCCAGGTAGGCGGCCATCGAGATCAGACCACTGGCCCGGTCATCGGACGCGGACATCAGCCGGTTGCTCGGACCGTAGAACGGATGCACCCCGATCACCTCCACGCGTGGACGCACTTCCAGCGTAGGACCGACCGGGCTGCCTGGGCCTGCACCTCGAGAGGCTCCCACTCGCCTCGATCCTGCAGACCAAGCCGCAACGTCGGGAGGGTGGGGCGGCCGCGGTTCGGGCGGCTGGTCAGGGCAACCTGATCTGCCGATCCTCGAAGGCGTAGGGGGAGGCGTCGCCCTTGAACGGCTGGAGCGGGCCGACAATGCCCCCCGCCGAGAACGCGGCCACCATCGCGGTCGCGAGCAGGACATGCCGGCCGGAGAGACCGCCGTGGTTCCGCTGCTGGTCGCGGATCCACGCGAGCGCGATGGGCAGCCAGAGCACGAGTGACGTCGCCGCCCCCGGCGTGTATCTCCGCTTCGTGATCAGCGGGAAGACCACCGCGCGTACGGCCAATTGGGCCAACCCGAACATCTGCTGCGACAGGCCGATCGTCACCGCCGGTCAGAGCATTCTCATCGACGCCCGCGCTCACCACACCCGCCGAGTGGCCCGGCCCGCCGCGCGGATCGGCGGCCCCACGACCGATCGACGTGCCATCGCCGGTCGCTGCGGGCGATTCAGCCGGGTGTGATGTCGCGGCGCCGGAACCCCAGCGCCCCCACGCCACCGAGAACGGCCCCGATACCCGTCATGGCCAGCGCGGCGCTGCCCCGCCAGGGTTCGGCCGGCACCATCGCGAGGTGGGTGAACGGCGAGAGGTTGAGTGCCCAGGTGGGCCAATCCAGGGCGGGGCCGAGCAGGTACAGCACGAAACCGGCCAGGATGACTGCGGTCGGCACGGACACCGTGAACCGCGGTGCCATGCCGAAGAGCCCGATCGACAACCCGGCGAGCAACGCGACGACCGGCAACGTGTTGAGGCTCGCACTCACGGTGTCCGACAGGCTCAGCCCGGCCGCCCCGGCGGCGAGCAGGACATGACCGCTGAGCCAGCGCAGGCGACCCACGGGCCGGGCTAGCACGGCGTCGAGGCGAGACGACTCCTCCTCGGCGTGGGCGGTGCCGATCCGGTAGACCACCTGCACGACGATGGCCAGGCACAACACGAGACTGAGCATGGCCACGAACCCTCGGACGGTCAGGGCCTCGTCGAGTCCCAGATCCGACAGGAGGAGAGCAGGTGCAGGTGCGGTCGCCTATCCGACGCCGGCGCCAGCAGCGCAGCGCCCACGTCCCGCACGGCCCGCAGTCGCACGGCGACGACTCCCAGCGCCGTTGGAACCACGGCGGTGGACGCAGCGAACGTGGCGCCCACGCCGCCCATCCCCAGGCCGAACAGCCCGGAACCTGGCCAGGCCTCCCCGGCGAGTCCCAGCGTCAGGGCGACCACCCCCACCGGCCGTGCCGACGCCGGGGGCGGCGGTTCAGGTTCATGGTGTCGGCCACCGGTGCTCGTCCCCCACGGCGTCCCGGGGCCCCATGTCACCGTGCGCGGTGGCGACCGCACGGCGCTGGGACGCCCGGGTGTCGTAGTAGGTCAGGAAGATCTGCTCGAGACTGGGTGCCCGGCTGTGAAGCCGTCGAACCCCCGCCGCCGACAATCGCGCGATGACCTCCGCCGGTTCCCCGTTCACGGTCACCCGGACGCCGCCGTCCATCGGCTCGACGGCGACCACTTCGGCGAGATCGGTGAACGACGGCGCGGGTCGGGCCAACTCGGCCTCGAAGATCGTCGTCGTCAACTGGCGGAGTTCGGCCAGGGAGGCGACCTCGACGAGGTGGCCGTCGCGGAGGATGGCCACCCGGTGGCACAGGTCCTCGACCTCGTCGAGGAGGTGCGACGACAGGAAAGCGGTGCATCCCTCGGCCGCGACCTCCCGACTGAGCGCCTGGAACTCCGCTTCCATGAGAGGGTCCAGGCCGGCTGTGGGCTCGTCGAGCAGGAGGATGCGGGGCCGGGTCATGAACGCGGCGACCAGGGCGATCTTCTGGCGGTTGCCCTTCGAGTAGGCGCGCACCCGGCGGGAGGAATCGAGGTCGAAGCGCTCGACCAGCCCGTCGCGATACGAGGCGTCGACGACGCCCGCCATCCCGCCCAACAGGTCGAGCGTTTCCTGGCCGGTGAGTTGCGGCCACAGCGCCACATCCCCGGGCACGTAGCCGACCGATCGATGCGCCCGAACCACGTCGCTGACGGGAATGTCCCCGAGCCAGGCGCGGCCGCGCGTCGGTCTGATGATGCCGAGCAGCAGGCGGATCGTCGTCGACTTGCCGGCGGCGTTGGGCCCGAGGAAGCCGAAGATCTCCCCATCGCCGACCTCGAGGGTCAGGCCGTCCAGGGCGACCGTTCGGCCGAAGTGCTTGGTGAGGTCCTCGGTGCGGATCGCTCCGGGCGTCATGGTGTCGCCTCCACGGGGCCGGGCCGGTGGGGACGGTCCAGGCCGCCGCGCCCTTCACTTCAGGCTGAAGGGCAGCGGGGCTGCTCCCGGCGGCCGGCGCCGGCACGTCGCACTTGTGACGAGGCGCCGACGACACGGGCCACATGGGTCACATCGCGACGGTGCTCCGGGGCGCGACGCTCACGCTCCGTCCCCCGACGGCGACGCCAGGTGCTCGCTCATGTCGTGCTGCAGGTCACGGAGGGCGGGATAGGTGCGGGTGTAGCTGTCGACGAAGTAGGCGTACTCCTTGTGCCGGTGGGGGTCGGGCTCGATCGTCATGACCGGCCTGACCATCGCGTCCGCCGCCTCGGTCAGTGAGCCGTACGCGCCCGCGACGGTGGCCGCCATCACGCAGGCGCCGAGTGAGACGGCGTCCTGGACCTCGGTGAGAGTGATCGATAGTCCGGTGACGTCGGCGTGCATCTGCATCCACTGAGCGCTCCGGGTCGCCCCACCGCAGGCCACCAGGCTCTCGACCCGGTAGCCGTTGTCGGCCATGTAGCGGAGGTTGTGCGCGACCGCGTAGCAGATCGACTCCTGCACCGCGTGGTAGACGTGCGCTCGGGTGTGGCTGAACGACAGCCCCCACACGACGGCCCGGGCCCGGGAATCGGGGAAGGGATTGCGGGTGCCCTGGAAGTACGGGACCACGACGAGGCCCTCCGAGCCCGGCGGAATCGCGCTGGACGCCTCGTTCAGCAGGTCATAGGCGACCGAGCCCTGACGTGCCGCGGCCTCGACGAGGTCGGGGGCGAAGGTGTCGCGGAACCACCTGAGGGACGACCCGGACGACACGAGCGTCGCTTCCACCGTGCACTGGCCGGGGATGACGGCGTCGGCGAAGGTGCCGAGCATGCCGCTGTCGGCAACCGAGAGTGGAGCCTGCCCCAACAGGGCATGCGACGAGCCCGTGATCAGGGCCATCCGTCCCGGGGTGAGCACGTTGAGCCCGATCTGCCCGGCGTACGCGTCGATGCAACCCTCGGCCACCGGAATTCCGGGGCGCAGCCCGAGGTCCGCGGCGGTGCTGGCGGTGAGCCGGCCGAGCGGGGTGCCGAGCGGCTGGACCTGGTGCGGGTACTTCTCCAGGCCGTCTCCCGACCCGATCGATGCGTAGAAGTCCGCCGGAAAGCCGCCGATCGTGCGGTCGTGGTACATCTTCACCGACGCCGAGTTCTCGTTGACCCGCAGTTCCCCGGTGAGTCGGTGCCCGAGCCAGTCCGGTGCGTCGAGCAGGTGCGCCGTCCGCCGGTAGGCGTCGGGTTCGTGCTCCTTCAGCCAGGCGATCTTGAACGGGAACATCTCCGCGCTCGCAGGGACGCCGCGGGCCCGACCCGGCCGGGCCATCGCCGCCAGCGCCTGCGGTGCGCGAGCCGCCTGGTCGCTGGCCCGCACGTCGAGCCACATCATCGCCGGGCGGACCGGCCGGTGGGCACGGTCGAGGGCGACGAGGGTCGCCGAGGTCGCCCCGTACCCGATGCCGGCGATGTCGGCGGCGCCCAGCCTGGAGCGGGCCATGGCCGCGTGGGTGGAGTCGATCAGGGCCTGGTACCAGTCGTCGACCTGCTGCTCGGCCCAGCCCGGGTGCGGATAGCTGGTCGGGTAGCCGGTGGAGGCGAACGACACCACCCGGCCGGTGACGTCGAAGATCGCCACCCGGCAGCTCTCGGTGCCGTAGTCGATGCCGAGCAGGAACGGTGCCGTCCAGACGTCCCGCCCAGAATCGTCGCCCGGTGACGCGGTCACCGGACCGGCTGCCTTCATCGCGTCGCCCTCAGCCGTAGAACCCACCGCTGGCGAACACCTCGTCGACGAGTTCGTCGAACCACCCCGCCTCGCTGGCGAGGTCGAGCACGGTGTAGCGGGAGCGGTAGTACATCGCCGGGGGGAACAGCGCCTTGACATCGGCCGGGGTCACGCCGATGTCCTCGGGCCGTGAGGGTGCGCCTGCGGCGGCAAGGCGGGCCTGCAGCGTCCGGGCCGGAACCAGTTGGGCCTCCAACCGCGGTCGCAGGTTTGGCCACCGGTCGACGAAGGTCTGCAGCCGGTGCCGCAGTGCGGGGCCGTTGAGGTACTTCTCCTTGGTCTGGGTGATCCCGTTCTCGATCAGGGGGCCACTCAACCGGCTGCGGATGTCGGCCTCGATCGCCTCCCAAGGCGCCCGGGAGGCCACGGCCGCGTCGACGTCGAGCCCGGCCAGGTCCCGCTCGAGGAAGCGCTCGTAGAAGGCGCACATCGCCAACGTGCCGATACCCACCTTGAACCCGTGCGACAACGGCGGATCCCAGTCGGCACCCAGATGGCGGAGCTCCCACAGGTGGCTGAAGTAGTGCTCGGCCCCGGACGCCGGCCGGGTGTCCTGGTACACCTGCATCGCCAGCCCCGACAGGATCAGCCCCGATACCAGGCCCGCGTACGCGTCCGGGTCACCGGCGGCGAGGGCCTCGGGACGCGCCAGCGCCTCGGCGACCCCGCTCTGCACGAGGTTCCAGGCCAGCGGATCGATGGGGTCGAGGCCGACGGCGTCCGCGAGGATCCAGTCGGCCCCCGCGGGGATCTTGGCCGCGAGATCGCCGTAGCCGGAGGCCACCATGGTGGGGGGTGCCGCGGCGGCGACGTCGAGGTCGATGATCACGACGGCGGGCGCGGGGCAGGCCATGGTGAGCTTGACGCCGTCGACGCTCATCGGCGCACCGAAGCCGGAGTAGCCGTCCATCGAGGCGGCGGTGCCGACCACGGCGTAGCGGCGTCCGAGTTCACCGGACGCGAGTTTGGTCAGGTCGTTGATGGTGCCCGAGCCGACGGCGACGGCGGTCGCACCGGTACCGCGGAGACGCTCGCGGATGTACTCGCTGTTGTCGTAGCTGGCGTAGAGCACGGGGTGACCGGGGAAGACGAGAGGGTCGACGACGCTCGCCCCGGCGGCGACGAGTGCGTCGTGCACCGCCTTGCCGGCGGCGGCCCAGGTGCGCTCGTCGGCGACGATCATGGCGGGTCGCCCGTCGGCCAGGAGAGCGTCCCGGATGATCGTGCCCGCCCGTGGCAGCACTCCCCGACCGACCTCGACCACGTCGGTCTCGGTGGCCCTGGCCAGGCCAAGGCGGATCAACTCACTGGTCACAGCCGCGCACCCCCATCGGTGGCTCGAGTTCCGGTGTCATCCCGGAGCGAGCGGCAACCACTCGCTCCGGAACGCTGAGAAGCTCGAACTCGCCCCCCCGGGCGTCGCATCGAGGCCTCGCGGGCAGCCTACCGCGCGGCGTCCACCCGGATCGGCGGTTCGGGGTCACGGCAGGCCGGACAGCCCCCATGTCTGTCCGGTGCTCGTGTCGATCAGGGCCGCCGACTCCACGCCGAGCGTGAGAGGCAGGGCGTCGTTGACCAGAGTGCTGATGAGCGGGAGCTGGGCGGCGCTGCCCCCGGTGGTGAGTGACACGTGCGGCACCCACTTACCCGGCTGGTAGTGGCGATGCAGGTCGGCGCCCGAGGCCAGGAGGACCTCGCAGACGCGCTGCTGGCGCCTCGCGAGATCGGCACCGACGCCCACCGCCAGCGACGCCCGTCCGCGGGTGAACGCCACGATGCCCGGCATGGACAGCTCGAACGGGTCACCCCCGCAGAGCGGCTCGAGGGCGGCGGACACCGTGTCCAGGTCCCACTTCCGCAGCACCGCCAGGGACAGGTGGGGGCTGTGCCGACGATGCGTGTGGGTGAGCAGGGTCGGCACGCCCTGGGCTTCCAGCCGCGCCCACAACCGGCGCACCAGTTGCTGGCCCTCGGGGGTGAAGAGCACGCACACCGCCAAGCTCATGGCCACCATGATGGCGCCGGGCACGTCATCGCGCCGGCCGGACGGGTCGGATGCGGTAGAGCCGCTCAGCATTCCGGTGGGTGACCGCGTCCACCTGGTCCGGCTCCAGCCAGCTGAGGATCGTCTCGAGATCGGCGTGCGTGTAGGGCCGGCGGGCGCGGGTCGAGGGCAGGTCGGTGCCGAAGACGAGCCCGTGCGGATTGGCGTCCAGCACGGCTCGCGCGACGGCTCCGGGGTCGCGGTGCGCGACCCGGCCGAGCCCGGTGGCTTTGACCACCGCGCCACGCCCGACCAGCCGCAGCAGGGCTCCGCTGGCGTCGTCGCGCATCCCGAGGTGGTCGATCACGATCTGCGGGAGCCCGGCCAGCGCGGCCTCGAGATCCGGCAGGTCGGCGGCGTCCAGGTACAGCTCGGTGTGCCAGCCGGCCAGATCGTGGACGCGTCGCGCGAGCATCATGGCCGCGTCCAGGTCCGCCGACCCCCCGCGGAACAGGTTGACCCGCACGGCACGGACGCCCACGGCGTCCAGGCGACGAATCACAGAATCGGGGGTGATCGGTGGAATGGTGCAGACGCCGACGAAGCCCGCTCCGAGCCGGCCGAGCGCGTCCACGAGGTAGGAGGTGTCGAACCCCTGGAACGAGCCCGACACGACCGCCCCACCCACGACGTTCAGCGGCCGGACCGCCGTCCGATAGTCGGCGACGGTGAACGGCTCGGGAAGGTAGCCGTCGTTGGGTACCAGGGGGAAGCGGGGGTCGATGACGTGCACGTGCGCATCGAAGACCGCCCCCGAGTGGGTCGTCATCCGGCCTGCGTCCCGAGGCTCGCCGGAGGCATCAGAGCTTGTAGCCGATGGCGCGCAGGAGCGCCCGCCGGTCATCGACGTCGGCATCGGTCTCGACCCCCACGGGAGGCTCGCCGTCGATGACCCCGGCGATGCCACGACCTCGCGACGTGGCCGCGACGATGACCTCGACCGGGTTCGCCGTCGCACAGAAGATCGTGCACACCTCGGGCACGGCCTTGACGGGATTCAGCACGTTCACCGGGAACCCCTCCCGCAGGACGATGACGAACGTGTGTCCCGCCGCGATCGCCGAGGCGTTGCGCGTGGCCACCTCGACGAGTTCGGCGTCGTTGCCCGAACACCTGATCAGCCGCGGGCCGGACGCCTCGCAGAACGCGACCCCGAACCGCAACGACGGGCTGACGCCCACCAGCGCCTCATGCAGATCATCAACCGTCTTGATGAAATGGGCCTGCCCGATGACGACATTCACATCGTCGGGCTTGTCGATGCTCACCACTTCCCACGACAACGACATCTCGCTCACGTCCTCCTCATCGCCCCGCCGCCCCGGGTTCTCGAGTGAGTTGCCCGGGGGACCACCTGTACCACCCAACCGGTCATCCCACCGACGAGCGCCCCCAGAATCGCCGCGGGAAGGCCGAGTTCCACGGTCGCCGCCCACGCCGTCGGGGCGTAGGTGAGCAGCCCCACCACCAGACCGATCGCTGCCCCGGCCACGCCGAGCACGATCGCCCCGGCGACCGCCCACCGTAACGGTCGGGATCCGTGTCGCTGCACCCGCCGCCCGGCATCCACACCGCAACGATGTCACACCGCAGCCACCGCGGACAGGGTTGGCGCGAGCCCCGGGGTGCGTCGGCCGGCTCGAGGTGCTCCCGCCTGCACGCCGCCCATTCCCCGACCCTCGGGACAACTATTCAGCATTGCTATCTACCGGTACTCAGTGTTACCGTTTACTGGTACTCACTGTCACAGGCTAGATGGGAGGCCGACGATGGCGAACCAGATGACGGAGTTGCTCAAGGGCACCCTCGAGGGGATCGTGCTCGCGATCCTGGCCGAACACCCCGCGTACGGCTACGAGATCACGGCGCGGCTGCGGGACCAGGGCTTCACCGAACTCGTCGAAGGCACCGTCTACGCCGTGCTCATCCGCGTCGAGCAGCGGGGCTTCGTGAACGTCGAGAAGGTGCCCTCCGAGAAGGGACCGCCGCGGAAGGTCTACTCGATCAACCCCCACGGGCGCGCCCAGCTTGATGAGTTCTGGAGGGCTTGGACCTTCCTCACGAAACGTATCGACCAACTCCACGAAGGGGAGAAGTGATCATGGCCAACTGGATCGAGGCCCTCACCGGTTCGCTCGAGCAGAAGAAGCGGTACAGGCAGTACCAGGCACGCATCGAGGCGCTTCCCGAGCCGTACAGCGCTGCCGCGAGGGCGCTGCAGCGCTACCTCATGTACTACGGGGGCGTGATCGACGGCGAGACGCTGATCACCATGACGGGTGACCTCGTCGACCTGTGGGAGCGGGCCGCCTCGGACATGACGCCGATGCGCGCGATCGTCGGGGACGACCCGGTCGGGTTCGCCGAGAACTTCGCCGACGCCTACAGCGGCCGGCAGTGGATCGATAAGGAACGGGCACGCCTGGTCACGGCGATCGACGAGGCGGAGCGAACGGGCCGAGCATGATCTCGGATGCGGCCGTCCGGGTGAGAGGTCTGGAGAAGTCCTACAAGGACCTGCCGGTGCTGCGCGGTGTCGACTTCGATGTGGCCCGCGGGAGCATCTTCGCCCTGCTCGGCTCGAACGGGGCGGGCAAGACCACCGTCGTCAGGATCCTGTCGACGCTGCTGAGGGCCGACGCGGGCCTCGCGACCGTCAACGGCTTCGACGTGACCACCCAGGCGCCCGACGTGCGGGGCTCGATCAGCCTGACCGGGCAGTTCGCCGCCGTCGACGAGATCCTCACCGGACGGGAGAACCTGGTGCTGGTGGCCCGGCTGCGTCACCTCAGGGATTCGGGTCCGATCGCGGACGACCTCCTGCGGCGATTCGGTCTCACGGAGGCGGCCGCACGCGCAGTCTCGACGTACTCGGGCGGCATGCGGCGTCGTCTCGATCTGGCGATGGGCCTCATCGGGAACCCTCCGGTCGTCTTCCTCGACGAGCCGACCACCGGGCTCGACCCGCAGGGACGCCTCGCGATGTGGCAGGCCGTCAGGCAACTCGCCGCGCAGGGCACGACGGTGCTGCTGACCACGCAGTACCTCGACGAGGCCGAGCAGCTGGCCGACCGGATCGCGATCCTGCACGGAGGCCGGATCATCGTCACCGGCACCCTCGCCGAACTCCGCAAGGTACTTCCGCCGGCCCGGATCGAATACGTCGAGCGGCAGCCGACCCTGGAGGACGTCTTCCTCGCCCTTGTCGAAGGCGACACGGGCAGTGGCGGCACGGCTGTCGTCGGTGGCGGCACGGACGAGTAGGAGCGAGAGATGACCACGAACCGCTTCGGCGACACCGTCGTGCTGACCGGACGCTCCCTGAAGCACGTCACGCGCAGTCTCGACACCATCCTCACCACCGCGGTGACACCCATCGCCATGATGCTGCTGTTCGTCTACGTGTTCGGCGGCGCGATCCACCGGGGGTCGGGCTCGTACGTGGCCTACCTGCTGCCGGGCATCCTGCTGATCACCATCGCCTCGGGCATCGCCTACACCGCCTACCGGCTCTTCCTCGACCTGCAGGGCGGCATCTTCGACCGGTTCCACTCGATGCCGATCGCCCGCTCGTCCGTGCTCTGGGCCCACGTGCTCACCTCACTCATCGCCAACCTGATCTCGCTGCTGGTGGTCGTCGGCGTCGCCCTGGTCATGGGGTTCCGCTCAGGCGCCGGGCCTCTCGCGTGGCTCGCGGTGGTCGGCATCCTGATCCTGTTCACCCTTGCGCTGACCTGGCTCGCCGTGATCGCCGGGCTGTCCGCGAAGACCGTCGACGGCGCGAGCGCGTTCTCGTACCCGCTGATCTTCCTGCCGTTCATCAGTTCCGCGTTCGTACCGACCGCCACCATGCCGGGCCCGGTGCGCTGGTTCGCCGGGAACCAGCCGGTGACCTCGATCGTCGACGCGATCCGCGATCTGTTGGCTCAGCAGCCACCCGGTTCACAGCTCTGGATCGCCCTCATCTGGTGTGTCGGCATCTTTGTCGTCGCGTACTGCTTGGCGATGGTGAGCTATCGGCGCAGGATCCGCTAGCAGCGACGTGGGGCAGGATCGGTGGTGATCCCAGGCTCGGCGTCGGCGAGGACGCTGGTGCGGTGGGATCGCTCGTCGGGCCGAACCCCTGCGTCGGAGGCGACCGCGCTTGTAGCATGGGAAATTCGTGATGATGCTGATGAACCTTGAGCCAGGAGGGTTTCATGCGCAACAATTCCGATGGTCCGACACAGCCGGCGGGACCTGGCACCCCGTCCGCGTCCGCCTCCCAGAGTGACACCGCACCACGCGGCCAGGCGGCGCCCCCGACTCCCTCGATGCCGCCTCGTGCCGCCGAGACGCCAACGCCCGCGCGCCGGGCCAGGAAGGGAAGCATCTCTCGAGCGGCCTGGTTCGCCCTCATCGTGGGCCTGGTTGTACTCGTCCTGCTACTGGTCTTCATCCTGCAGAACAACACCTCCGCGCAGTTCAATTTCTGGGCCGCCACGTTCACCCTGCCTCTCGGGGTGGCGATGCTGTTCGCGGCCATCGCGGGAGCCCTCGTGACGGCCCTGGTGGGAACGACCAGGATGATCGCCCTCGGTCGCACCGTTCGCCGCCTCGAGCAGCAGCACGGCGAACGGCGAGGCCGCAGGGCCTGACTGCGCCCACGGTCCGATCAGCCCGACGCCTCATCCGGGCGGGGGACAACGAGGCGCACGCCGGCCGGCGGCGCCGCCGGGTGGGGCGCGATCCGGGCCTGGTCGATGCGGTGTTCCTCGGCGCTGAGCGTGCGTGCGAGACCCACTCCCACCGCAGCGCCGATCGCCGGGCCGACCAGATAGACCCAGAAGTCCCGCCAGGTGCCCGTGGCGACCGCCGGCCCCAGGGACCGGGCCGGGTTCGTGCTGGTCCCCGTCCACGGCGCCTCGAGCGACACCATCACCGCGTACATCGGGCCCATCGTCCAGGGGGTGAACTTCTTGAGCCGGGGGTGGCCGAGGAACACGAACACCGTGGCCACCAGCACCACCGTGCACGTCGCCTCCAGCGCGACGGCCGCCCAGGGGGCGACGCCCGCGTGCGGAGTGGTGGTGCCGAACGTCAGGGGTCTGCCGAGGGGCCCCCAGGCGAGCACGACCGCGGCGCCCGTGATCGCGCCGAGGCACTGACTGACGACGTACCAGACGGCGTGGGAGGGGCTGATCCGGCCCTCGATGAGGAACGCGAGACTCATCGCCGGGTTGAGGTGGGCACCCGAGTGCCTGCCGAAGCGTGACAGGGTCACCGCCGTGCCGGTGAGGCCGAACAGGCCGCCGGCGATGCCGCGCGCCAACCATCCCGGAAGCCCCAGGGCATCCACCGGCGACGTGGGCGAGATCACGACGATCACCGCCGACAGGCCACCGATGAGCAGGAGCGCGGTGCCCACGTACTCGGCCAGGTACAGCGACCAACTGGTGCGGTCAGCGGAGCGTTCGAGGTCGTGCCAGGCGCGCAGCGCGCCCCGGAGATCGGTGGCGACCGGGGCGATCACGGTCGGCGCGACCGCTGCGTCGGGCCGCAGCCGGCGATCATGGGGCCGGCGGCCATGCCACCTGTCGTCATGACGACCGGTACCCCAGCCGATGCTCCTGAATCCATGCCCCTGCTCTCCATACCGCTCCGGATGCCGCGTGGCCCGGATCGCACCGACCGCTCGAATCGGGGCCCAGCCCGGGCGGCCCACCGGCCTGGCTGGCGCTGATCGGCGGGGCTCGACCGCTCCCTGGGACGCAGCCGACCATCAGCGACCCAGGCCATCATAGTTCGGGCGCCGACAGGTCCCGTGGACTCGAATGACCGCGCCCGAACACCCGGTCGGGTCACTCGGTGACGAGCGACCACCCGATCGCCGGAGGACACGAAGGAGTGTCCGATCCGGGTCGTGGTGCGGCATGATCGTGGCATGGTCGACCCTGCCGATTGGCTGCTGACGCGCGGGGAACGGGCGAACCCGCTGACCCGCCTGGACGATCTCCACGGTGGCGCGCGGGCCTGGTCGGAGGGCAACCACGTCCGTCCGCTGATCCACGGTGCGGCCTACTTCCAGGCCCTCTACGACGCGCTCGAGTCCACGGGCTCCGGAGACCTGGTGCTCTTCACCGACTGGCAGGGCGACGCCGACGAGCGGCTCACCGACGAACCCGGGAGCGAGGTCGTCGAGGTCCTGTCGCGCGCCGACCGGCGCGGCGTCGCCGTGCGTGGTCTGGTGTGGCGCTCCCATCTCGACCAGACCGGGTTCTTCGCCACCGAGAACCGCCACTTGGGCGAGCAACTGCAGAGGCGGGGCGCCGAGGTGCTGCTGGACATGCGGGTCCGCGCCGGGGGCTCCCACCATCAGAAGTTCGTGGTGATCCGCCACCGTGACGACCGAGCACGCGATGTGGCCTTCGTCGGCGGTATCGACCTGGCCCACAACCGGCGGGACGACGCCGAGCACCATGGTGACCCGCAGCCCGAACCCCTGACGAGGGAGTACGGAACCCACCCGCCGTGGCACGACGTCCAGGTGGCGATCCAGGGGCCCGCCGTCCACGACGTGGAAACCGTATTCCGGGAGCGCTGGGCCGATCCCGCGCCGCTCTCGCGAGCGCCATGGCGCCGTGCGGCCGACAAGCTCCGGGGCCTCGACAGCTCGGCCGACCCGCTTCCCGAACAATGGCCCCCGCCACCTCCGGCAGGCACCCACACCGTCCAACTGCTGAGGACCTACCCCGACCTGAGGCTGGGCCACGACTATCCCTTCGCCAAGGGCGGGGAGCGCAGCATCGCGAACGGCTACAAGAAGGCCGTCGGGCGGGCCCAGCAGCTGGTCTACGTCGAGGACCAGTACTTCTGGGGGCATGACGTGGCGCAGGTCTTCGCCGAGCAACTGCAGGCGCAGCCGGAGTTGCGTCTCATCGTCGTCATTCCGCTGGTCCCCGACCTCGACGGTCTCAACCGCGTGCCGCAACTGCTGGGGCGTCGTCGCTCGATCCACCAGCTGATCGACGTCGCTCCCGGACGCGTCGCCGCGTACGGCCTGGAGAATCACGACGGTGTGCCCGTCTACGTGCACGCCAAGGTGTGCCTCATCGACGACACCTGGGCCAGCACCGGCTCGGACAACTTCAGTCGCAGGTCGTGGACTCACGACTCCGAACTCGCCGCCGTGGTCCTCGACCAGACATACGCCCGCGACCTCCGGCTGACCCTTGCGGCCGAGCACCTCGAACGGCTCGCCCGGCTGAGCGACGAGGGCCTCGAGGCGACGATGACTGACTGCCTCGATCCGGCGGACATGTTCGATGTCTACGCCGCCCACGCCGTCCGGCTCGACAACTGGCACGCGACGGGGAGACGCGGGGCCCGGCCTCCGGGCCGACTCCGCGAGCTGGCGCTGCCGCAGCTCACGCCACGCCAGCAGCGATGGGCCGCGTTGCCCCTCGACCTCATCCACGATCCCGACGGTCGACCAGCCGCGTTGCGCAGAGCCCACCGCTACTGAATCGGCCCGCCCACGGTCGCCGCAGGGCTTGAGGTGCTGGCCCGGTACGCCTCGCGTGCCTATCGCTGGCGGGGTGAGTGGCACCGGCTTCGCGGTCTTGGCTGAGCCCCCAGTCGGGCTGCCGTAGCGGACATCGTCGCTGTCGCCGAGGCGATCCTGGCGGCCGATCGGCGCGGAGGGCGCGTCCACCACGACCTGTCCCAGGTGGGGGACGCGACCCAGGTTGAGTTGGTGTTCTCAAGTGAGGCGTCCAGCGTGCGCGCGGCTGCCACTCTCCTCGCAAGCCTTCAACTCGCCGTCGATGCTGCGGCGACGGCCGTCGAGTACGTCGAGCAGGCCGAGTGCTCCGAGGGTGCGATCGACCCGTCCAGTCTCGGGCGACTGGCGGTGACGCCGATGTTCGAGTTCGAGATCATCGAATTGGCCAACGGGTCGATCCGGGGTCGCCTGCGACTCCTGAGGACGCGGGACGGCCGGGGGAAGTTGCTCAATGTTGCGCTCATCGTGTCGATCGTGCTCACTGGGGATACCCAGTCTTGTGATCACGGTGCTCCACACCGCCAACGACCTCACCACAGACGAACGGGAGGCCGAAATGCGACGGCTTCAGGAACATCTCTCCCAAGTGGAGCAGGACCTCGATCGGCAACTCGCCATCGTCGGCGAGCTCAGGAACCGGATGGATCGCCTGGAGTACATCGGCGGCCTGCGAGCCGTACGCCCCACCGACGTCGTCGTGGAGTTGGGGATCGCCGCCTGACCTCCCTCTGGCGCGCCCCGGCCGCTGGTCGCCGTCGGGGCGTCCACGCGATTCCCCAACGGACTGATTGCGGTGCCGATGCTCGGCATGGCGCGATCGCGGCAGGCCCGGTCGATGCAGGTCCGGTGGAGGCCCGCGTGTCGCCGCATGTCGACATGGCATCGCTCGGATCCGGGTCAGGCTCCCGTGCAGTCTCCGTCGAGTGGGTGCGAGCCACGCGTGACCCGGCCCCACGTCCGGCCGCCGGCCGGTGATCAGCTGGTCTCGGTTCTGGGCGGAATCTGCCCGGCTCCCGGTGCCAGCGCAGACACGTGGCGGTGAATCTCATCCAGCAGATCGGTCTGGCGTTTCACTTCACGAACGAGCTCAAGATTGTGATCGATCAGGATCTTGATGTCCTCGGTGTTGTGTTCGGTGTGGACGGCGACCTCGGAGGCGATCGCGTCGGAACGCTTGGCCGCAATCAGCAGGGCCGCAGCCTGGACACCGGCCATCATGGACAAGAACAGGTTCAGCAGGATGTAGGGGTAGGGATCAAAGCCGTGCGGGCCGCCCACGGCCAGCACCGAGTTCATCACCACCCACAGCGCCATCACCCCGAAGAACCCGAAAACGAAGGGCCAGGAGCCCATCGCGCTCCGCATGCGATCGGCCGCCCGCTCCCCCAGCGTCAGATCGGCACCCGAACGCACCCCGGGGTGCGTGTGCCATTGCGTTTCCCAACCCTTGGCTGCCATGCAGCACAGTATTCCCCCGCGTCCGTGCCCGGCAGCGACACCGCTCCACTCGGCCGGGTCGGTTCCGGACGGGCCGGTGCGTCGAGCAGTCGGACATGTCCGGGCCCTACCGCGCACGGTGCCGTTGGTGGCCGCCGAGGAGTGCCGCGCCTCTCCCGTGGGCCGGGGCGAGCCGGCCGGCATTCGGATGGCCGGCCGGGTCCTGGCCCCGGGGATCAGCTCGGCGCCGGCCATCCGCTGCTCGTCCTCGGCCCGCGTCCTCAGCCGACGGTGACGCTGACCGTGTCCAGGCCACTCGCGCCGTTGGGGACGGGACCGGTGACGGTCTGGTCCTGCGGCTTGCCGGCCTCGTCGACGACGCGGACCTGCAACTTGTGGGCGCCCGGCCCCGCGTCCCAACGCCAGATCCACTGCCGCCAGTACTCGACGCCAGCGTCGGGACCCAGGGTGGCGTCGGCCCAGGGGCCGCCGTCGACACGGACCTGCACCGTGCCCACACCCACGCCGGGTGCCCACGCGGTGCCGCCGACGGTCACCCTGCCGGGCGACACGTGGGAACCGGGCCGGGGCACCTCGATCCGAGAGCTCGGCTTGATCGGCCCGTGATCAGACCACCCCCGAACCGTCCAGTACGCCTGCTTCGCCGCGAAGGTCGTGACCTCCATCGTCATCAGCCACTTCGTCGCCCCGACGAACCCGTACAGGCCCGGGGTCAGCAGACGCACGGGAAAGCCGTGCTCCGGGAGCAGCGGCGCACCGTTCATCTCGTACACCACCAGCGCGTCCCGCTTGTCGAGCAACGCCCCCAGCGGTGTGCTGACCGTGAAGCCGTCCACCGACGTCGAAAACACCATGTCCGCCCCGGGCTGTACACCGGCCCGGGCCAGCAACTCCGACGTCCGCACCCCCACCCATCGCGCCGATCCGATCAGATCGCCGCCCACCTCGTTGGACACGCACTCCAGCGTCACCGGCCGTTCCACGGCGTCCATCGCCAACAGCTCATTCCAACCGATCGAGAAGGGATGATCGACCATACCCCCGATCGACAACCGCCAACTCGTGACGTCGATCGAGGGAACGATCAGCGCCGTGTCGATGCGGTAGAACGTGGACGCCGGGGTGACGAAGGGGCTGATCCCCGGCACCGTCGTTTCGAGGCCCGTGGGGAACGGCGTGACCGCCCGGGTGGGCAGGGTGACCGTTTGGGGCGGCGCGCCGACCCCGCGCAGCCACTGCCCGAGGACGCCGCCGAAGACTCCGACACCGCCCACGGCGAGCACGAGCCGCAGCCAGTCTCTCCTCCCGAGCCCATCCACGACCGGCGGCGCCCCGACATGGCGCGACGCCCGGATGAGCACGGCCAGGGCCCACCACCCCACGGCCAGGGCCACGAGTCCGGGCGCCCACCAGAGCACCTCGCGGGCCGAATCGATACTCGCAGCGGCGAGCGCGATCGCCACCAACGCGGCATCGCAGAGGAACGCGACCGCCATCGACCACCGCGCGACCAGCCCGACCAGCGCACCGAGCCCGAGCGTCACCACGATCGCCCCGACGACCAGGACCGCCTTGTCCGCGGTGCCGAAAGTGCTCACCGCCCAGTCCTTGACCGGACCGGGAGTCAGATCGATGGCCCGCCGTGCAACCGCCAC
>JAJXWF010000188.1 GCA_021781735.1 Actinomycetes bacterium
TGACGCCGGTGCGGCCGCGGCGAAGGGCGCCGCCGGGATCGAGGAGCGTGGCGTCGACGGAGTCGCCGCGAACTGGACGGGTGTGCGGCGGGGCGGCAAGGGGTCCGCGGCCGACCTGGCAGCGGCCCGGCGCCGTAGCTCCGCCATTTCGGCCTCGTCCATGGCCCGGCTGCGCTCCTCGGCGCTCCGCTCGTTGCGGTAGAGCCAATCCATGTCGGCCTTGCGTTGGGCGGCGTCACGTTCCGGCATGGGCATTACCGTAACCGAGGATCCTGGGGGTGCCGCTGAAGCCCTTGTGGGTTGCGCACGGCGTGCCGGGTCGCTCGGGCGCGCGGGCGCCGCGTGACGATGGTGGAGAATGGGCCCATGTCGCCGACTCCCGAACCGGTGAGTGTCATCATGCCGGTGCTCAATGAGGAGGAGCACCTCGCCGCGTCCGTGCGCGGGGTGCTGGGCCAGGACTACGCCGGCACGATCGATCTCGTGCTCGCGGTCGGCCCCTCCGACGACCGCACCCAGGAGATCGCCGATCGCCTCGCGCGCGAGGATCCCCGCGTCCGGGTGATCGACAACCCTTCGGGGACCACGCCCGAGGGGCTCAACCTGGCCGTCGGTGCGAGCCTGTTCGACATCATCGTGCGTGTCGACGCGCACGGCGAGATGCCGCCCGACTACATCCGGACCGCGGTCGAGGTGCTGCGCCGCACCGGGGCCGCCAACGTCGGCGGACGCATGGAGGCTCGGGGACGCACCCCCTTCGAGCAGGCGGTCGCGGTCGCCTACATGTCGCGGATCGGGCTGGGCGGGGGTGGGTTCCACATGGCGGACACCCCGGAGGGCCCAGCCGAGACCGTGTTCCTCGGGGCATTCCGCCGTGATGCCCTCGAACGCGTCGGCGGGTTCGATCCGACGCTGCGCCGAGCCCAGGACTGGGATCTCAACTTCCGACTGCGCTCGATGGGAGAGACCGTCTGGTTCACCCCCGTCCTGCGGGTGACCTACCGCCCGCGGTCGACGGTCGGGGCCCTGGCGCGGCAGTTCTTCACCACCGGGCAGTGGCGGCGCGAGGTGATGCGCCGGCGCCCCGAGACCGCGAGCGCACGCTACCTCGCCCCGCCCGTCGCGGTGGTGCTCACCGCAGCCGGCGTCCTGGCCGGAGTCGGGGGAGCCCTCGGCGGCCCCCGCGGACTGTCGCTGGGGTGGGCCCTTCCGGTGGCCTATGCCGCCGGCGTCACGGTCGCGGCCCTCTCCCTGCACCGCGACATGCCCTCCGAGGTGCGGGTGCGGCTGCCGCTGGTGCTCGCGGTCATGCACATGAGTTGGGGGTCGGGATTCCTCGTGGGTTTGCCCGCCCGGCTGCGCGGTACGCCGATGGGCCCCCCCGGAGGCCAGCGGCTGGTGGCGGTCAGGACGGGGCGGGGCCCTGCGCGCGGGCGACCACCTGGTCGGCACCCTCGGTGCTGAGCACGCGAGCGACCGCGTCGTCGGTTCCCCCGACCAGCAGGACGATCGATCCGCCACCGAGGATCGGCGCCACCAGGGCGGTTTCCAGCAGGGCCCAGGGATCGTCCCCCGCCGACACGCGCAGAGCGATCCGGTGCGGGGTTCCCGGGACGTGATCGACGTCGCCAGCTGTCCGGATCGTGGTGCCGCCGCGGAAGGCGGGCGTCTCGTCGTCCGCCGTCGCGGACCAGTGGGCGTCGGGCTGGCCGGTCACCTCGGCGTAGTCGATCACCGCCCGCTGAGGGGTGGGGAACCCCAGGCCGAGGGGGTGCAGGGAACAGGCGACCGTCTCGACCCCTGGGACCGGATGGGTGTTCGTGGGTCCGACGACCGCAAGATCGACGGCGTCCAGCGCCTCGCGTCGATCGGCCTGCACCTCGCCCCCGATCTGCCAGGCGGCCATCGCCCACACCAGTCCCACCCAGTGCCCGGGATCGGTGACGAGCAGCGGCATACCCACCATCGGCCGGTCGTCGACACCGATCGAGGCCATGAGGTTGGCGGTCTTGTCGACCCAGTTGGCGAAGGTGCGCGCGGACAGTTCGACCCGCGCGCCACCGTCGAGGTCGTACCAGGTGACCAGTGGTCGAGACCCGTCGCGGCGCACCCGTTCCTCGAGCATTCGGCACAGCCCCCCCGTCACGATGGGGCTCCGGTCGACGTCACCCATACCCCGCGGCGGGAGGACCAGCAGATCATCCGGCCATGCTATCGACGCGGCGCGCTCCCCGGGAGAGGGCGGTCCAATGCCTCCGTCCGAGGCGGGTCGTCACACCCCACGGATGCGGCCGGGCTAGGCTTCGGGCCATGCGATACGTGGCGATCCTGGCCGGAGGGTCGGGTACCCGGCTGTGGCCCCTGTCTCGACGGGGCCAACCCAAGCAGTTGCTCGACCTCATCGGCGGACGCAGCCTGCTGCGGCTGGCCTACGAGCGGGTCGCGGCGTCGATGCCCGCCGACAGGGTGCTGGTCTGCACGGGTGCGGCCTACTCGGACATCGTCGCCGCGCAGATCCCCGAACTCCCGGCCGCCAACATCCTCGGCGAGCCGGTCGGACGGGATTCGCTCAACGCGGTTGCCTGGACCACGGCTGTCATCGCCGCCCGAGACCCGGACGCCGTCGTCGCTGTGCTCAGCGCCGACCAGATCATCAACCCGGTGGAGCGCTTTCTCGCGGCCCTCGAAGAGGCGTTCCGGATCGCCGAATCCGATCCGACGGCGCTCGTGACGTTCGGGGTCGTCCCCGACGGTCCGCATACCGGGTACGGCTACCTGCACCGGGGGAGTGCGCTCGACGGCTTCCCCGGATGCAGCGAGGTGGCCGAGTTCCGCGAGAAGCCCACCCGTGAGGTGGCCAGTGCCTACGTTGCCTCGGGTGAGTACTGGTGGAACTCGGGGATGTTCGTCTGGCGCGCGGCGACGTTGCTCGACCAGCTACGGCTGCTCAAGCCGGTGACCCACCGGCTGATCACCGGTCTGGCCGCCGATCCGGGACGTGTCGAGGACGTCTACCCGCAGCTGGAGCGGATCTCGGTCGACTACGCGATCATGGAGCCCGTCTCGAAGGGGCGGGGAGCCGGTCATGTCGTGGCGGTGCCCCTGCCGATCACCTGGGTCGACCTCGGCGGCTACCAGGCGCTGTTCGACAATCTGCCGGCGGGCCCGGCGGAGAACCGGGTGATGGGCCCGGTGGTCGTGTCCGAGTCGGAGGGCAACCTCCTGATCAACACCCGCGGCGACCACAGCGTGCTCGCGGTGTCGGGCATCCGCGACACGGTCGTGGTCACGACACCCGACGCCACGCTCGTCGTGCCTCTCGCGGGCGCGCAGGCGGTCAAGGATCTCGTGGCGGCCGTGGTCGGGCAGATCTCCCCCGACCTCGGCTGAGGTCATCGCGCTCGATGCGGTGACGGCGACCGGATCGGGTGGCGACGAGCACGGATGAAAGCACGTGAACTTATCCGGGGCGCTTGACGCGACCCAATGACACCCATGTAATTTGTGTGCAGAGCGCCGGAGTGTCGTGATTGACAAGTCGTCGGATCGACACCCCGCATCCAAAGCCTTGCCGCATCGGGGATGCGACAGCCGCGCTGGGGCCCACACGTTTCGCTGGGGGTCCGGGTCGAGTGCCGGAAGGGACAGCATGTCGCAGTTGCTTGTCATCGAGTCCAACCCTGTCGACGAGGGAGTGCTGGGCTGGCAGGAGCGCGCGCTGTGCGCGCAGACCGATCCGGAGGCCTTCTTCCCGGAGAAGGGTGGCTCCACTCGCGAGGCGAAGAAGGTGTGCCAGGGCTGCGAGGTGCGCCAGGAGTGTCTCGAGTACGCGCTGGCCCACGACGAGCGCTTCGGCATCTGGGGTGGGCTGAGCGAGCGCGAGCGGCGCAGGCTGCGCCGACAGGCCTGATCGCCGCCGCATCCGCACGTTCCGCCTGCCGGGGTACTGACTCCTGGCAATGCCGCGAAGGCCGACCCCGTCGGGTAGCGTGGTGGTGCCCCGACATCCATCCACGGAAGGTAGAGCCGCGGTGCATTCCGACCCGTCATTCCCGACGGATCCCGATGAGTCCGACCTCGAGCACACCACCGGGGCCGTGGTGTCGGACGCCCCCGGTTCCGGCGACCGGATGGAGGGCGACGACCTGTGGGCGTGGGCCCACGAGGAGCCCGACGCTTCCGAGCCGATGCTCGATCCGGGCAACGTGGTCGCCCTGCTGATCGCCCACAACGCCGGGGGCTGGCTGTCCCGAACCCTGGCCGCGCTCTCCCGGCTCGACCCGCGTCCCGGCACCACCATCGCGCTCGACACCGGCTCCACCGATCACACCGGAGACAGCCTGAGGCGCGCCCAAGCCGACGGCCTCATCGACCGGATCGTCAGGCTTCCCGCCGACACCCCGTTCGCCGTCGCGGTGAACTCCGGGCGCGACGAGGCGCGGGCCGGACGCGGGGTCGGTCCCGAACCCGCCGACGGATGGTTGTGGATCCTGCACGACGACTGCGAGCCGACCCGCACTGCCCTCGGCCAGTTGCTGCGGATCGCCGCGACGACGCCCTCCCCCGACATTGTCGTGCCCGCACTGTTGCGACCCCGGAGGCGCAACTACCCGGATCAGTTGCAGGAGGTCGGACAGACCATCTCGCTCACAGGGAGCCGGCTCACCGGCAGCGACCCCGGCGACATCGATCAGCACCAGCTCGAGTCCGACGAGGTGCTGGGCGGCGCCAGTGCCGGCCTGCTGGTGCGTACCGAGGTCTTCGACCGGGTCGGAGGCTTGGATCCCCGGCTGCAGCACCGTGAGGGCGTCGACCTGTGCTGGCGGGCTCGTGACACCGGCGCCCGCGTCGTCACGGCCCCGCGGGCCACGATCCACCACCGGCAGGCGGGACTCGCCGGAACGAGGGGCGGCATCGCCGACCCCGACCCCGAGGCCACCGACCGGCTGTCGGGAATGCGTCTGGTGGCGGTGAGGTCGCGGCGTCCCCGGCTCGCCGTGGTCGGGCTCGTGCTCCTCGGGATCCTGCGGGCCGTGGGCTTCCTGCTCGGTCGCGCGCCCGCCCGCGCCCTGTCGGAGTGGCGCGCCACCCGCTGGCTGGCGGGCTCGCGCTCCGCGGTCCTCGATCTGGCCGCCCGCCGCGGTCCGTCCACCGACGACGCC
>JAJXWF010000189.1 GCA_021781735.1 Actinomycetes bacterium
GATCAGCGAGAAGTTGTTGAAGTTGAAGGCGAACGATCCGACCAGCAACGGGCCGACGGCCACGGTCAGCAGCGGCATGATCACCCGCTGGATCGTCTGGCGCCAGCTTGCGCCGTCGATCCTGGCGGCCTCCTTGACGTCAGTGGGGATCGACTGCAGCGCGCCGGTGCACACGATGAACATGTAGGGGAACCCCAGCCACAGGTTGGTGATGAGGATCGCCGACCGCATGAGGTTCGGGCTGTCGTACCAGTCGATGTGGACGTGCAGCAGGTTGTTGATCAGCCCGAACTGCGGGTTGAACATGGAGTACCAGGTCAGGGCCGTCACGAAGCCCGGAACTGCGTAGGGCATGATCAGCACGGCGCGCGACAATCCCTTGAGTCGCAATCGCGGTGAGTCGAACAGCAGTGCGAGCAGCATGCCGAGAATGAAGGTCGACGCGACCGACACGAACGCGAACACGACGTTCCAGATGAAGATTCCGATGAATCCGTCGCGGAGCGTCTGGCTGGTGAGGACCTCCTTGAAATTGGCCCAGCCGACGTACTGCTTCCACCCGGTCGGCAGCGCGGTGCCGTCCGAAGCGACCCAACGGGCGTCCACCGGGTGGTAGACCTTGCCGGTCGTCGAGTCGACGAGCGTGTCGTTCGCTGCGTTGTAGGAAATCGTCGGCTTGCCTTTGTACGCCTGGGTGATACCCACCGACTTGATCCCACCGTCGGGCGGAGTGGGCACCGCGAACGCCTGCAGTTCCTTGCTGCGCGCGTTCACCTGGACGGGTGTCAGCGCGGTATAGCCCGGTGCCGACTTGATCCGGCCGTCGGGGTAGAACGTGATCCCGGTGCTGCTCAGAGGCTTGAGTCCCTTGCTGGTTCCCACCGAGAGCGACTTGTCGCTCGGGTTGACCAGGAGGAAGTTGATCGGGCCGGTGGCGGGGTCCTGGCCGTTGAGGACGGCCACGGTCAGCTGGTAGCGCGGGGACCCGGGCACCTCGACCACCGAGTTCGAGGTGATCTGGTTGATCGAATCCTGCTTGCTGACGATGTGGCCATCGCCGTAGTTCGTGAAGGCGATGCTGATCGTGTAGACCGTCGGCCAGACCTGAAGGGCGAGCAGGAGTATCAGGCCGGGGTAGAGGTACTTCGCCGGCACGGCGCGGTGGCTTGCGTAGATGATCAGGCCGCCCATCGCCATCGCGGAGACGATGATGATCCCGATCCAGGACTGTTGGCCGGCCAGTCGGATGATGACCGCCGTGGCGATTGCCAGCATGGCGGCGAGGGCTCCCCACTTGATGGCGAGGGCCCAGATCGGAGTCTTGATGGTGTTCTTCGGTGCGGTGGTGCTCGCGGCTGCGTCCTTGCGGCGCGTCACACTCATTCGGGCTCTCCTTGCGCAGGGCCCGGGTGGAGCCGCGCGTGCGGTTCCACCCGGGCCGGTCTGGATCGAACTAGCTGGACGAGGCGATCGCCTTGGCGATCTCCTGGGCGCACGAGTTGAGTCGGGCGGTGGGCTGCGCCTTGCCCGCCACGATGTCGGCCTCGGCCAGGCCGAGGGGAGCCCACACCGCGTTCATCGCCGGGATGTTGGGCATCGGCAGGGCACCCTTGCCGGCCTCGAACCACGCCTTGATGTCCGGGTTGCTCGCCGCGACTTCGTCGTAGGCAGCCGTGAGAGCGGGCGGGCGCTGGCCGACCTCGTAGAGGGCGATCTGGACGTCCTTGTTCGTCATGGTCTGGGTGACGAACTCCTGGGCGAACGCGACGTTCTTGGCCGCCTTGGCGATGTAGAACATCTGGATGCCGAGGAACGGGGTCATCGTGCCGCCACCGGGAGGTGTCGGCAGGTTGCTGATGCCGTACTTGATGCCCGCGCTCTTGAACGCGGCGATCGACCACGGGCCGGTGATGATGAAGGGCACCTCGCCCTTCTGGAACATCGCGTTGGACGCGTTGTAGTCGATGGAGGTCGACAGGAGCTTCATTTGCGCCAGCTTCTGCACCTCGGTGGCTCCCTTGATCGAGCCCGCGTTGTTCACGATGATCTTGCTCGGGTCGTAGTCGCCGTTGGGCTTGAGGCCGAAGATACCGCCGCCGTAGGCGTGCAGCCAGGGATAGAAGTAGTACGCGTCGCCGGCGGTGCTGACCTGGAACACGAACGCCTGCTTCGCCTTCCCGGCCTTGACGACCTTGTCGCCTGCGGCCAGCAGTTCGTCGACGGTCGTGGGCGCGTTGGGAACGAGGTCCGTGTTGCGCACCAGGCCGAGGTTCTCGATGGCGTAGGGCACGCCCCAGGTCTGGCCGTTGAACTTGGTCGCGGCGATCGCCGTCGCGGCGAACTGGGTCGCGACGTTCGGGTCGAGCGGAACCGGCTGCACGGTGCCGTCCTGGACGAACTGCCCCAGCCAGTCGTGTGCGCCGATGATGACGTCGGGGCCCTTGCCGACCTTGGCGGCGGTGGTGAACTGCGCGCGGACGTCGGTGGAGACCTGGACGGCGGCGGTGATGCCGTTCTGGGAGGCGAACTGGTCGGCGTACTTCTTGAGAATGGGGTAGCGGTCGTTGTCGCACCAGATCACGAGGTCGGCGTTGGCGCGGGCCGGGTTGGCGGAGCTCATCGGCGTCGGAGTCGTCAGTGCGGACGACGACGAGGCGGCACTGGACGCCGTGGTGGCGCCGGATGCCGAGGTGGAGCCCGACGAACTGCCGGAGCTGTTGCTACTGCCTCCGCACGCACTGAGGGCGGCGGTTCCCACAGCGAGGCCTGCGAGGCCGAGGAAGCCCCGCCGGTCGAACGTGTGCGTCATGGTGTCCCTTTCATGGTGATGCCCCGCGGCAGCCGTTGTCGCGCGAGCCAGTCTGCAAGATATTGCAGTTGAGGCATCCTGACACGGGGGCCGGTGCACTGTGAAGTCGACTTCGGGATCGTCATCGGATCGTTATCTTCGCTCCCGCAAGACCGCTCTGCTGAGTGAAATACCTAGTCAAAACGCTTTTGGTGGACACGATGCGGTCGAGGGGGCAGGATGGTCCGGTTCCTGCAAGTCAGGGCGCAGTCCTGCAAGAATCTGACCGTCCGGTAGCCTCGCGGGCGGCCGAAGCGAGTGGAGATCCGATGCTTCCTGTGTCGATGGGGACGGCCGCGGTGCCGCCCGACCTCGAGTTGTTCCACGACGGCTCGCCGGTGTGCGTGACGCCGGCCGGACCGGTGTCCCTCGGTGATGTCGTCACGGTGCGGCTCCGCGTCCGGGGAGGCGTGGACGCTGTCGCGGTCCGGTACAGCCGTGACGGCGACCCCCGGTTCGTCGAGGCCGTGGCAACTCCGCCGGACCCGGCCGGTTGGCGCTGGTGGGAGGCGCCCGTGCCCGTGATGAACGAGCGCCTCGCCTACCGCTTCCTCGTCCGAGCGGGCGAGCGCGGCTGGAGCGTGAACGTGACCGGCGCGCACGACGTCGAGGTGCCGGACGCGGACGACTTCCGCGTTACCACGGCTCCCGAACCGCCGGCGTGGGTGCACGAGGGGGTCACCTACGAGATCTTCCCCGACCGGTTCGCCCGGGGGGAACACCCCTTCGGGGGGGCGCTGCCCGAATGGGCCGAGCCGGCGTCCTGGGACGAGCCGGTGGCGCACGGGACGCCGCGCGCGATGCGCCAGTGGTACGGCGGAACGCTGTGGGGGATCGCCGACCATCTTGACGAACTGGCGGCGCTGGGGGTCGGAACCATCTACCTCACCCCGTTCTTCCCCGCCCAGTCGAACCACCGCTACGACGCGACGAGCTTCGATCACGTCGACCCGCTGTTGGGTGGCGACGACGCACTCGCCCATCTCACGGCGGAGGCGGCACGGCGGGGCATGCACGTGATCGGTGACCTCACGCTGCACCACACCGGGTCGGCCCATGACTGGTTCCTCGCGGCGCTCGCCGATCCGGCGTCCGCGGAGGCGGGCTTCTACTTCTTCGCGCCGGACCGCAGCAGCTATGCGGGCTTCTTCGACCTGCCCGGCATGCCGAAGCTCGACCACCGCGACCCGGAACTGCGGCGGCGGCTCTATCAGGGACCGGATTCCGTGGTGGCCCACTTCGTCCGCGACCTCGGCCTGTCGGGCTGGCGGATCGACGTGGCCCAGTCGGCGGGAATCCACGGGGCGGTCGACGACACCGATCTCGTCGCCCGGCTCACCCGAGGCACCCTCGACGATCTCGCCGCCGCGGCGGGGGTCCCCGCCTACTACCTGGTGGCCGAGCTTCAGCACGACGCGCGCCGGCAACTCGCGGGCGGGGGCTGGCAAGCCACGATGAACTACGCAGGCTTCACCCGTCCGGTGTGGTCGTGGCTCACCGACGGCCGGGCGGATCACCACTGGGGGGCCCCCATCGACCTCGGCCACTACGGCGCCGCGCAGATGGTTCGCGCGATCGAGTCGTTCAGCGGGGCGATCCCGTGGCCCGCGCGGCAGGCGTCGATGAACCTGCTCGACAGTCACGACACGCCGCGCCTGCGCACCGTCGCCGGACGCGCGGCGCATCACCTCGGCGTCGTGCTGCAGTTCACCCTGCCCGGCGCTCCGATGGTCTACGCCGGCGACGAGGTCGGGCTCGAAGGAGTCGGACTCGAGGACTCCCGGAGGCCGTACCCACCGCCCCGGGAACGGGACGCCGCGACGCTCGATCACTACCGGAGGCTCGCCGCGTTGCGCGTCGGGCTACGACCGCTGCGCGAGGGGGCGATCCGCTGGTTGCACGCCGACGACGACCTCGTGGTGCTGATCCGCGAGACCTCCGAGGAGGCGGTGCTCGTCGCGCTCGACCGCCGGGGGGTCCTCGACCGGGACCGCGTGCTGGGGATCCTCGGGGCCGACGGCCTGTGGTGCGCAGGTTCGCCGGCGTGGGCCGACGACGCCGCAGCGATCTGGCCCTGCCAACCTGCTGCCTGAGGGGACCGTAACCCGCTGCGTGGGGGCGGACTGCCCGATGCGTGGGAGGACTGCCCGCGCGCTGTGTGGGGGGGCTGTCCGGAGGATCCCCGCGGTCGAGGTCGGGCCGGAGCGAGGCCCTCGGCGCCCCTTGCCCGCGCTCCCCGAAATGCACACGTCCTGCATGGAAGTGCCGCCCAGGGCGAGCATCCCTGCAGGACGCGTCAATCTTG
>JAJXWF010000190.1 GCA_021781735.1 Actinomycetes bacterium
GACTTCGCCATCCCCGGAAACGACGACGCGATCCGCTCGGTCGCGCTGCTCACCCGCATCATCGCGGACGCCGCTGCCGACGGCTTGATGAGCCGCTCCGGACAGGGTGTGGAGGCCGAAGCCGGCTCCGAGCCCATGCCCGACTGGGAGCGCGAACTACTCGCAGGCGCCCACGATGAGACGGCTGCCGTTGCGCCCGAGGCCGCTGCCGCCGAGGAGACCGATGCCGCAGAGGAGACCGATGCCGCCGAGGACATCGATGCAGTCGAGGAGACCGGCGCCGTGGCTGAGGTCACCGACGAGCAGGCGGGCGAGTCGGGCGTCGAGGTCGAGACTGCCGGTGACGCCACCGCGAAGTGACCCGCACCGTCGCTCATCCGACGTGCCCAACCAACGAAAGAGCATGAGTCATGGCAATCACTGCTGCTGATGTGAAGAAGCTCCGCGACACCACCGGCGCGGGCATGATGGACGCCAAGAAGGCCCTCACCGAGGCCGAGGGCGATTTCGACAAGGCCATTGAGATCCTGCGCATCTCGGGCCAGGCCAAGGCCGCCAAGCGCAGCGATCGGGACGCCGCGAACGGCCTGGTCGCCGCGTCGGGCCACGCGCTGATCCAGCTCGCCGCCGAGACCGACTTCGTCGCCAAGAACGAGGACTTCATGGCCCTCGCTCAGGACATCGCCGAGGCCGTCGACAGGGGGAAGGCCGAGGGCCGCTTGGCCGCCGGTGCGGTCACCCTGTGGCAGGACAAGGAGTCGAGCGTCGACGACGCGGTAGGCGAGTTGTCGGTGCGGATCGGGGAGAAGCTCGAGCTCAAGGAGGCCGCATACTTCGACGGCAAGGTGAGCACCTACCTGCACCGTCGCTCTCAGGACCTCCCGCCGCAGGTGGGTGTCATGGTCGAGTACGACGGTGACGACGACGAGTTCGTGCACGCGCTGTGCCTGCAGATCGCGGCGATGAGCCCGGTCTACGTCACCCGTGAGGACGTCCCCGCCGAGATCGTCGAGAGCGAGCGTCGCATCGCTGAGGCCACCGCCCGTGAGGAGGGTAAGCCCGAGGCCGCCCTGCCACGCATCATCGACGGTCGCCTCAACGGCTTCTTCAAGGACAATTGTCTGGTCGACCAGATGGCGGTCTCCGACGACAAGTCGTCGGTCGGGTCGCTCATGAACAAGCACGGGATCACCGTCACGCGGTTCGTCCGTTTCGCGGCCGCCTCCTGACAAGGCTCCGAGCCGGGCAATCTGTTACCAAGTAGAGTGACATGCGCCGCACCACCGGGTGCGGCGCATGTCGCGCGTCCGGGCCCGGTGGCGAGCGTTCAGACCCCGTTCCCGATGAGCCCCGTTCACGATGAGCGCTGAGGAGTGCCGATGACCTTTCCCTACCAGCGCGTGGTGCTGAAGCTCTCCGGCGAGGTGTTCGGGGGCGGCTCGGTGGGCGTCGACCCCGATGTGGTCTCGGCGCTGGCCGACCAGATCGCCGAGGTGGTGCGCCAGGGCATTCAGGTCGCGATCGTGGTGGGTGGCGGCAACTTCTTCCGCGGCGCCGAGTTGCAGAAGCGGGGGATGGAGCGCCAGCGGGCCGACTACATGGGCATGCTGGGAACTGTGATGAACTGTCTCGCGCTGCAGGACTACCTCGAGAAGAGCGGCGTCCAGACCCGCGTCCAGACGGCCATCACCATGGGCCAGGTGGCCGAGCCCTACATTCCGCGCCGCGCCGAACGTCACCTCGAGAAGGGTCGCGTGGTCATCTTCGGAGCCGGCGCGGGCATGCCCTACTTCTCCACCGATACGGTCGCGGCCCAGCGCGCGCTCGAAATCCGCGCCGGGGCGCTGTTCATGGGCAAGCAGGGTGCCGACGGCGTCTACGACTCCGACCCCAACTCGAACCCCGACGCGGTGAAGTTCGACACACTCACCTACGACGAGTACCTCTCCCGCGACCTCAAGATCGCCGACGCCTCGGCGATCGCGCTGGCCCGCGACAACAACCTGCCGCTGGTGTTCTTCAACCTCGACGTGCCCGGGAACATCGTGCGGGCCGTGTCGGGGGAGCGGATCGGCACCGTGGTGCACAGCTGAACAACCGAAACGATAGAAGAGGAAGTTCCCGTGATCGCTGACATCATCAAGGACGCCGAGCAGAAGATGCACGGTGCGGTCGAGTTCGCCAAGGAGGAGTTCGGCTCCATCCGCACCGGGCGCGCGCACCCGGCCATGTTCAACAAGCTGCTCGTCGACTACTACGGCTCGCCCACGCCGCTGCAGCAGCTGGCGAGCTTCCAGGTGCCCGAGGCGCGCACGATCCTCATCACCCCCTACGACCGCTCGGCCCTGGCTGCGGCCGAGCGGGCCATCCGGGATTCCGATCTCGGGGTCAACCCGTCCAACGACGGCAACACGATCCGCTGCATCCTGCCCGCGCTCACCGAGGAACGCCGCAAGGAATACATCAAGATGGCCCGGCACAAGGCCGAGGAGGGTCGGGTGGCGGTGCGTAACGTGCGCCGGCACGCGATCGAGTCGGTCAAGCGGCTCGAGAAGGACAAGGAGATCGGCGAGGACGAGGCCGTGCGCGCCGAGAAGGCCCTCGACGTCTCGACGAAGAAGTTCGTCGACGAGATTGACGAACTTCTCAAGGCCAAGGAGCAGGACCTCATCGAGGTCTGAGCGTTCGTGGGGGATGTCGAGGCCGAGGGGTCGCAGGACGGGCGCACCGGGTCGGCCGATCGGGTCGGCGCGGCGTCCGCCGGGTCGCCCGCGCCCCGCAACCGTTCCGGCCGTAATCTTCCGGCGGCGATCGGCGTCGGTGTCGGTCTGTTCGCTGCGGTGGTGGCCACACTGGAGTGGTTCCACTGGGGCTTCGTCGTGCTCGTCGCAGCCGCGCTGGCGCTCGGTTCCATCGAGGTGTCTCGCGCGCTGAAGCGGGTCGGCATGAACGCGGCCACCGTGCCCATCGTGGTCGGCGCGATCGCCATCGTCACCGGCAGCTACCTCGCCGGCAGTCTTCCGAGCGCAGGGATCCCCTCGAACACCTGGCTGCTGGTGTCCACCGGGCTCACCGTGCTCACAGCACTGATCTGGCGGATGCCCGGCGGTGCCGACGGCTTCGTGCGGGACGCCGCAGCGAGCCTGTTCATCATCGCCTATGTGCCGTTGCTGGGCTCGTTCGTGCCTCTGTTGCTGGCCTCCCCGGAGGGTGGGCGGCAGGTCGTCGTCTACATGCTGTGCGTCCTGGCGTCCGACATCGGAGGTTTTGTCGTGGGAGTCCTTGCGGGGCGCCACCAGATGGCCCCGCGGATCAGCCCGAAGAAGACCTGGGAGGGCTTCGCCGGGTCGATCGGTTTCGGCATGATCATCGGGGTTCTCGGCGTCACGCTACTGCTCCGGGCCCCGTGGTGGGTCGGGCTGGTGCTCGGGGCGCTGCTGGTCGCCTTCGGCACCGCCGGCGACCTCGTCGAGTCGCTCATCAAGCGCGACGTCGGCATCAAGGACATGTCGCACTTCCTGCCCGGGCACGGTGGCGTGATGGATCGGCTCGACTCCCTGCTGCTCGCCGCGCCCGTGGCCTGGCTGGTGCTGCACGTCGCCGTGACGCTGCCGGCGGGTCTGGGCAGGTGACCCGGAAACACCGCCGCGGCGTCGGCCGGTGCCCCGCGGCGCGCGGGGCCGACTTGCATCCCGGCGTCCCGTGACGTTCCATTCCATGAGGACCAACCCTTCCCCGGATCCGAGCAGCGAGGCGATCGATGAGTGACACCGCAGGCGGGCTGAAGCTGCCGAACCAACCCCTCGACAACGGGGTGAAGTTGCCACTCGTGTTCGAGGCGCCCCGCCGGGGCAAGCCGCCGAGGCACTGGGCCGACCTCGACCACGACGAGCGGGTGGCGGCCCTCTCGACGCTCGGCCTGCCGGCGTTCCGCGTCGACCAGATCGACCGGCACCTGTTCGAGCGTCTGGACGTGGATCCCCGGTTGTTCACCGACCTGCCGTCGAGCGTGCGCGACGACGTCGCCGCGGCGCTGTTCCCGGAGTTGCTGCACCCCGTGCGCGACGTCACCTGCGACGGCGACGAAACGGTCAAGTCGCTGTGGCGGCTGCACGACGGCGCACTCGTCGAATCGGTGCTGATGCGCTATCCCGACCGCAACACGCTGTGCGTCTCGTCGCAGGCGGGCTGCGGCATGGCCTGCCCCTTCTGCGCCACCGGGCAGGGCGGGCTGCAGCGCAACCTCTCGGCCGCCGAGATCATCGCGCAGGTCATCGACGCGGCCGGCCGGCTGCGCCGCGGTGAGGTGTCCGGCGGACCCGGCCGGTTGAGCAACGTCGTGTTCATGGGGATGGGCGAGCCGCTGGCGAACTACCGCACCGTCGTGCGGTCGCTGCGCATGATGACCGAGCCCGCTCCGCGTGGTCTCGGCATGAGCGCCCGCGGAATCACCGTGTCGACCGTCGGCCTCGTGCCGCGGATCGAGCAGTTGGCGGGTGAAGGGATGCCGGTGACGCTCGCGATCTCGCTGCACGCGCCCGACGACGAACTGCGCGACGAGATCGTCCCCATCAACACCCGCTGGAAGGTGTCCGAGGTGCTGGACGCCGCATGGCACTACGCCGAGGTCACGAGGCGTCGGGTGTCGATCGAATACATCATGATCCGCGACATCAACGACCAGCCCGAGCGCGCCGACCTGCTCGCCGCGGAACTCAAGCGACGCGGCGACTTCGGCTGGTTCCACGTCAACCTCATCCCGCTCAACCCGACGCCCGGATCGGTGTGGACGGCGTCCCGCCGCTCGGTCGAGAAGGAGTTCGTGCGGCGGCTGGAGGCCAGGGGAGTGCCGGTGACGGTGCGCGACACCCGGGGCCGCGAGATCGACGGGGCCTGCGGTCAGCTGGCGGCTCTCGAGCGCTGAGGACACCGCGGCGTCGGCGGGCATGCACGCGATGGCGGTGGTGGTGGGCCCGGATTCCTCAGAAGGGCTCCGCCCTACCGGCCACCGTGCCGAGGTGCCCCAGCAGCACCCACGGCCCCCGAATCAGCAGGTCGGCGTCGGCGCCGGTCACCCGGAGCTCCCCCGGGTGTCGACGGTCTGGCGGCGACGCCGGCGCGGGATCGGGGTCGCCGACCACCCGATTCGCG
>JAJXWF010000024.1 GCA_021781735.1 Actinomycetes bacterium
CGTTACCGCCGATCTCATCGACATCGCGTGTGACGACGGCACCTACCAAACCTACCGGCTGGAGAAGTTCCGACGGTCGAACGCCGGCACCTGCATCAACCAGCGTCCGCTGGTCGCTGCCGGACAACGGGTCGAGATCGGCACCCCGCTGGCCGACGGCCCCTGCACCGACCGCGGCGAAATGGCCCTGGGTCGCAACCTGCTCGTGGCGTTCATGCCGTGGGAGGGTCACAACTACGAGGACGCCATCATCCTCAGCCAGCGTCTCGTGCAGGACGACGTGCTCACCTCGATCCACATCGAGGAGCACGAGGTCGACGCGCGCGACACGAAGCTGGGACCCGAGGAGATCACCCGCGACATCCCCAATGTGTCCGACGACATGCTCGCGAACCTCGACGACCGGGGCATCGTGCGCATCGGCGCCGAGGTCACCACGGGCGACATCCTCGTCGGAAAGGTGACGCCCAAGGGCGAAACCGAGCTCACCCCCGAGGAGCGGTTGCTGCGCGCGATCTTCGGGGAGAAGGCCCGCGAAGTCCGCGACACCTCGATGAAGGTGCCACACGGAGAGAGCGGCACCGTCATCGGCGTCCGCGTCTTCGACCGCGAGGAGGGCGACGAACTGCCCCCGGGTGTCAACCAGTTGGTGCGTGTCTACGTCGCCCAGAAGCGCAAGATCAGCGATGGAGACAAGCTGGCCGGCCGCCACGGCAACAAGGGTGTCATCTCCAAGATCCTGCCGGTCGAGGACATGCCCTTCCTCGAGGACGGCACGCCGGTCGACATCGTGCTCAACCCGCTCGGTGTCCCCTCCCGGATGAACATCGGGCAGGTGCTCGAGACCCACCTCGGCTGGGTCGCCCAGAACGGGTGGGACATCGACAGCGTCGACGAGCCCTGGGCCATGCGACTCCGCGAGGTCGGGCTCGGTCGGGTCGAGGGTGGAGCCCGCGTGGCCACCCCCGTCTTCGACGGCGCGACCGAGCAGGAGATCTCGGGCCTGCTCGCGCACGGCTTGGCCAACCGCGACGGCATCAAGCTCGTCGACGGCGACGGCAAGGCCCGGTTGTTCGACGGCCGGAGCGGCGAGCCCTACCCGGAGCGGGTCGGCGTCGGCTACATGTACATCCTCAAGCTGCACCACCTCGTCGACGACAAGATCCACGCACGGTCCACAGGTCCGTACTCGATGATCACCCAGCAGCCGCTCGGTGGTAAGGCCCAGTTCGGTGGCCAGCGCTTCGGTGAGATGGAGGTCTGGGCCCTCGAGGCTTACGGTGCGGCCTGGGCGCTGCAGGAGTTGCTCACGATCAAGTCCGACGACGTGCCCGGCCGCGTGAAGGTCTATGAGGCGATCGTCAAGGGTGAGAACATCCCCGAGCCCGGCATCCCGGAGTCGTTCAAGGTGCTGGTCAAGGAGATGAAGTCGCTGTGCCTGAACGTCGAGGTGCTCTCGAGCGACGGCTCGGTGGTCGATGAGCGGGATTCCGACGACGACTATCGGGGTTCCGATGACTTCGGTATCGATCTGTCCCGCCGCCCCGGAACCGACTCGTTCGCCCTGGTCGACGACGTCTGAGCTGTATCGGGGGTTGTGCCCCCGGGTCGCCGCCGCGGCGCGTACCGTCCGGCGGCGGCCCACTCAGTCCCTTCACCCACTCAGACACAATCCTGACAAGCAGGAGAGAAGAGAAGAAACGTGCTGGACGTGAACTTCTACGACGCGCTGCGCATTGGTCTGGCCACCGCGGAAGAGATTCGTGAATGGTCGCACGGCGAGGTCAAGAAGCCCGAGACGATCAACTACCGGACCCTGAAGCCGGAGCCCGAGGGACTGTTCTCGGAGAAGATCTTCGGTCCGACCCGCGACTGGGAGTGCTACTGCGGCAAGTACAAGCGGGTGCGCTTCAAGGGCATCATCTGCGAGCGGTGTGGCGTCGAGGTCACCCGCTCCAACGTGCGCCGCGAGCGCATGGGCCACATCGAACTCGCCGCCCCTGTCACCCACATCTGGTACTTCAAGGGTGTCCCGAGCCGACTCGGTTACCTGCTGGACATCGCCCCGAAGGACCTCGAGAAGGTCATCTACTTCGCCGCCTACATGATCACCTCCGTCGACGAGGAGGCCCGCCACCGCGACCTGCCGTCGCTCGAGGCCAAGGTCGAGGTGCAGCGCAAGCAGTTCGAGAAGCGCCGCGACACCGACATCGAGAACCGCCTGCGCAAGCTCGAGGAGGACCTCGCCAAGCTCGAGGAGGAGGGCGCCAAGAGCGACGTCAAGAAGCGTGTCCGTGACAGCGCCGAGAAGGAGGTCAAGGGCCTGCGCGACCGTGCGCAGCGCGACGTCGACCGCCTCGACGCTGTGTGGGCCCGGTTCAAGACCCTCAAGGTGCAGGACCTCGAGGGCGACGAGGTGCTCTACCGGGAGATGAAGAACCGCTTCGGCAAGTACTTCGAGGGATCGATGGGCGCGGAGGCGATCAAGCGTCGGCTGCAGACCTTCGACCTGGCTGCCGAGTCCGATTCGCTGCGCCACACCATCCAGACGGGCAAGGGCCAGCGCAAGACCCGCGCGCTCAAGCGCCTCAAGGTCGTGTCGGCGTTCCTCCACACCGGCAACTCGCCGCTCGGCATGGTCCTCGACGCGGTGCCGGTGATCCCACCCGACCTGCGGCCGATGGTGCAACTCGACGGCGGCCGGTTCGCCACCTCCGACCTCAACGACCTGTACCGCCGCGTGATCAACCGCAACAGCCGCCTCAAGCGCCTGCTCGACCTCGGGGCACCCGAGATCATCGTGAACAACGAGAAGCGCATGCTGCAGGAGGCCGTCGACGCGCTGTTCGACAACGGACGCCGCGGGCGTCCCGTGACCGGACCGGGCAACCGTCCGCTCAAGTCCATCTCCGACATGCTCAAGGGCAAGCAGGGCCGGTTCCGCCAGAACCTGCTCGGCAAGCGCGTCGACTACTCCGGCCGTTCGGTCATCGTCGTCGGCCCGCAGCTCAAGCTGCACCAGTGCGGCCTGCCCAAGGTGATGGCGCTCGAGTTGTTCAAGCCGTTCGTCATGAAGCGACTCGACGACCTCAACTACGCGCAGAACATCAAGAGTGCCAAGCGGATGGTCGAGAGGCAGAAGCCGCAGGTGTGGGACGTTCTCGAAGAGGTCATCAAGGAACACCCGGTGATGCTGAACCGGGCCCCGACCCTGCACCGCCTCGGCATCCAGGCGTTCGAGCCGCAACTCATCGAGGGCAAGGCGATCCAGCTGCACCCGCTCGTCTGCACGGCGTTCAACGCTGACTTCGACGGTGACCAGATGGCCGTGCACCTGCCGCTGTCGGCCGAGGCTCAGGCCGAGGCGCGCATCCTCATGCTGTCGACCAACAACATCCTCAAGCCGGCCGACGGGCGTCCGGTGACCATTCCTTCGCACGAGATGATCATCGGTGCCTACTTCCTCACCATGGAGCGCCCCGGCGCCAAGGGTGAGGGGCGGGCGTTCAGTTCGCTGTCCGAGGCGCTCATGGCCCACGACCGCGGCGAGCTCGAGATCGGCGCCAAGGTGACCATCCGGCTGCGGGACATCATCCCGCCGGATGGCCGGGAATTGCGCCCCGACGGCACGATCCTGCTCGAGACCACCCTGGGCAAGGCGCTGTTCAACGAGGTGCTTCCGGTCGACTACGGCTTCGTCGATTTCCGGGTCGGCAAGAAGGAGATCGGGGAGATCGTCAACCAACTCGCCGAGAAGTACAGCAAGGTGCAGGTGGCCGAGACGCTCGACGCACTGAAGGATCTCGGGTTCAAGTGGGGCAGCCGGTCGGGTGTCACCGTATCGATCGGTGACGTGCAGACCCCGTCGAACAAGCCCGAGATCCTGGCGGGCTACGAGGCGAAGGCCGCGAAGATCGACAAGCTGTACGAGCGTGGCCAGGTCACGGGCGAGGAGCGACGCCAGGAGCTCATCCAGATCTGGACCCGCGCCACGGCCGAACTCACCGCGGCGATGGAGGCCAACTTCACCGAGACGAACCCGATCTTCATGATGGTTCACTCGGGTGCCCGTGGAAACATGACCCAGATGCGTCAGATCGCGGCCATGCGCGGACTGGTGGCCAACCCCAAGGGTGAGATCATCGCTCGGCCGATCAAGTCCAACTTCCGCGAGGGCCTGAGCGTGCTGGAGTACTTCATCTCCACCCACGGTGGCCGTAAGGGCCAGGCCGACACCGCACTGCGGACGGCCGACTCCGGGTACCTCACCCGGCGTCTGGTCGACGTCTCACAGGATGTCATCATCCGTGAGGAGGACTGTGGCACCGAGCGTGGCCTCACGAAGAGCATCGGGCGGTGGGTCGTCCCCGGCCGCGACGCCGACGGCCGTCCCACGAAGGTGACGGTGGCGCCGTTCGCCGAGGGTGCGACGCTCGAATATTCCGACGACAACGAGGTGGCCGTGTACGCGCGGACCCTCGCGGTCGACTCGGTCAGTCCGGCCGGCACGGTCATCGTGCCGGCGGGTACCGACCTCGGAGACCTCGAGATCCACGCGATCGCCGAAGCGGGTATCACCGAGGTCAAGGTGCGCTCCGTGCTCACCTGTGAGGCGGCCACCGGTACTTGTTCCATGTGCTACGGGCGCTCGCTCGCCAACGGCAAGCTTGTCGATGTCGGCGAGGCCGTCGGCATCGTGGCGGCTCAGTCGATCGGCGAGCCCGGAACCCAGCTCACGATGCGCACCTTCCACACCGGTGGTGTGGCCGGTGACGACATCACGCAGGGTCTTCCGCGTGTCGTCGAGTTGTTCGAGGCCCGTCAGCCCAAGGGCAAGGCCCCGATCGCGGAGGCGGCCGGACGCGTGCGCATCGAGGAGGGCGACCGCTCGCGCAAGTTGGTGATCGTCCGTGACGATGGGCAGGAGGACCTCGAATACCCGCTGCCGCGCCGTGCGCGACTCGAGTTCGAGGACGCCTACGGCGTACGTCGCGCGATCCGTGACGGCGAGCACGTCGATGCTGGTGACCAACTCATGGCCGGCACCATCGACCCCCAGGACGTGCTGCGGGTGCGCGGCGTCCGGAAGGTGCAGGAGCATCTGGTCGAGGAGGTCCAGCGGGTCTACCGCACGCAGGGCGCCCCGATCCACGACAAGCACATCGAGATCATCATCCGGCAGATGCTGCGCCGGGTGACGGTCATCGAGTCGGGCGACACCGCGATGATGCCCGGCGAGCTCGTCGATCGCGCGTCCTACGAGGCCGCCAACCGTCAGGCGATCGCCGAGGGTGGGCGTCCGGCTGAGGGCCGTCCGGTGCTCATGGGTATCACCAAGGCGTCGCTGGCCACCGAATCGTGGCTGTCGGCGGCCTCCTTCCAGGAGACGACCCGGGTGCTCACCGACGCGGCGATCCACGGCAAGTCCGACTCGCTCGTGGGGCTCAAGGAGAACGTCATCCTCGGCAAGCTGATCCCCGCCGGTACGGGCCTGGAGCGGTACCGCAACATTCGGGTGGAGCCCACCGCGGAGGCGAAGGCGACGGCGTTCACGATGAGCTACGACCCGTACGACTACGATTTCGGGTCGACGACGGGTCCGGCCGTGCCGCTCGAGGATCTCGACTTCGGCGACATGCGCTGAATCGAGGTCACGCAGCAAAGCCAAGGGCGGGGCGTTCCTTCGGGGACGCCCCGCCGTGGCGTCGGTGGGGCGGGGTCGCCGCGCGGTGGCGCGTTCGGCTAGCGTGGTCGCCGTGACCTCACCCGCCCGCGTCCCGGCCGGCGGGCCCACCCACGGCCCGCGGGTGCTCAGCGTCAACGTGGCATCTCCACGTCCCAATCCGCACTCGCCCCAGCACGCCACCGGGATCGACAAGCGGCCGGTGGAGCGGATCGACGTGTTCGCTCCCGGCCCGAGGTCCGGGGGCGCGGGAAGCGGCGTCGGCGGCGACTTCATCGGTGACCGGCGCCACCATGGGGGCGACGCCCAGGCGGTCTACGCCGTCTCGCGCGCCGACCTCGACCACTACCAAGCGGTTCTGGGCCGCGAGCTCACCTCCGGATGGATGGGTGAGAATCTCACGCTGGACGGCCTGGCAGCCGAACAGGCGATCGTGGGTGAGCGGTGGCTCGTGGGCACCGCCGAACTGCAGGTCACGTGCCCGAGGATCCCCTGCAGCACCTTCCAGGACTGGGCCGGGCGCAGCGGTTGGGTGCGCGAATTCACCGCGATCGGACGCTGCGGCACCTACCTGTCGGTCCTCCGTCCGGGAGAGATCCGCCCCGGCGACGCAGTCGACGTCGTGGCGGTTCCCGAGCACGGGATCACCATCCAGGACCTCTTCTGGGCTCTCACCATCCGCCCGGAGCTCGCCGGCAGGGTACTTGCCGCGGAGCGGTTCCTCACCGACGCCGACCGCGGTAGGCTCGAACGGCGCGAGGTCGTCCACCCGACATGACCGGCGGCGGTTGGTGCTACGGCCGTGGCTGTTTTGACCAGTTTTCGCCTGGCGACTAGATTTGTACCCTGTGCCCGGCAGTGTCGGGTGCGCAATCAAGCAGTGCGATCCCTGGCACGAGCCTGCGTCCTAAACGTTGCGAGGATGCGTGGGCAGGTGCGGAGAACGCACGGCGCTCCAGATCCGGCTTCAGGAATCAGCGGTGGTTCCGGGTGCGGGGACGCGGGGCGCGCACAGCCAGGGGAAACCATCCCAGACAACGAAAGAGATGCCAGCCGGTGCCTACAATCCAGCAGTTGGTCCGCAAGGGCCGCACTGACAAGGTCAGCAAGAACAAGACGCCCGCGCTCAAGGGCTCGCCCCAGCGCCGTGGCGTGTGCACCCGCGTGTACACCACCACGCCCAAGAAGCCGAACTCCGCCCTGCGCAAGGTTGCCCGCGTTCGCCTGTCGTCGGGTGTCGAGGTCACGGCCTACATCCCGGGCGTCGGGCACAACCTGCAGGAGCACTCGATGGTGCTCGTGCGCGGTGGCCGGGTGAAGGACCTTCCTGGTGTCCGGTACAAGATCATCCGCGGCTCGCTCGACACCCAGGGCGTGAAGAACCGCAAGCAGGCGCGCAGCCGCTACGGCGCCAAGAAGGAGAAGTAATGCCTCGCAAGGGACCCGCACCCAAGCGCCCCGTCGTCGTCGACCCGGTGTACAGCTCGCCCGTGGTGAGCCAGCTGGTGAGCAAGATCCTGCTCGACGGCAAGAAGACCGTCGCCCAGACCATCGTCTATTCCGCGCTCGAGGGCACCCGCACCAAGACGGGAGTCGACCCCGTCGTCACCCTCAAGAAGGCGCTCGACAACATCAAGCCGGCGGTCGAGGTGAAGTCCCGCCGTGTCGGCGGTGCCACCTACCAGGTGCCGGTCGAGGTCAAGCCGGCCCGCGGTAACACCCTGTCGCTGCGCTGGCTGGTCAGCTTCTCTCGCGCCCGCCGCGAGAAGACGATGTCCGAGCGGCTGATGAATGAGATCCTCGACGCCAGCAACGGCCTCGGTGCTTCGGTGAAGCGCCGCGAGGACACCCACAAGATGGCAGAGGCGAACCGCGCCTTCGCTCACTACCGCTGGTGACTTGCTGCCCCCTCCGATCGCGGAGGGGGCGCCATCGCTTCGCCGAGCGGCCTGCGCCTGTGCGCAGGCCATTTCCGGGCCCATGGGCCCGCCCGTCATTCACACGACTTGTAGAGATTGAGGTTGAAGCCACGTGGCCATCGACTTGAAGACCGACCTCGCCAAGGTGCGCAACATCGGCATCATGGCGCACATCGACGCCGGCAAGACCACAACGACCGAGCGCATCCTGTTCTACACCGGGATCAACTACAAGATCGGTGAAGTGCACGACGGCGCCGCCACGATGGACTGGATGGAGCAGGAGCAGGAGCGCGGGATCACGATCACGTCCGCGGCCACCACGTGCTTCTGGAAGGACCACCAGATCAACATCATCGACACCCCCGGGCACGTCGACTTCACCGTCGAGGTGGAGCGCTCGCTGCGCGTCCTCGACGGCGCCGTCGCCGTGTTCGACGGTGTGGCCGGTGTCGAACCGCAGAGCCAGACCGTGTGGCGTCAGGCCACCCGCTACCACGTGCCGCGTATCTGCTATGTGAACAAGCTCGACCGCACCGGGGCGTCCTTCGACTACTGCGTACGAACCATCCGGGAACGGCTGAACGCCACCCCTGCGGTGCTGCAGCTGCCGATCGGCGCCGAGCAGAACTTCCTCGGCGTCGTCGACCTCGTGGAGATGCGTGCCCTCACGTGGCGCGGTGAGACCACGATCGGTGAGGACTACGAGGTCGAGGAGATCCCGGCCGACATGAGGGCCGCGGCCGACGCTGCCCGTGCCGAACTGCTCGAGATCGCATCCGAGGCCGACGACGCGCTGATGGAGGCCTATCTGGAGGGCGAGGAGATCACCGTCGCCCAGCTCAAGGCGGCTATCCGCAAGGGCGTGCTCACCAACAAGTTCACCGCCGTGGTGTGCGGCACGTCGTTCAAGAACAAGGGCGTGCAGCCGTTGCTCGACGCGGTGCTCGACTACCTGCCATCGCCGATGGACGTTCCGGCCATCCGGGGTTTCAAGCCCGGTGACGAGTCGGTCGAGTTGGAGCGCCACCCGAACAACGACGACCCGCTGGCGATGCTCGCGTTCAAGATCGCGGCCGACCCGCACCTCGGGAAGTTGACGTTCATCCGTGTCTACTCGGGTGTCCTTCAGGCCGGGGCCCAAGTGCTCAACGCCACCAAGGGCAAGAAGGAACGGATCGGCAAGATCTACCAGATGCACGCCAACAAGCGTGAGGAGATCGCCTCGATCGGTGCCGGCATGATCTGCGCGGTGATGGGTCTCAAGGACACCACCACCGGTGAGACCCTCTGCGACCCGGCCAACCCGATCATTCTCGAGTCGATGGACTTCCCGGCGCCGGTCATCGAACAGGCCATCGAGCCGAAGACCAAGTCCGATCAGGAGAAACTGTCGGCCGCCATCCAGCGGCTCGCCGAGGAGGACCCCACCTTCCGGGTCCACACCGACGAAGAGACCGGTCAGACGATCATCGCGGGCATGGGCGAACTTCACCTCGAGGTGCTGATCGACCGGATGAAGCGCGAGTTCAAGGTCGAGGCGAACATCGGCAAGCCGCAGGTCGCCTACCGCGAGACCCTGAGGCGTCCGGTCGAGAAGGTCGAATACACCCACAAGAAGCAGTCGGGTGGTTCGGGCCAGTACGGCCGCGTCATCATCAGCCTCGAACCGCAGGAGGCGGGCTCGGGCTACGAGTTCGTCAACGGCGTCACCGGTGGTCGCATCCCCCGCGAGTACATCCCCGCGGTCGACGCCGGCATCCAGGACGCCATGCAGTTCGGTGTCCTGGCCGGGTACCCGGTCGAGGACGTCAAGGTGACCCTTGTCGATGGCGCCTACCACGAGGTCGACTCCTCCGAACTGGCGTTCAAGATCGCCGGGTCGATGGCGTTCAAGGAGGCGGCCCGCAGGGCCGACCCCGCCATCCTCGAGCCGCTGATGGCGGTCGAGGTCACCACCCCCGAGGACTACCTGGGTACGGTGATCGGCGACCTCAACTCGCGCCGTGGTCACCTCCAGTCGATGGACGAGCAGCACGGCAACCGGGTGGTCCGGGCGCTGGTGCCGCTGTCGGAGATGTTCGGCTACGTGGGTGACCTCCGGTCGAAGACCTCGGGGCAGGCGTCCTACTCGATGGAGTTCCACTCCTACGGCGAGACCCCGAAGGCCATCGCCGACGAGATCATCGCCAAGGCTCGCGGCGGGGAGTGATCGACCCCTTCAGACAGGACAACCCGGTGGTCTCCGGCCCCCGGCGGGCGGCCACCGGGTTGTTTTGACAGTTACCACGCATCCCCTAGACTTGGACGGGTTCCCCGACGCCCGCCAGGTTGGGGTCCTACCCTAAAGTCACGCACCGAGTGCGGCGCTGTGGGAAATTCCCAAAGCGTAGTCAGGAAACGAGCGCTTCGAAGACCTCGGAAGCGTCACACCAGAAGGAGCCCCAGTGGCAAAGGCCAAGTTCGAGCGGACCAAGCCGCACTGCAACATCGGCACCATCGGACACATCGACCACGGCAAGACCACGCTCACCGCGGCGATCACCAGGGTGTTGCACGACAAGTACCCGACGCTCAACGCCGTGTCGGCGTTCGACCAGATCGACAAGGCGCCCGAAGAGCGTCAGCGCGGCATCACGATCTCGATCGCGCACGTGGAGTACCAGACCGAGAAGCGTCACTACGCGCACGTCGACTGCCCCGGACACGCTGACTACGTGAAGAACATGATCACCGGTGCCGCGCAGATGGACGGTGCGATCCTTGTGGTCGCCGCCACCGACGGTCCGATGCCCCAGACCCACGAGCATGTGCTGCTCGCCCGCCAGGTCGGCGTCCCCGCCATCGTCGTGGCGCTCAACAAGTGCGACATGGTCGATGACGAAGAGCTGATCGAGCTCGTCGAGATGGAGGTCCGCGAGCTGCTGACCTCGCAGGAGTTCGACGGCGACAACTGCCCGGTCGTCCGCGTGGCCGCGTTCCCGGCCATGAACGGCGACCCCAAGTGGACCCAGTCGATCCTCGACCTCATGCAGGCCGTCGACGACTACATCCCGCAGCCCGAGCGTGAGGTCGACAAGCCGTTCCTCATGCCCGTCGAGGATGTCTTCACGATCACCGGTCGTGGCACCGTCGTCACCGGTCGGATCGAGCGCGGCATCGTCAAGACCGGCGAGGTCGTCGACATCATCGGCATCCACACCGCCAAGCAGTCGACCACCGTCACCGGTGTCGAGATGTTCCGCAAGATCCTCGACGAGGGTCGCGCGGGTGAGAACGTCGGCCTGCTGCTCCGCGGCACCAAGAAGGAGGACGTCGAGCGCGGCATGGTCGTCATCAAGCCGGGTTCGACCACCCCGCACACCGACTTCGAGGGCAACGTCTACGTGCTGACCAAGGAGGAGGGCGGACGTCACAAGCCGTTCTTCTCGCACTACAGCCCGCAGTTCTACTTCCGCACCACCGACGTCACGGGCGAGGTCGACCTGCCCGAGGGCACCGAGATGGTGATGCCCGGTGACACCACCGACATGACCGTGCACCTCCAGAAGCCGATCGCCATGGAGGAAGGCCTCAAGTTCGCCATCCGTGAGGGTGGACGCACCGTGGGCGCCGGCCGCGTGGTCAAGATCCTCAAGTGATCCTGGCCTGAGTCGAACCGAGGGGTCCCGTTCCGCGAGGAACGGGACCCCTTCTGCATGTCCGCCTTCCGTGTCCGGGCGCGACGGCCCGGGATGCCGCAGGATCACTCGTCGACGCGCCTCAGAAGGGCGACCGGGAGCCGGTCGAGCACCCGGGCCACCTCGATGGTGCCGCCGTCGAGGTGGCGACCGGTCAGGACGTCTCGCCACCGGCCCGCGAGGAGCATGGCCGTGCCGCGCCACCCTCCGCCGGCGGCCAGCGCGACCGGCAGTCGGGTGGCGACCGTGACCGCGCCGCCCCGATCGAACGCGAGGCAGTGGGACGCCGCAGGGCCGAGGAGTGAGACCGATTGGTAGCCGGTGAACAGGTCGGGCCGGTCGTGGCGCAGTCGCAGGGCGTGTCGGGTCACCCAGAGTTTGGCCGCACCTGTCCCGTCCACGGGCGGTGTGCCGGTGAGTCCTGTGGCCAGGGCCGCCAGCGCAGCATGGTCGACCGGCCGCCTGTTGTCGGGGTCGCACAGCGAGTCATCCCAGATCTCGGTGCCCTGGTAGACGTCGGGGACCCCGGGCATGGTCAGCTGGACGAGCTTGTGGCCGAGCGAGTTGCTGCGAGCCGGTCCGCGCAGCGTGGCCTGCGTCCGGTCCCAGACCAGCCGCAGGGCGGCGTCGTCGTAGGCGAGGTCGACCAGTGCGTGCACGGCGTCCTCGAAGTCGGGGTTCGGGTTCATCCACGACGTCCCGTCGTGGGCCTCGCGCATCGCCTTGGTGAGGTGGTCGTGGATCCGCGTCCGGTCGATCGGTCCCGTGCCGAGCAGCGTCTGGGCGACGAACTCGGTGAACGACGGGTTGCTCAGCGGGAGGGCGTCCCCGAGCGCGGCGGCGAACTCGGCGAGGGCGTCCGGCAATTCGGCGAGCACCGCGAGCCGGGCCCGAACGTCCTCGCCGCGCTTGGTGTCGTGGGTCGACAGGGCCGTCATCGATTCGGGCAGATCCTGCGCACGAACCCGCTGCCGGGCATGGAAGTCGCCAGGTGGCGATCCGAACCGGTCAGGGTTGCCACCCACCTCGTTGAGTGCGATGAACCGGTTGGCCCGGTAGTACGCCGTGTCCTCCACGCCCTTGGCCATCACCGCGCCGGTGAACTGCTGGAAGCGGTGGGCCGCCTCCTCGGCAGGGTCGAGAAGCCGGGGCGCCAGGGCGGCGATGGTCTCGGCGACCCGTGGCTGGGACACCTGGGCCCCTGCGATGGCCTGCGCGAGTTCGTCCATGCCGTCGGGCAGGTAGGTGCGATAGACGCGCAACTGGGCCGCGATCTCCGACAGCGTGGCCACCGTGGACTCGTCGTCTACCGGGTCGAGCAGGCTGATGAGCCGGGTCATCTCCGCGGGGAACAACTCGGCGGCGACCATCCGCTTGGCGGCCACGCCGTGCTGCGCCATCGACATGGAGTCGCCGGTACGCCCGAGATAGCCGGCGGTGATGTCGGTCGCGGCGTCGGGGTCGACGAACGCGTGCGCCACCTCGGTCATGGCGTCGTAGCCGGTGGTGCCGGCGATCGGCCACGGTTGCAGCGTCTCGCCGGGCTCCAGGATCTTCTCCGCGAGGATCCACGTGGCCGGGCCGACGGCGTCCCGGAGCGTGTCGAAGTACTGGCGCGGGTCGGCGAGTCCGTCGGGGTGGTCGACCCGCAGCCCGATCACGCCGTCGTCGTGGACGAAGCGCAGGATGCGCTCATGGGTGGCGGCGAACACCTCGGGATCCTCGACCCGGACGGCCGCCAGGGTGCTGACCGCGAAGAACCTCCGGTGGGTGAGCAGCGCGTTGGCCTCCACCCCGGGGACGAGCAGGTAGGACTGCCGGTCGTGCACCGCGCGCGGCGTGTCCCCGGGCGACCACGTCCCGGGCGCGACGGGGAAGCGATGCTCGTAGTAGCGCAGTTCGCGCCCGTCGTCGCTGAGAGTGAGGTCGTCGGGGGTGGCATCGGCGGCCAGCACGCCGGTGACCAGCGGACCCTGGCTCCAGTCGATGTCGAACCAGTGCGCGTACCGGGAGCACTGACCATGCGTCAGCACATCCCACCAGTAGGGGTTCTCCCACGGCTTCGAGATGCCCATGTGGTTGGGCACGATGTCGACGACGATGCCCAGCCCGACCTTGCGGGTCGCATCCCTGAACGCGCGCCAACCCTGCTCCCCACCGCGTTGCGGATCGACCGAACGGGGGTCGGTCCAGTCGTACCCGTGGTCGGATCCGCTGGTCGAGGTGAGCAGCGGCGAGACATAGACGGCCCCGACACCGAGGTCGGCGAGGCGGGGGAGGACCGCCGCCGCGTCGAACAGAGTGAAGGAGGGGGTGATCTGCAACCGGTAGGTCGAACTCGGCGCCATGCCACGACCGTATCGTGCGTGAGGTGGGGGGTGGAATCCGCCGGTGGGTGCACGGCCGGGTCAAGCGTGCCGAGCACCGCGTCGCTCGCCTCGGAGACGCCGATAGGGTTGGACCATGAGCATCCCCAGTGACCTGTCGGCCGCGGGTACGCCGACCGCACCGGCCCGGACCCGTGTCGCGCCGTCCCCGACCGGCGACCCCCACGTCGGGACCGCGTACATGGCGTTGTTCGATGTGGCCTGGGCTCGGCACACGGGGGGCCGGTTCGTGCTGCGGATCGAGGATACCGACCGTGTCCGGCTGGTGGCGGGCTCGGAGCAGCAGATCTACGAGTCCCTCGACTGGCTCGGGCTCCGACCAGACGAGGGCCCGCAGACCGGGGGTCCTTTTGCGCCCTACCGCCAATCGGAGCGTCTCGACACCTACCGCCCCTATGTCGACCGGCTGATCGACCAGGGCCACGCCTACTACTGCTGGTGCTCGGCCGAGCGCCTCGCCGAGATGCGCGCCGAGCAGCAGCGCGACAAGTCCGGCAGCGGATACGACCGGCTCTGCTACGGCAAGTCCCGCGAGGAGCGGGCTCAGCTTCCCGGGTTCACCGAGACGCCGGTCGTGCGGATGCTCATTCCCGACGACGTCTCCCTCGCCTTCGATGACCTCATCCGGGGAGAGGTGCGGGCGCCGCGTCCCGACGACCAGGTGATCCTCAAGGCCGACGGGTTCCCCACCTACCATCTCGCGGTGGTCGTCGACGACCACGAGATGGGGATCACCACCGTCGTGCGGGGAGAGGAGTGGATCAGCTCCACCCCGAAGCACATCCTGCTGCAGGAGTGGCTCGGGCTCCCCGTACCGCAGTACGCCCACATGCCGCTGCTGCGCAACACCGACAAGTCGAAGATCAGCAAGCGTCGCAACCCGGCGGCCCGGTTGCTGTGGTTCCGCGAGCAGGGCTACCTTCCCGAGGCGCTGCGCAACTTCCTCCAACTGCTCGCATACCCCCCGGTCGGTGACGATGGCAGTGAGATCGCGACCCTCGACCAGTTCGTCGACTCATTCGACTGGTCGAGAGTCAACACCACCGGGCCCATCTTCGACGTCAAGAAGCTCGACTGGATCAACGGCGCCTACATTCGGGCCATGGACCCCGGCGACCTCGCCGACCGCATCATCGACCACCTCGTCGAGCGGGGTGTCTGGACAGAGCCCGACGCCGTCCGGCGCGAGCTGGTGCGCCGCGCCACGCCCCTGATCCAGGAGCGGCTCACGCTCCTGGGCGAGGCCGCCGACAAGCTTGACTTCCTGCTCGTCGACGACACGACCCTGGAGGTCGACGACGACGCGCTCGAGAAGCTCACCGACGACGCCGCGCGGGTCGTGGATGCCGCCCTCGGCGTCCTCGAGGGGCTGTCGCCCTGGGACGCCGAGACGATTCAGGCGGCGCTGCGGGCGAAGCTCGTCGACGATCTCGGGCTCAAGCCCAAGGTGGCCTTCGGTCCGGTCCGGGTGGGGATCACCGGTCGCCAGGTGTCGCCGCCGCTGTTCGAGTCGATGGACATCCTCGGACACGATTCCTCTCTCGCCCGGCTCGCCCGGTTCCGCGAACTGCTCTGAGGGTCCCGGGTCGGTTCGTCCGATGTGTCCGGCGTCCGGGCGGGCCGCTAATCTCTGCCCTATGAGCGACACGGCCGCGACGGGCGGAGCCAGCGATTTCATCCGGGACATGGTGCGCCGCGACATCGAGCAGGGCACATTCGGTGGTCGGGTGCAGACGCGGTTCCCGCCCGAGCCCAACGGGTACCTTCACATCGGTCATGCCAAGGCCGTGGTCGCCAACTTCGGCATCGCCGAGGACTTCGGCGGCGTGTGCAACCTCCGGCTCGACGACACGAACCCGGGTACCGAGGAGACCGAGTACGTCGACGCGATCGTCGACGACATCGCCTGGCTCGGCTACCGGCCGGGTGTGGTGGTGCACGCGTCCAGCTACTTCGCCGAGCTGTACGGGTGGGCCGAGCACCTCGTCGGCCGGGGCCTCGCCTACGTCGACGACCAGGACGCCGCGACGATCTCCGAGCAGAAGGGGGGGTTCGGTCGTCCCGGCATCGACAGCCCCTACCGTGACCGTTCCGTCGCTGAGAACCTCGAGCTCCTGCGTCGGATGCGGGCGGGCGATTTCCCCGACGGCAGCCGCTGCCTGCGCGCACGGATCGACATGCAGGCCGAGAACATGTGGCTCCGCGACCCCGTGATGTATCGCATCCGCCACGCGTATCACCACAACACCGGTGACGAGTGGTGCATCTACCCGACGTACGACTGGGCTCATGGCCAGTCCGACGCCATCGAGGGCGTCACGCACTCTCTCTGTTCGCTGGAGTTCGAGAGCCACCGGCCGCTCTACGACTGGTTCCTGGCCCACCTGCCGCTCGACGGGCCGGCGCCGAAGCAGAAGGAGTTCGCCCGGCTCGAACTCACGCACACCATCACCTCGAAGCGCCGGCTGCGCACGCTCGTGGAGGACGGCGTGGTGTCCGGTTGGGATGATCCACGGATGCCCACCTTGCGCGGGCTGCGTCGTCGCGGCTATCCCGCGGCGGCCATCCGGGATTTCTGCACGGCCACCGGAAACACCCGCAACAACTCGGTCAAGGCGATCGAGGAGCTCGAGTCCTACGTCCGCCGTGAGCTGAACCGCACCGCGTTGCGACGGATGGCGGTGCTGCGTCCGCTCAAGCTCACGATCACCAACTGGCCGACCGACAGCGATGGGCGTCCGATCGTCGAACAGCTCGACCTCGTCAACAACCCCGAGGATCCGGGTGCCGGGTCGCGTCCGGTGGCGTTCACAGGGCAGCTGTACATCGAGCGCGAGGATTTCGCCGAGGTCCCACAGCCGAAGTTCTTCCGTCTCGCGCCCGGGCGTGAGGTGCGTCTGCGGGGTGGCTACTTCGTGACCTGCACCGATGTGGTGAGGGATGCCGAGGGGAGGGTCGTCGAGGTGCTCGCGACCTACGACCCCGACTCGCGCGGCGGTTCGGCACCCGACGGTCGCAAGATCAAGGCGACCCTGCACTGGGTGTCCGCGGCGCACGCCCTCGACGTCAGGGTCGCGCTCTATGGCCGTCTGTTCTGCGCCCCCGTCCCCGGCGAGCGCACCGGCGAACCCCTTGACGACCTCAACCCCGACTCCCTAGAGGTGATCACCGACGTCAAGGCGGAGGCTTCGCTCGCCGCCGTCGCCCCGGGCGAGGTCGTGCAGTTCGAGCGGCTCGGTTACTTCGCCAAGGACTCCGTGAGCTCGACGCTCTTCCACCGCACGGTGGGACTGCGCGATGAGTGGGCCAACATCCAGAAGCGCGCGTCGTAGCCGACGCGCCGCCGGGGCCCTGCTCCCGTGCGGGCGGTCAGTCATGACCTCAGGGGCGCGATATCCCCCCTAGCGGGTGCCGCGTCGTTCCCGCGCGCCCTCTTCCGCTGTTCCGGTGCGGACGCGCCGTGCCCGCAATAGCGTGAACACAGCGGTGTTCGTCGGCCGGGACGGCAGGCGTTCCTTCAGGTACCCGTGCCAGATCACCCGAAAACCAACATGAACAAAAGTAAAACCACTCAAACGGCTTCCAAAACCAAACGTGATCGGATAAGATCAAACCCAGGTGGTCACAGATGACCCCCCGGCCATCGGCCGGTCGTCGTCCAACGGTGGAGGGCAGCATGGGGCAGCAGGCGGGTACGGACAGTGCCCCCCGTAAAGCTCGGACCGCTCCGCGGGCCGAGCGGCGCCGCGGCGCCGCGCGCGGCCTCTACGCGCAGGAGCGTCAGAGTGCCCTCGCCCTGCTCGCCCGCAGCGAGGGTCGCGTCTCGGTGGTCGAGGCCGCAGCGGCCTTCGAGGTGACACCCGAGACCATCCGTCGTGACCTGGAGCAGTTGGACCGCGCCGGAGTGATTCAGCGGGTCCATGGCGGTGCCATCCCCGCCGAGCACGGTCAACTCGGTGATCGCGCGGTGTCGGATCGTGAGTCGGCCGCGGCGGCTGAGAAGGATCGCATCGCGCATGCGGCCCTGTCGTACCTGCCGACAACCATCCACGGCTCGATCCTGCTCGACGCCGGCACGACGACCGGGCGGCTCGCCAGGGCTCTGCCCGTCGAGGCCGATCTGGCTGTATTCACGAGTTGTCCCCTGATCGCGGCGGTCGTGGCCGAACGTGCCCAGCGTGATGTCGAGCTGAGCGGTGGGCGCGTCCGCGGGCTCACCCAGGCCTGCGTCGGCGCCGAGACGGTGGCCTGGTTCGAGAGGCTCCGCGTCGACGTCGCGTTCATCGCGACCAACGGCGTCTCGTTCACCCATGGCCTGTCGACCCCCGACCTCGCCGAGGCCTCGGTCAAACGCGCGATGGTCCGGTGCGCCAACAAGGTGGTGCTGCTGGCCGATTCGCGCAAGCTCGGCGTCGAGACCGCATGCTCGTTCGCCCGGCTCGACGACATCGACGTCCTCATCACCGACTCAGCCCTGGCCGACGCGTTCCGGCGTCGGCTCACCGACTTCGGAATCGAGGTGGTTACTGCATGATCGTCACCCTCACCCCCAACCCCAGTCTCGACCGCACCGCACCAGTCGAGGGGAGGGTCACCCGCGGGGGAGTACACCGGCTGGGTCTGATCACGACCGAACCCGGCGGCAAGGGCGTCAACGTGGCTCGGGCCATCCACCAGGCCGGCATCGACGTCGTCGCCGTGGTTCCCGCCGATCCCATCGATCCGCTCGTCACCGGGCTGGAGCGGGTCGGCGTCCCGCACGTCACGGTGGCCATCGGTGCGCCGGTCCGGGCCAATCTCACGCTCACCGAACCCGACGGCATGACGTCCAAGTTCAACGAGTTGGGCGCCGAACTGAGCCCTGACATTGTCGAGAGGGTCACTGACACCCTGGTCGCGACGTCTCGGGGAGCGTCCTGGGTCGTCCTCTCTGGCTCGTTGCCGCCCGGTGCGCCGGTCGACTGGTATCCCCGGCTGGTCCGCGCGCTCCGCCCGCTGGGCGTCCGGGTGGCTGTCGACACCTCCGACGCGCCGCTGCAGGCGCTGGCGGCGGCGTTGCCTCAAGCGGCCCCCGACCTCATCAAGCCGAACTCCGAAGAACTCGGCCAGCTCATCGGCCGCGACGGGCGGGCCCTCGAGGACGCCGCCGATCGCGGGGACTGGGCGCCGGTGCTCGCCGCGGCCCGTGAGCTCACGGGGAGGGGAGTGGCTGCTGTGCTCGTCACCCTCGGCGGGGCGGGCGCGCTGCTCGTCACCGGAGCGGGCGCGTGGCTGGCGACACCACCACCCATCGCCGTCGCCTCGACCGTCGGCGCGGGCGATTCGGCCCTCGCGGGGTATCTGCTCGCGGAGGTCGAGGGACTCGATGAACCGGGACGGCTGCGCCGGGCCGTCGCCTATGGGTCGGGCGCCGCCGCGCTGCCGGGCAGCCAGTTGCCGACCCCTGACCAGACCGATCCCGGGGCCGTCGCGGTGACGTCCATCGGCGACCTCGCAGGGCATGTCACCCGAGCCACAACTGAATAACCCACCCAGCAGGGATCCAAGGAAGGAAACCAATCCAATGACCACACCGTCATTGATCGAACCTGGGCTCATCGCCCTGGACGTTGATCTCGGGAGCACCAAGGACGAGGTCATCCGTGGTCTCGCCCGGATCGTGGCCGCCACCGGACGCGCCGAGGCCGAGGGCCTTGCCGCGGACGTTCTCGAGCGTGAAGGCAAGGCGCCGACCGGCATGCCCGGCGGCTTCGCGATCCCGCACTGCCGCTCCGCGGCGGTCAACACCGCCTCGCTCGGGTTCGCCCGGCTCAGCACGCCCGTCGACTTCGGCGCCAAGGACGGGGCGGCAGACATCGTCTTCCTCATCGCCGCGGCCGCCTCCGGTGGCGCCGATCATCTCAAGCTGCTGACCAAGCTGGCCAGGGCATTGGTGAAGCAGGAGTTCCTCGACTCCCTGCGTGCTGCCCGGACGCCCGACGAGATCGTCGCGTTGGTCCGCAACGTCGTCGAGCCGACCGAGGCACCCGCTGTGGCGGCGGCGTCCGCGCCGGCCAGCACCGGGGAGCGTCTGTCGATCATCGCGATCACGGCGTGCCCGACGGGGATCGCCCACACCTACATGGCCGCCGATTACCTCGTCAACGCCGGCCGGGAACTCGGCGTGGATGTCGTCACCGAGCCGCAGGGCTCGACGGCCACCGAATGGGTCACCCCCGATCAGATCAGGGCTGCGGCGGCGGTGATCTTCGCCACCGACGTCGGCGTCAAGAGCCGCGAGCGATTCGCCGGAAAACCCGTCATCGAATCCGGGGTCAAGCGGGCCATCGACGAGCCACGCAAGATGATCGAGGAGGCGGTTGCCGCGGCCAAGGATCCGAACTCCCGCAGGGTGAGCGGCAGTCCGTCGGCCGCGACCGGCGCCGCCGGCGGATCGGCCGGCTCGTCACTCGGCTGGGGCAAGCGGATCCAGCAGGCTCTGATGACCGGTGTCTCGTACATGATCCCGTTCGTGGCGGCGGGCGGCCTGCTGATCGCGCTTGGCTTCCTGTTCGGCAGCTACCAGATCCCGTTCGTCGCCGACCACATCCTCGGCAACTCCTCGATCCTGAACCTGCCGTCGTTCAACGAGATCACCAGCGCCAAGGACGCCGCGGGCAACCTCCTGTTCGCCGCCAACCAGACAAGCTCGCTGCCGCACAGCGGGTTCCTGCTCTACCTTGGCGCATCCTTGTTCAAGCTCGGCAGTCTTGCCTTCGGGTTCCTCGTGCCTGCGCTCGCCGGCTATATCGGGTTCGCCATTGCCGACCGCCCCGGCATCGCTCCCGGCTTCGTCGCCGGTGCGCTTGCCGGCTACATCGGCGCTGGCTTCCTCGGTGGCCTCGTCGGTGGCCTCATCGCCGGTCTCGCCGCGAGTTGGATCGCAAGCATCAAGACGCCCCGCTGGCTTCGGGGCCTGATGCCAGTCATCATCATTCCGCTGGGTGCGACTCTGGTCGCCGGGTTGCTGATGATCTTCGTCCTCGGCCGTCCGCTCGCCGATCTCACGACCTGGCTGGGCGACACCCTCAACGGGATGAGTGGCTCGTCGGCAGTCCTGCTCGGCGTCGTCCTCGGCCTGATGATGTGCTTCGACCTGGGAGGGCCGGTCAACAAGGCCGCGTACCTGTTCGCCACCGCGGGCCTCAGCGTCAGCAATCCCGCCTCGATGAAGATCATGGCCGCCGTCATGGCCGCGGGCATGGTTCCTCCGATCGCGATGGCCCTGTCGACCCGACTGCGCCCGAAGCTGTACACCGAGGTCGAGCGCGAGAACGGCAACGCCGCCTGGCTTCTGGGTGCCTCGTTCATCTCAGAAGGAGCGATCCCGTTCGCGGCCGCCGACCCGCTGCGCGTCATCCCGTCGATGATGCTCGGTGGCGCGTTCACCGGCGCGTTGAGCATGGGCCTCGGTGCCGCGTCGAAGGCGCCCCACGGCGGCATCTTCGTGTTCTTCGCGATCGACCGGTTCTGGGCCTTCCTTTTGTCGATCGTCGTCGGCGCGATTGTGGGAGGCGTCTCCGTGACGGTGCTGAAGACCCTCAAACCCAACCGGATCGAGCACGAATTGGCGGAGGCCGAGTTGGAGGCCACCGCCACCGCATGATCCTGCCCGGTTAGGATTCCTCACAACCCGCCTTACGAAAGGAACACCATGGCCAGTAAGACCGTGACCGTCGGCTCGTCCGTCGGCCTGCACGCTCGCCCTGCGGCGCTCATCGCCGAAGCGGCCGGTGAGTATGACGACGACATCCTATTGTCGGTCGAGGGCGACGATGAGGGCGTCGATGCCGCATCGCCGCTGCTCATCATGACCCTCGGCGCCGAGAAGGGAGCCTCGGTCACCGTCACCTCCGACAACGAGGACGCGGTCAACGAGATCGCAGCCCTGATCGAGAAGGATCTGGACGCCGAGTGATCTGATCTCATCGCCCTTCTGAACCCGCCCCGGCGCAGTGTGGGCGTGGGGGACGGGGATGATCGCCGGGCCGTCACCCACCGGGGTGGCGGCCCGGCTCGCCGTGTCGGACCGGGCCGGAGTCGCCCTGATTTGATGTGCCCGGTCCAGGCATGACAAGATGTACAGGTTGCTCCGATGGGGTATGTGCGTTGCGGTGGATCGCGATGTGATCCGCTGCGCCCGCCGGCTCCACCAGAACCGGGCGTCCACCGGTGCCGGGAGCGGCGTCACAAGGTCACAGGGTGCGTTGAGTACTGATGTGCGATTGTGTCGTCCGGCATCACCGCGACACGCCCGACTACGTGGGTCGGAGGACGAGGGATTGTCATCCCTCGTCCGGCCCAGCGGAGCGATACCGGCAGACCCGCCACGGCGGGCCCGTCGACCAGGACAACCGGTGTTGCCGGACCAAGTTGCCAACCGGACCAGCCGGATCTGTTGGACGAGTAGAAGGAACAACTGTGGCGGGACAAAAGATCCGCATCAGGCTCCGGGCCTACGACCATGAGGTCATCGACTCGTCGGCGCGCAAGATCGTCGACACCGTGACCCGCACGGGCGCCAAGGTGGCCGGCCCTGTGCCGCTGCCGACCGAGAAGAACGTGTTCTGCGTCATCCGGTCGCCCCACAAGTACAAGGACAGCCGCGAGCATTTCGAGATGCGCACCCACAAGCGGCTCATCGACATTCTCGACCCGACGCCCAAGACGGTGGATTCGCTCATGCGTCTCGACCTGCCGGCCGGGGTCGACATCGAGATCAAGCTTCCGTGAGGTGGTGGAGCAGATGAACACCGAACGCACAGTCAAGGGCTTGCTGGGTACCAAGCTCGGCATGACCCAGTTGTGGGACGAGAACAACCGGGTCGTCCCCGTCACCGTGATCCAGGCTGGTCCCTGCGTGGTCACCCAGGTGCGCACCCCCGGCGTCGACGGCTACTCGGCCGTTCAGCTCGGCTACGGCGCCATCAAGGCCAAGCACGTCACCAAGCCCGCGGCCGGACACTTCGACAAGGCCGGGGTCACCCCGCGCAAGAATCTCGTCGAACTGCGGACGGCCGACGCTAGCGAGTACACCCTCGGCCAGGAGCTGACCGCAGACGTCTTCGCCGCTGCCGAGGTCGTTGACGTCACCGGCGTCACCAAGGGCAAGGGCACCGCAGGTGTCGTGAAGCGCCATGGGTTCAAGGGGCTCGGCTCATCCCACGGTGTGCACCGTAAGCACCGGTCGCCCGGTTCGATCGGTGGCTGCTCGACCCCGGGCAAGGTCTTCAAGGGTATGCGCATGGCTGGCCGGATGGGTCACACCACGAAGACCATCCAGAACCTGACCATCCACGCTGTCGACGCCGATCGCGGCCTGATCCTCGTGCGGGGGGCCGTTCCCGGCCCGAAGGGGTCGCTTGTTGTCGTTCGCAGCGCAGCCAAGAAGGGTGATGCGGCATGAGCGCCTCGTTGACAGTTGACATCCTCGGCGCCGATGGGAAGGCGGCCGGCCAGGCCGAACTGCCCGGCGACCTGTTCGATGTGCAGACCAACATCGCGTTGATCCACCAGGTTGTCGTGGCCCAGCAGGCCGCGGCCCGCCAGGGCACGCACTCCACCAAGACCCGCGGTGAGGTTCGTGGTGGCGGTGCCAAGCCATGGCGCCAGAAGGGCACGGGCCGGGCCCGCCAGGGCTCTCGTCGCGCTCCCCAGTGGACCGGTGGTGGCATCGTGCACGGCCCGCAACCCCGCGGTTACGCCCAGCGCACCCCCAAGAAGATGATCGCCGCCGCGCTGCGCGGGGCGCTCTCCGACCGGGCCCGCGACGGCAAGGTGTTCATCCTGGACACGATCGTGTCCGGCGAGACCCCCTCGACTCGCGCGGCGCTCACCGCGCTGGCGTCGGTCGGTGACATCTCGAAGGTGCTCGTGGTGCTCGACCGGGCCGAGGACATCGCGTGGATGAGCCTGCGGAACGTGCCCACGGTGCACGCCCTGGCCGTCGACCAGCTGAACACCTACGACGTCGTCGCGAATGACGCGGTGGTCTTCACGAAGGCCGCGCTCGACACCTTCATCGGGGCCGCTCCCCGCGGTGTCGCGCTCCCCGAGATTGCCGAGGCCCCCGAGGTGAAGCTCGCCAAGGCTCCCAAGGCGAAGTCCCCCAAGGCCGAGGACGCCGTGTCCCTCGGGGAGGGGTCCTACCGCGGCCAGGAACCGCCGGTCGGCTTTGACATCAAGGGCAACGAAGGCTCGATGAAATACCACACCCCCGAGTCGCCCTGGTACGGCCGCACGATCGCCGAAGTGTGGTTCAACAGCGCTGAGGCGGCCGAAGCCGCAGGCTTCGTCTCGGCCACGGCTCCGAAGGAGGATTCGGACAAGTGAGCGAGCTCAAGATCCGCGATCACCGCGACATTTTGCTGGCCCCGGTTGTCAGCGAGAAGAGCTACAGCCTGATCGACGAGAACAAGTACACGTTCATCGTCGACCCCCGGGCGAACAAGACCGAGATCAAGATCGCCGTTCAGGCGGTCTTCAACGTGACGGTCACCGCCGTGAACACGATCAACCGCAAGGGCAAGGTGCGTCGCACCCGCTACGGGGTCGGGAAGCGTCCCGACACCAAGCGGGCCATCGTGACGGTCGCCGAGGGCGAGCGGATCGACATCTTCAGCGGCCCGGTCGCCTGAACGACGAAGACAAGGAACGACTGACTCATGGGTATCCGTAAGTACAAGCCGACGACCCCCGGTCGCCGCGGCGCCAGCGTGTCCGACTTCGCTGAGGTGGCGCCGTCGACCCCCGAGAAGTCCCTGCTACGGTCGA
>JAJXWF010000191.1 GCA_021781735.1 Actinomycetes bacterium
GTTGACACTGGCGCACAACGTGTCCAGCCCCGACGAGGTCGACGCCGTGCTCGAGGACGCCGCCGCCGGCGGGGCGACCGCGGCCGGGGCTCAGCAGCGCGACTGGGGCGGCTACAGCGGATACTTCGACGACCCGTTCGGCTTCACCTGGGAGGTCGCGCACAATCCCTACCCGATCGGCGACCTGACCCTACCCTGAGCGCCGGCGCAGCCCACGACGCCCGCCCCGACGGACGTCCAGCATTCAGGACCGGCCGTCTCGGGGGGCAGTGTGGGGATTTATGCGCGAGGATGAACTAAACCGTCAGGGGGAGATCCGCATGGCCGTGCCCGGTCCCGTCAGTCCCGTCGTCCCCGGCTCGGGGAGCCTCCGTCCGCTCGGGCTGGACGCCGTCACGCTCACCGGCGGCTTCTGGGCCGATCGGCAGCGCCTCAACGCCGACGCCTTCATCGACCACGCCGACAGGTGGATCACCTCGATGGGCTGGCTCGACGCCTTCACCGTCGCCGCCGGCGGCACCCGCACCATCCCGCTGCAGGGCAAGCTCTTCACCGACGCCGACGTCTACAAGCTGCTCGAAGGGATGGTCTGGGACGAGGCCCGGCGTCCCGACCCGCGCCGGGCGGAGCGGATCGCCGAGATCACCCGGCTGATCGCCGGTGCCCAGGAGGACGACGGCTACCTCAACACCTACTTCGGCCCGCTCGGGCGCGACCAGCGCTACACCGACCTCAGCCACGGGCACGAGCTCTACTGCGCGGGCCACCTCATCCAGGCCGCGGTCGCCCGGCTCCGAGCCGGCATCGACGACGACCTCGCCCGCACCGCCCGGCGGCTGGCCGACCGGATCTGCGACGACTTCGGGCCCGACGGCCGCGACGGCGCCTCCGACGGCCACCCGGTGATCGAGGTCGCGATGGTCGAGCTCTACCGGGCGACGGGGGAGCGACGCTACCTGGAGCAGGCCGGCCGGTTCCTCGAAGGGCGCGGACGGAACCAGTTCCACCGCCACGAGATCGGCCCGGAGTACTACCTCGACGACCTGCCGATCCGTGACGCCCGTGTGCTGCGCGGGCATGTCGTCCGCGCGATGTACCTCACCGCCGGTGCCGTCGACTACGCTGTCGAGACCGGGGACGCCGACCTGCTCGGCGTGCTCGAGGACCAGTGGGCGAACACCTGGCGCGCCCGCACCTACCTCACCGGCGGCATGGGTTCCCGGCACCTCGGGGAGTCGTTCGGCGACGACTACGAGTTGCCGCCCGAGCGCGCCTACGCCGAGACGTGCGGGGCGGTGGGCTCGATCATGGTCGCCTGGCGGCTGCTGCTGGCCACCGGTGACGCCGGTTACGCCGACGCGATCGAGCGGCTGCTCTACAACATGATCGCCACCCACCTGAGTCCCGACGGCGACCGGATCTTCTACGTCAACCGCCTCCAGCAGCGCCAGCCGGCCGCGCCGGTGCCCGACGGGGTGGCCCCCTTCCGCAAGGACACCGCCCGCGCCAACTGGTTCTGGGTGGCCTGCTGCCCGACCAACGTCGCTCGGCTGCTCGCATCCCTGTCCGACCTCGTCGCCAGCACCGACGACCAGGGCCTGGTCGTGCACCAGTTCGCCTCGGCCGACATCGCCGCGACCTCCCCGGCCGGGGTCGACTTCCGGGTGGCCCTGCGCACCGACTACCCCTGGGACGGCCGGGTCACGCTCACCGTCGCCGAGGGGTCCGGGCCGTTGCGGGTCCGCCTGCGGGTGCCGTCGTGGTGCGAGCGGGCCACCGTGTCCGTGGCGGGCGAGACCACCGAGGCAGGCCCGGGTTACGCGGAGATCGACCGCGAGTGGCGACCGGGCGACGTGGTCTCCCTCGACATCCCCCTGACCCCGCGGATCACCACCCCCGACCCCCGGATCGACGCGGTGCGCGGCACGGTCGCCGTCGAACGCGGGCCACTCGTCTACTGTGCCGAATCGCTCGATCCCCGTCGGCCGCTGGACGCCGTCAGCCTCGTCGGCGACGAGATCCGCGAGGTCTCCCTCGAGGGCCTCGGGGACGCGCGGGTCGCAGTGATGGTGGACGCCGTCACCACAGGGCTTCCCACTCCGAACCGGTGGCCCTACGGGACGCCGGTGACGGCCGGTCAGCCGGAGCCGCTCCAGCTCACCCTCGTCCCGTATTACGTCTGGTCGAACAGGGGTCCCTCGACCATGCGGGTGTGGATCCCGACCTGACGTCGCGTCCATGACGCCCACCACGCCTACAGGGTGGAGTCCGGAGCCGCCGACCGCCGAGGCCGAGCCCGACACACCCAGGGTGGGGGCTCCGAATCGGCAGTCGGCCCGATGACCTCCCGCGGCCGCGCCCGTGCCGGACGCCGGTTGCCTGCGGATCGGGAGCCGAGTCGCCGCGGATCCGGTGCCCACGCCCGGCGTACACGCGGGTTCCCGCCTCGGCCGGGCTAGGATTCAACCATTCGGTCGATCCGTTGACCCGGACCGTCGAACCGTCGAGGGGGACGCCTGCGCCGAACCCGCGACGCGGCGTCCCTCCCCTCCCATCGACCTTCCGGTCGCTGGGACGCCGCACCCGAAAGGACGATCCGCGTGAGCGGAGCCATCGATTCGCGCCGTGCCTGGTTCATGTGGGGCGTCGGCACGTTCGCCTATGTGGGCGCGATCTTCCAGCGCACGAGCTTCGCCGTCGCCAGCGGCCTGGCGACGCACCGGTTCTCGGCGGGCGCCTCGATGGTCAGCCTGTTCGTCGTCGTTCAACTGCTGACCTACGCCGGCATGCAGATCCCCGTCGGCGTGCTCGTCGACCGCTTCGGCACCCGGCTGGTCGTCGGGACGGGCGCGATCCTGATGGGCCTCGGACAACTCGACCTTGCGCTGAGCACACACCTCACCTCGGCCATCATCGCGCGCGTGCTGATCGGCGTCGGCGACGCCATGACCTTCATCGCGGTCATCCGCATGCTGCCGGCGTGGTTCAGTGCCGGACGGCTCCCGCTGCTCAACCAGGCCACCGGGATCCTCGGCCAGGCCGGTCAACTCCTGAGCTCGATTCCCCTCGCAGCCATGCTGGGTGTCGCGGGATGGACCTCCTCGTTCACCGCCGCCGCCGTCGTCTCGGGTGCCGTGGCCGTCATCGTCCTGGTGCTGCTTCGCAATGCGCCCCACGGGGTGAGCGTCACCGTGACCCGCGGCAGCACCGGCGTCCGCGACGTCGTCACGGTGCTCCGTGATCCCGGGACGTTGACCGGCTTCTGGATCCACTGGATCTGCAGCTTCTGGAACGTCGTGTTCGCGCTCATGTGGGGCTACCCGTTCCTGCTCCAGGGACTCGGCTATCCGATGCCGGTGGTCTCGGCGCTGTTCACCGTGATGGTGCTGGCCGGCATTCCGTTCGCGCTGCTCATCGGACGCCTCAGCCGCCGCGCTCCGCTGCAGCGCACCAACACCGCACTGTTCGTGTCCGTGTCCGCGATGCTGCCGTGGGTCGCCATCGTGCTCTGGCCGGGGCGCGCTCCGGTGTGGCTGCTGGTGATCCTGATGGTCGGCCTCGCGGCGTCCGGGCCGGGATCCGGCATAGGCTTCGATGTCGCCCGGGCGTCCAACCCGCTCGTGCGGGTCGGCACCGCGACGGGGGTCGTGGTCGTGGCCGGCATGTCGGCCGCGATGCTCAACATCCTGGTCATCGGCATCGTGCTCGACCTCGCCGGCGGATATACGCTCACCGCGTTCCGCTGGGCGATGTCGACGCAATTCCTGTTCTGGGCCGTCGGTGTCGTGGGGCTGCTCACGGCCCGGATGAAGGCGCGACGCCGCGACCGTGAGCGCGGCGTGCTCTTCCCGACGATGCGCGCGCCGTTCGCACTGCCTGAGCGGCGTCCCACCCTCACCCTGCCCGACGGCACGAGCATCGACATGGCCGCGCTGCTGCCGGGGATCGGCGGCAAGCTCGCGGCCATCGACCTCACCCCGCGTGAGACCTCACCGGATTGGTGGCACCAGCGCGTCGACAATTACCTGCGCGTCGTCGCCACCCCGGGGCTGCAGATCGGCTCGATCGAGATCTGGTGCTCCGACCGGGCCACCACCGCACGCACCCGAGATCTCGTCGCCCGAGAACTCACCGAGCGCGGCGCGGTGCTCCCCCATGAGGTGGTCACCCGGTCGTGGCGCGCCACGCCGGACGCCGAACCGGTCCGGTCGGCCTGAGACGATCCACCGGCAAAGGGACACGTCCTGCATGGGTCACCGCCGGCTGCGGTGCATCCATGCAGGACGTGTCGTGTCGGTCGGCGAGAGAGGCGCAGTCCCCGGCGTCCCTCTCAGCCGACACGCTTGGAGCCCACAATAGGCATGATTCCTATCGGGTCGATCGTCACCCCCTGGTTAGGGTTCGCCGCGTGCACCATCTGGCCGTTGCCGATGTAGATGCCGACGTGCGACGCGTCCGAGTAGTAGAAGATTAGGTCTCCGGGTTCGAGGTTGGCGGTGGCCACGCCCGTTCCCACCTGGAATTGTTCCTGTGACGTGCGCGGCAACCACACCCCCGCCCGCTCCCAGGCCCTGAGCACGAGCCCGCTGCAGTCGTAGGCGTCCGGCCCGGTGCCGCCCCACGCATACTTCTTGCCGACCTGGGCCATCGCGAACGCCACCGCGGACGTGGCCTGGCTCGACGGCGTCCCGGTGGCCGTGTACGTGGCTCCGACCGGCACAAGGTAGAGGCTGTTCACCCAGCGCACCGTGCCGTGATAGACGATCTGCGCGACGCCCGGTGCCTTGACGCCGGTGAGCGCGACGATCGTCCCGGTGGGAATGTCGCCGAGATCGACGAAGGTGGCCGCCGAGGACGTGCGGATCATCAGCGCCGTGGTCGTGACGGCGAAGCCGACGACCTTCGTCGTCGAGCCGGTGGCGGGGGCGGCGGTGGCGAGGTAGCTCGAGTAGATCCAGCGGATCTGACCGTTGTCGTCGACCTGGGTCCAGGGGCCCGAGGTGGTGCCGGTGGCGGTGGTCGACGTGCCCTGGCTGAGAATGCCGACGATCGCGTCGCCGAGCGATGGTCCCGTACGGATGTGCACGTCGGCGGTGGCCCACATCGTGGTGGTGTGC
>JAJXWF010000192.1 GCA_021781735.1 Actinomycetes bacterium
GTCGAACACCTCGACGCGCTCACGAGCACGGTGCCGACGGTCAACCAGATCGAGATGCACCCGACCTTCACTCAGGCCTCACTGCGCGCCACCCTCGTCGAACGCGGCATCCACCCCGAGGCGTGGAGCCCGCTGGGACAGGCGAAAGACCTGCAGAACCCGGTCATCGCCGAGATCGCCGGGGCGCTGGGCAAGTCTCCGGCGCAGGTGATCATCCGCTGGCACCTGCAGATCGGCAACATCGTCATCCCGAAGTCGGTCACCCCCGAACGGATCGCCGAGAACTTCGACGTGTTCGACTTCGAGTTGTCCGACGAGCAGATCAACCGGATCACCGCGCTCGACTCGGGCAATCGGATCGGCGGCGACCCGGCCACGGCCACGTTCTGAGCCGCAGCCGTCGACGTCCGCACCGGACGCCGTCGCGACCGGTGGCTCCACCCGGACGAGCCGCCGGTTGAGACGACCAGTGAAACACCCGCAACGGCCCGCAGGATTCTCTCCCCAGCGGGCCGTTGCGGCGTCCAGGATCAGGCGGCGTGCAGCAGCACCCACGTGTGGCCGGGCTTCAGCGTGATCGGCCCACCGGGGGCGGTGAACGAGAACGGTGCCGACACCGCCGTGCGGCGCCAGGTTCCGGTGACCCGCTTGCCGTCGCGGTAGACGTCGACCACGCCCTGCCCGACGGTGTCCGACACGATCGACAGGTCGGACGTGCTGTGGGTGTCCTTGTGCTCGTGCACACGCATGATCATGACGTTGTCGCATGTCAGCGCGTGCCCGCTGCCGTTGTACGTCTGCCCGTTCCAGGTGACGGTGTAGCCCTTCGACCCGTGGATGAATCCGTACGTGTCGTCGCCGATGCTCGTGGTGATCCTGGCGGCCGATGCCGCCTTGGCCCAGATTCCCGTGGCCGGGCCGAATCGCATGCCGATGTCGCGAACGGCGCCGACGTGGTGGGTGGCCGCGATCGTGCGCAGGTCGACCATGACATTGTGCGGGGCCACGCGACGGGGATCGCGGTCGGAGCGTTCGATCGGCACGAGGGACGCCTTGTCGACCTGCGCCTGCACCAGGCGGTTCGCACCCGAATAGACCAGACCGGGGCGCCCGAACACGGGCAGCAACTGCACATCGGTGTTACGGGCGCTGCGCACCGGGCCGACGACGGTCGGGAACGTCGTGTGGAAGATGGCGATCAGCCGGGTGAGTCCTCCCTCGACCAGTTCCGCGACCACGATGTCGGCGGAGTCCAGGCCGATCTGGGGGCGCGCCGGCCAGGTGTTGTCGATCTTCACCGCGTACACCGCATTCTTCGACACCGCACCACCCGTGAGCCAGTCGACCGGCTTCTGGCTCGGCGTGGGGGTCGGCGTGGGCGTCGGGGTCGGCGTGGCCGAGGGAGTGGGTGTGGTCGAGCTGGACGCCGGTGACGACGTCCCCGCCGAGCAGGCGACCACAGACAACAGCGGCAGGGCGAGGACGCCGCGACGCGACAGGTTCGGGTGCAGGGAAGACATGGCACAGTCTTACCCCCCGAGGGGAAGGATCCGCCGTAGTGACCACCGTCGTGCTCGGCGCGTCGCGGGAACTGCGGTGATCCCGCTTCTCCGGGCGTATCAGCGACGTCAAGGACGACATCGGTCGGGCCGAGCTGTTGCCGTGCCTCACCAGCGCGCTGCCGCCCGCCACCCCGACGAGCGACTCGCCGCCGACGCGGCCGGCCGTGGGCTCGTCGCTGTCGGCAGCGGACTCCACGACCCTCAACACGGCCCTCACGGTCCCCAATGCGGGGATCGCGAGCGACAACAAGGTCGCCGAGGCGGGTAACGTCGCCCGGCCGAAGTACGACGCGATCCTCAGCTCGGTGGCGCAGCGATCGCGGCGAACAAGTACACGATGCTCATCGGCCGAGTTGGCCACCGACCGCGTGCTCGCCATGCCGCTATGGAACCGCTGCCCCGGGCCCCCTCGGCCCTGGACGCCGACGCGCCCGCCGGCATCACCCTCGGCTGAGTTCGGGCCCTCGCCGGGCCGCCGCGAGACCCTCCTCCGGTCCGCGAGAAGGGCACCGTGACCGACCAACCGGTCGACCGATGACACCCGCCCCTGCTCAGCGGGCCCCGGGGCTGCGGCCGCGCCCGGTCCGGTGCGCGGTCTGGGCCGGTGTCACGGTGCTGGTGCTGGTGCTCGTCGCGGCGGTCGCGCTCGAGGCCCGATCGCTGGTGGTGTTCCACACCGTCGCACCGTGGGTGTCGCCCGAGCGGATCCACTTCTGCGGCCGCGACTATCTCAAGGGCGCCGTCGTGTCACCCACCGCGGCGCGAGACGCGGCCGGGGCGGTGTCGTGGCGGCAACTGACGCGGGGACCGCTGCTCCAACCCGTGTACGGACACCCGGCGTCGGCGCAGCAACGGTCCGCGCTGGGGATTCCCTGCGCGATGGTTCTCTACCTCCGCGAGGGGGATGGCAACCGCACCTACGGGCTGTCCGGCGGCCCGTAAGGGCCGATGAGGAGCCATAAGGTCGCGGACCGCACGCCATTGTCTCCCTGCCGCCTGGGTGGGGAGCACCGACAGCGGTCCCCACGAATGTCCGGCTGGCCTGAATCCCTGGGACGGGTGCGGCATGGTCCACGGACCCCCGCCCCGGGACTCAGACTCGTCAGGCGGGGTCCGCCACCGATCCCGCAAGCCGCACGACGTCGCGAACCACACCGCTCCCGATCTGTCGGTCGTCGCGACCCGGCAGCCGCAGCACGCCGTGCATGCCGTCGGCGAGTTCGGCCTCGACCGACAATTCGTCTCCCTCGAGGGTCCAGCGCACGCGCACCCGACCATGTGGCGTGTCGAGGGACGTCTCGGCTTCGGTGAGCCCGCCCCCCGGCTGCGGTGCCACGAGGACAGAGGCGTAACCCGGTTCGAGTGGTGCCAGACCGCCCACCACGCGATGCAGCCAGTCGGCCACCGCACCCAGCGCGTAGTGGTTGAAGCTGGTCATCTGCCCGGGATTGATGGTGCCGTCCGGCAGCATCGAGTCCCAGCGCTCCCACACCGTGGTGGCCCCCATGGTCACCGGGTACAGCCACGAGGGGCACTCACGTTCCATGAGGAGCCGGTAGGCGACGTCGAGGTGACCTGTGCGGGTCAGCGCATCGGCGATGAAGGGCGTTCCGGCGAAGCCGGTCGAGATACGGTACCCGGCGGCGGCAGCCAGTTCGGCGAGCCGGTTGCCGGCGAACTCCTCCTCGGCCGGGCTCAGCAGGCCGAAGGCGATGGCGAGCGAATAGACGGTGGTGCAGTCGCTGGTCACGAGCCCATCGGACACATAGTTCGAGTTGAAGGCGTCGTAGAGCCCGCGCGCGATCTGCTCGAACTCCTCCTGCTCCGCTCTCAGGCCCAACAGACCCGCCGTGTCGGCCACGATCCGCGCCGACCGATAGATGCACGCGGTGGCGACAACGCCCTTGTCCGCCTTGGCGCGAGCCGGATCGTCCGGCGGAGCATCCGGATCCAGCCAGTCACCGAACTGAAAGTTTCCGTCCCACACCCCTGCCGGCGAGAGCAGCGACTTCACTCGGCGTACATGGGACGCCATCGAGTCAAACTGGCCGCGGAGCACACCCTCGTCCCCGTACGCCTGGTAGAGCGTCCACGGAACCCAGACCGCCGCATCGCTCCACAGCGCCGTGGAGTTCGGTCGCCCGAATTCCGTCGGACGGTCGGAGTACTTGAGCACGTCAGGGATGACGAATCCCACGATGCCGTCGTTGTGGCTCTGCTCCAGCGCGAGGTCGATGAGCCAGTCACGCAGGAAGGCGTCGACGTCGAACAGGAACGCCGCCGTCGGCGCGAAGGCCGCGATGTCACCAGTCCAGCCCAGGCGTTCGTCGCGCTGCGGACAGTCCGTCGGCACGTCGAGGAAGTTGCCCCGCATTCCCCAGACCACATTCTCGTGGAACCGGTTGAGCAGAGGATCCGAAGTCCGGAACTCGCCGATCCGGGTCAGTTCCGACCCGACCGCGATCGCCGTCAGGCTCTCCGGTCGCAGCTCGCCCGGCCAGCCCGAGATCTCGGCGTAGCGGAAGCCGTGGAAGGTGAACGTCGGCTCGAACTCGTCGTCACCGCCGCTGAGGGTGTAGCGGTCTGTCGCCTGCGCCGTTCGCAGCGGACGGGTTCCCAACTCGCCGTGCTCCAGGACCTCGGCATGACGAATCACGATCTCGTCGCCGGCCTCGCCGTGCACCCGGACCCTGATCCACCCCACAAGGTTCTGGCCGAAGTCGACAAGGGTTCTGCCCGACGGGGAGATCCAGACCTTCTGGACGGGCAACTCGGTCCATCGCTTCACGGGTGGACCGACGTAGGGCTCCAGGTTTGTGAGATCGAAGTCGATCTCGTGCACACCGGTCCAGTCGTCGGACTCGAACCCGGCGGACAGCCAGGCGTCGCCGCGCCGCCGGGCGTCGATCGTCTCGCCGTCGTAGAGGTCGTTCGCCAGCACGGCGCTCGGCCCCGCGGACCAGTCGCCGTCCGTGCCCACGACCTGGACGCTGCCGTCCTCGAACTCGACCTCGAGCTGGGCGAACGCCCCGAGCCGGTCGCCGTACCACGAACCGCGCCCCGACCAACCGAGCCGCCCGCCGAACCATCCCTTGCCGAGGGCGAGCCCGACGACGGTCGTCGGGCGGATCAGGTCGGTGACGTCGTGGGTGGCATAGCGAACGCGCCACTCGTAGCTGCTCCATCCCGGTGTGAGCACCTCATCCGACACGCGATGGCCGTTCACCCACGCCTCGACCACGCCGAGTGCGCTCAGATGGAGACTGGCCCTCGTCACCGCGCCGTGCGCGCCGTCGACGCGGAATTCACGCCTCAGCAACGGCGCTCGCTCGAATTCCTCGTCAGCTGCGATCACGCGTGCCTGCCAGTTGATGTTCACCGCGCTCCGTTCGTTGTCGATACTTGCCGTGCGGTACGTGCGACGCAGATACCCACGATTGATGAGTTCTGGTCAACCCTTGATCGCACCGCTGGTCATGCCGGCGACGATCTGCCGATTGAAGATGACGTAGGCGACCAGGGGTGGGATGGTGATC
>JAJXWF010000193.1 GCA_021781735.1 Actinomycetes bacterium
CAGGTGAAGCCGAACGGGTCGTCGAAGTATCCGCTGTAGCCGCCCCAGTCGCGCTGCTGAGCCCCGGCCGCGGTCGCCCCGCCGGCGGCGGCGTCCTCGAGCACGGCGTCGACCTCGTCGGGGCTGAACACGTTGTGCGCCAGTGTGAACGGCAACCTGCCGCCGCGGCTGACGGGCCCGATCTCGCGCGCGGCGTCGTCGTCGGCCCAGAGGGAGAGGATCAGCTTCTCGCCCACCCGGATCATGAGGATGCCCTCGGCCTCGAGGCTCGGAGTCCACCCGAGCGCCTCCACGTAGAACCGGCGCGCCCGCTGCACGTCGGGGACGACGAGCGTGATGACATTGATCCGCTGCTCCATACCGTCCAGCATGCCAGCGGGAGTGGGCCGGCCAGGCAGGCCGCCGAAGTCAGCGCAGGCTGAACGGCGGGTAGCGGTCGGTGATGAGGAGCGAGGCGTAGGCCTGCACCCGCAGCCCCCACCGGGCGACGCCCACCACGAAGTCGAACAGCGCACGCGGGTAGCGTCCGCTGACCAGGATGGCGAACCAGGCGATGACGATGCTGACGACGGCGGCGACGGCGAGGAACGCCAGCACCACATAGTGCGGGATGGCGAGGAACCACTTGACGAGGGGCAGCCAGCGGTTGAGGTCGCGCGGCACGTCGGGGTAGTCGAGGTCGAGGTGTACCGCCTGCTGGTCCTCGGTCGACGGGTACTGGTCGGTGAGCAGGGCCCCGTAGGCGCCGACCCGGGCGGAGAAGCGGGTGGACTGCAGGGCGAAGTCGAACCACCACCGGGGGTAGCGCTGCCGCACGACGATCATCAGCAGCGTGGCGACGAACAGGGCTCCGGCGATCCCTCCGCTGTCGTGGCCGACCCGCGAGATGACGTCACCGTGCTCGTTCACGACGTCCACCGTCGAGCGGGTGGAGGCGGACAACACGGAGAGCACGATGGCGATCGGGATGATCCAGACCACCCGGAAGGCGGTCGAGACCCGGTCCAGCCGCTCGGGATAGTCGATCGCGAGCCGGGCGGCGTAGGGCGCCGACTGGAGCGGTGGGGTCGGGGTGGTCATGGCGTCGTCCTTTTCGTGAGCGGGTGCGCCGTGGCTCCGCCCCGCGGTGCCTTCCCCACCACGGTATCGCCGACCCCGAGGGCGGCGCCGCCCAACCCGCGCACCGGTGACCCCGCTTCTCCGCTCGCCCGGCCACGGGGACGTCCACCGCCCCGCGGCCCCGGCCAGGGGACGTCCACCGCCCCGCGGTTCCCCGTCACCGACCCCCCGTGTCACGCCCTGGCCCCGGACGGCGGGGCCGGCAGGAGAGGGACGTTTCGGCGTCCCCCGGGCAGATCGCGGGACGCCGGGCGGGCGCGCGCCAAGGCCGCGGCGTCATGGCCGACGCCTCGGTGCCCGTGGCGGACGAGCCCGTCCGGGCCACCGAACACCCCGGACGCCGGGACCGTGCGGACGCCGACAGGCCTCAGCAGGAGCCCGCGCCCCCGACCGGACGACCCGGGTGTCAGCGGCTCGGTGTCCCGCTCGGGACGAGCGCGCCCGACGCGACCAGGGCGGAAACCTCACGCTCGACGGCCTCGGCCACCGTCGGGTAGTTGCCGAGATTCCCGTACTCGGTGCGCTCGCCCCCGGCACTGGTGACCGACGACGGGCAGTCGCCCGCCGGCGCGCGGATCTCGTCGGTGACGATCACCTGGCCGGTGCGCGCGAGCACCGCCCGGTACTTCACCACCCGGGCGTAGCGCAGGATCCTGTAGTCGCTGCCCTGGTAGAAGCAGGTGGGCATCGGTTCCTCGACGACCGGGGCGACGCAGACGACGAGTTCGATCTGGTCGGAGGTCCACACCTCGGGCAGGGACCTCTCGGTGTCGGCGCTCGAGGTTCCCTGGTCGCTGAGCAGGATCACCCGGAACGGCGTCCGCCCGGTGAAGGCTCCGGCCTCGCCGATCGCATGCCCGGCACAGGCGGGGCCGAAGGTCGCCACCAAGTGGTGGAGGTTCGCGTCCGTCTGAGTGGGCGCCATCCGACGGCCCGCGTACGCCATACCCGCGATGGCCACCCCGGCGACGACCAGCCCGATGAGCACGCGGACGGCCCTCCGGCGGGGCGAGCGGTTCCGGCCCCAGAACTGCCACCCGGGCGGAGCCTCGGGCCACGAGGGGTCGGGCCGCCAGCCGGGAGGAGGACTCCATCCGGGCGGGGGAGCGGGCCAGCCCGGGGGCGTGTTGAACTGCGCGGCCATGACGGCTCCTCCGGCGGAACCGACGGGGTGCGCGCCCCGGACCCGCCTGTTCCCAGGCTACCGAGCAGCACCCCGGGCTCGTCGGAACCGTGCGGTTCCGCGGCGTCCGAGGGCCGGACCGGGACGATTCCGCAGCACCGGGAGTCGGGTGCTAGCCTCGGTGCAGGTTTTCAATCCTCAGTCTGAAACCGCCCGTCGACCATGGGAGGGGCCACCGTGACCGCCACCATCAACCGCACCGACATCGAGCTGTCCGACGATTGGCGCTCGTGGACGCCGGACGAGCAGGACCACTGGGCGCGCGAGGTGCGCCGCCTCGCGGCGGAGAAGGACGCCGTGATCCTGGCGCACAACTACCAGCTGCCGATGATCCAGGACATCGCCGACCACGTGGGCGACTCGCTCGCGCTGTCGCGGCTCGCGGCGGCGTCCGACCGGGGCACCATCGTGTTCTGCGGCGTGCACTTCATGGCCGAGACCGCCAAGATCCTCTCCCCCGGAAAGCGGGTGCTGATCCCGGACGCCGCCGCCGGCTGTTCCCTCGCCGACACGATCAACGCCGATCAGCTGCGCGCCTGGAAGGCCGAGCACCCGGGCGCGGTCGTCGTCAGCTACGTCAACACGACCGCCGAGGTCAAGGCCGAGACCGACATCTGCTGCACGAGTTCGAACGCGGTCGAGGTGGTGCGCTCGATCGACCCGGACACCGAGGTGCTGTTCGGGCCCGACCAGTTCCTCGGCGCCCATGTGCGGCGCCAGACCGGCCGCAGCAACATCCACGTCTGGCTCGGCGAGTGCCACGTGCACGCCGACATCTCGCCGTCCGACCTCATGGCGACGGTCCGCGCGCACCCGGACGCCGAGCTGTTCGTGCACCCCGAGTGCGGCTGCACCACGAGCGCGCTGTGGATGGCGGGTCGCGGCGAGTTCCCGCGGGAACGCACCCACATCCTGTCCACCGGCGGCATGCTGGACGCCGCCAGGACCACCACCGGCACGGCCGTGCTGGTGGCCACCGAGATCGGCATGCTGCACCAGTTGCACAAGGCGCGCCCCGACGTGACGTTCACCCCGGTCAACCCCAAGGCGGCCTGCCCGTTCATGCAGATGATCACCCCGCCGAAGCTGCTCCGGAGCCTGCGCGAGGGCACCGACGAGGTGGTGGTGGACGCCGACACCGCCGAGCGCGCCCGGCGCGCCGTCGAGCGGATGATCGCCATCGGCAGGCCCGGAGGTGGGGAATGAGCCTCCGCTACGGCGAACTGCCGACCCCGGGCACCGCGTGGCGGCGGACGTGCGATGTCGTGATCGTCGGCACCGGCGCGGCCGGGCTGTCGGTGCTGCGTCCGGTGGCCCTGGCGGGCCGGCGCGTTGAGGTGGTCACCCGCGGCGGGCTCACCGACTCGGCCACCGACTGGGCCCAGGGTGGCCTGGCCGCCGTATGGGACGCCTCCGACACCCTGGACTCCCACCTCGACGACACCCTGGTCGCCGGCGCCGGACTCTGCGATCCCGATGTCGTCGCCGATGTGGTGGCGGCGGCGCCCGACGCGATCCGCGACCTGGCCGCGCTCGGCGCGACGTTCGACCTCGCCGCCGGCGGTGACCTCGACCTGCACCGCGAGGGCGGCCACAGTGCCCGGCGGATCATCCACGCCGGCGGGGACGCCAGCGGTCACGAGGTCGAGCGGACGCTGACCGAGGCCGCCGCCTGGCTGGCCCGCGACGGCGTCCGGGTCAACGAGCACACGCGCCTGGTCGACGTGCTCACCGACGGGTCCGGTGCGGCCTGCGGCGTCAGGGTGCTCGACCCCGACGGCGACGTCGGCGAGATCCTCGCCCGGGCGGTCGTGCTCGCGACCGGCGGCGCCGGGCAGGTGTGGTCGCTCACCACCAATCCCTCCGTGGCCACGGGCGATGGGATCGCGGCCGCCCTGCGGGCCGGCGCCGAGGTGCGCGACATCGAGTTCACCCAGTTCCACCCGACCCTGCTGTGGATCGACCCCGCCGACCGGCGTCCGGGCGACCGCGGGGTGCTGATCAGCGAGGCGGTCCGCGGCGAGGGCGCGTTCCTCCGGGACGCCGCGGGACGCCGGGTGATGCGGGGCGTCCACCCCCAGGAGGATCTCGCTCCCCGGGACGTCGTCTCGGCCGCCATGCACGCACACCTGCAGCGCCACGGACTCGACCACCTGCTGCTCGACGCCACCGGCTTCGGGGCCGAGGTGTGGGAGCAGCACTTCCCGTCCATCCTGCGACTGTGCCGCGAGCGCGGTGTCGACCCGGTCACCGAGCCGATCCCGGTGCGACCTGGCGCGCACTACCTGTGCGGAGGGATCGCCGCTGACCTCGACGGGCGCACGAGCGTGCCGGGTCTGTACGCGGTCGGCGAGAGCGCCTCGACCGGCCTGCACGGCGCCAACCGGCTGGCGTCGAACTCGCTCACCGAGGCGCTGATCTCCGGGGCACGCTGCGGCCGCCTGCTGGCCGCCGACGGGGGTGCCACCGGACATCCGGTCGCCCGCCGCTGGGCACCGCTCGTCGACGCCGCCGCACTGCCCGGCGTCCGGGAGGCGATGGACGCATGGGTCGGGGTGAGCCGGGACGCCGACGGGCTGACCCGGGCGGCGTCCGCGCTCGAGGCGGTCGCCACCACCGGCCGGTTGACCCCCGCGAACCTCGACGCGACAAGCGTGCACACCGTCGCGACCGCGGTGACCGTGGCCGCCGAGACCCGCACCGAGTCCCGCGGATGCCACCGCCGCAGCGACCACCCCGAGCCGGACGCCGGCTGGCTG
>JAJXWF010000194.1 GCA_021781735.1 Actinomycetes bacterium
GTCGTCGCAGTAGACGACCCATCCGTCGCGGGCGTGGTAGGCGCCACCGCCGTACTCCATCACCCGGCTGCGCACCGACACCGGACGGGGGGTCAACTCGACCGTAGTGCCCCGGTGGTGGCGGACGAGACTGACCCGCCCGTCCTCGTCGGGCAGGTTCTCGAGCCACAGCACCGACTCGCCGTCACCGGTGAGCTCCTGCAGGCCGACCGCGCCGCGGAGCACGTCGTCGATGGAGATGGGGGAGGGCCAGGAGCCGTAGGGAAGCACGTTGCTCATGTCCTCCAGCCTCGCACACCGGCCTGCCCGTCAGGCCGTCTTCGAGGCCCGTGACAGGTGGTCGGCGGTATCGGGTGGAGCGCATTGCCCCGTGCCGCCGACTAGGGCAGAATCACCCTCACAACGTCCGATCTGTCGCGCGATGCAGGGGAAGGCACTCGCCGACGAGGGAGGACACCATGACGACCGTGAATGCACCCAACCGGGGCATGGTCTATATCCACAGCGCGCCGCCGGCCCTGTGCCCACATGTCGAGTGGGCGTTGGCGGGCGTTCTCGGCGTGCCCGTGAGCCTGTCGTGGGCACCCCAGCCTGCCGCGCCCTCGACCCGGCGCGCCGAGTACTCGTGGAACGCCCCGGGAGGCACCGGGGCCCGGTTGGCCAGTTCGCTCAACAGTTGGCAGCAGCTCCGGTTCGAGGTCACTGAGGACTTCAGCGCCGTGAGCGAGGGGCACCGCTGGAGCTACACGCCGGGTCTCGGCCTGTTCTACGCCGCCACCGGCGTCCACGGCGACATCATGATCAGCGAGGAGCGGGTCAAGAACGCCATGCTCGGCGAGTCACTCGGGCGCGAACCCGTCACCGTGGCACTCGACCGCCTGCTCGGGCGCCCCTGGGACGACGAACTCGAGATCTTCCGGCATGCGGGGGACGACGTGCCCGTGCGCTGGCTGCACAGGGTCGGATGATCCGATGACCGGCGGCGGCGCACCGGGCGTCGGTTCCGATGACGCGGCCGCGGGGTGGCGGCGTTGACCTCGCGCGTCCCCGAGCGGGTGCCCGACCTCGTGGCGGCCCTGGCCGGTGACAGGAGCATCGACGGGGTGTGGGCCAACGGGCTGGGGGGAACCACCTGGCGGCTCGGCATCGGAGACGACGTGACGTACCTGAAGGTCGGGCCGATCCACCCGGAATTCGACCCGGTTCGGGACGCCGCACGCTACGAGTGGCTCTCGACGTACGTGACCGTGCCGGTGCCGCTGCACGTCGGGGAACGCGACGGATGGGGATGGTTCGAGTCGTCCCCGGTGCCGGGGTGGATGGCCGTCGACGGCATCGGCGGCCCGGCCCCGCACTTCGCCGACCGGGTGGGGGAAACCATCCGGGCCCTGGGCGCAGCGCTGCGGCATTTCCACGACGCCGTTCCCGTCGGCGCCTGCCCGTTCACCTGGAGCGCCGAGGAGCGGCTCGGCCGCCTGTCGCCGCGCACAGCGGCCCGATTGGGACGGATGCCCCCACTCGACCCGGTGGTGTGCCACGGGGACGCCTGCAATCCCAACATCCACCTGTTCGACGACCTCGGCGTCGCCGGATACGTCGACCTGGCCCGCTCGGGCGTCGGCGACCGGTGGGCAGACCTCGCTCCCGCATCGATGAGCGTCGCCTGGAACTTCGGCGACGGCCTGGAGCACCTGTTGCTCGAGGGCTACGGCGTCGGCCGCGACATCCCGATGGACGCCGTCAAGCTCGACTGGTACTCGCGCTTGTGGGACGCCGGCGGCGAACGACCCGCGCCCCACTCACCGTGAGGCGGGCGGGGCGCGGGTGGCGGATCTGCGGCCGCGGTCTCAGGACGCCAGGCCGCGGGACTGGTGGGCGTTGCTGACGACCACGGCCACGTTGTGCCCGCCGAAGCCGAACGAGTTGTTGATCGCGGCCAGGTCGCCGTCGGGCAGGTCGCGCACCGTGGTGGCGACGTCGATGGGCAGATCCGGCTCGAGGTTCTCGATGTTGATCGTCGCGGGCACCTGGCGTGAGTTGATCGCCATCAGCGCGGCGAACGTCTCGAGCGAGCCCGCCCCACCAAGCAGGTGACCGGTCATCGACTTGGTGCTGGTCACGATCACCTGGTCGGCAGCATCACCGAGGGCTCGGCGGATCGAGTGGGCCTCGGTGACGTCACCGGCCGGCGTCGAGGTGCCGTGGGCGTTGACGTGGCGGATGTCGGACGCGCTGAGCCCCGAATTCCGCAGGGCACGCTCCATGGCGCTGGACTGCCCGTGGCCGCTCGGGTCTGGCTGCACGATGTCGTAGGAATCGGCGCTGATGCCGGCCCCCGCGAGCGTGCCGTAGATGTGGGCTCCGCGTGCGGTCGCGTGCTCGAGCGTCTCGAGCACCAACAGGCAGGCGCCCTCACCGAGCACGAACCCGTCCCGGTCGACGTCCCAGGGGCGGGAGGCGTGCTGGGGATCGTCGTTGCGCCGTGACAGGGCGTTCATCTGGGCGAACGCGTTGATCGGCAGCGCATGGATGACGGCCTCGGTGCCGCCGGCCAGCACGATGTCGGCCCGGCCGAGCCGCATCATGTCGACGGCCAGGGCGATCGCCTCGTTGGAGGACGCGCAGGCGGACACCGGCGTATGGACCCCTGCGCGCGCGCCGATCCTCAGCCCGAGGTTCGCTGCCGGGGCGTTGGCCATGAGCATCGGCACCGTGAAGGGGCTGACCCGTCGAGGGCCCTTCTCCTTCTGGATGTCCCACTGGAACAGGGTCGTCTGCAGGCCGCCGATGCCGGAGGCGCAGGTGACGCCCAGCCGTTCGTGGTCGACGGGGTTGTCGTCGCCGAGGCCGAGGCCGGCGTCCCGCCACGCCTCGAGGCCAGCGATCAGCGCAAGCTGGGCGGAGCGGTCGAGTCGCCGGGCGGCGACCCGGTCGAGGTGTTCGAGGGGGTCGGCGGCCGTGTGGGCGGCGAAGCGCACGGGCAGGTCGGCCGCCCAGTCCTCGGTGAGCGGGGCGACTCCGTTACGGCCGGCGAGGAGTCCCTCCCAGGTTGTGGGGGCGTCGGCACCCAGGGGGGTGAATGCACCGATACCGGTGATCACGATGTCTGTCATGGCCGTCCTCCGGGACATAGACGGGGGTCAAGCGACGATGATGGTCGGGGACGCCGGGATGGGTCCCCTCGCGGTGGTGCCGTCAGAGATGCTGACGGCACCACCCGGTGAGAGATCAGGCCTGGGCGCGCTCGATGTAGGCGACGGCGTCCCCGACGGTCTTGAGGTTGCCCTGCTCCTCCTGGGGGATCGTCACCCCGAACTTCTCCTCGCAGGCGACCACGATCTCGACCATCGACAGTGAGTCGACATCGAGGTCGTCGGCGAAGCTCTTGTCGAGCTGGACGTCCTCGGGGGCGACGCCGACGATCTCGTTGACGATCTGGGCGACCTCGGAACGGATCTCTTCGGTGCTGGCCATGGTGGCTCCTTCAGTGTTGGGTCACCGCGGTGACCGGGGTGGGTTGGGTAGGACTGCTGTCGTCGGCCCCGGTGCGGGGCCGACGGATCACGGCAGGGTGACGACCTGGCCGGAGAAGACCAGACCGGCGCCGAAGCCGATGATCAGGGCGGTCTGGCCCGATGTGGCCTCGCCCGACTCGAGGAGGGCTTCCATCCCCAGCGGCACCGAGGCCGCCGACGAGTTGCCCATGTGGACGATGTCACGCGAGACCACGACGGACTCGGGCAACTTGAGATGGCGCAGCATCGAATCGGTGATCCGGTTGTTGGCCTGGTGCGGGATGAACACATCGAGCTCGTCGGGTGCGAGCCCGGCGAGCGCGAGCGCTTCCTTGGTCTTGTCGGCGATGAACGTGGTGGCCCACAGGAAGACCGTGCGCCCGTCCATGTGGATGTACGGGGTCTCCCCAGCGGTGGTGAGTTGCTTCCAGTCGCCGATCTCGATGACCTTGGTCGCCTTCGGGTCGGACCCCCAGACGGTCGGGCCGATTCCCGGCACGTCGCTCGGGCCGACAACCACCGCGCCGGCGCCGTCGGAGAACAGGAAGGCGGTGCTCCGGTCGTCGAAGTCGGTCAGGCGGCTGAGCACCTCGACGCCGATCACCAGCACGTAGTCGGACGAGCCGGAGCGGATCATGCCCTCGGCGAGGCCGACACCGTACGAGAACCCGGCGCACGCGGCGGAGATGTCGAACGCGGCAGGTGCGGGGCAGCCGAGTTCGGCGGCCACCTCGCAGGCCAGCGAGGGCGTCTGCTTGAAGTGACTGACGGTCGACACGATGATCGCGCTGATCTGGTCCGGGACGAGCCCGGCGCGTTCGATGGCCTTGCGTGCGGCGGCGACCGACATGCTCAGCGGCGTCTCGTCATCGGTCGCCCAGCGACGCTCGACGATGCCGGTGCGCTGGCGGATCCACTCGTCGCTCGAGTCGATCATCGTGCACATCTCGGCGTTGTCGACGACTCGGCTGCCGCGGTAGCCACCCACCGACATCAGGCGTGCGTAGCGGTGTCCGGGGCGGGTCTGCAACATGGTCACGGCTTCCTCATTCGGCAGGGGTGGTGATGGGGTCGCGGTGGCGGGCGATGAAGTCGCGCGCCGCATCGATTTGGTCCGGGGTATTGAGGTTGAACGTCTCGACGCCCTTCATCTGCCGGCGGGCGATGCCCGTGAGAGTGCCGGCGGGGGCCAATTCGATCATGCCCGAGACGCCCCGGTCGAGCAGGGTGGTCATGCACAGGTCCCAGCGCACCGGGTGGGCGACCTGATCGACGATCCGCCGGAGGTAGTCGGCCCCGTCTGCCACGACAGCGCCGTCGCGGTTGCTCAGCAGCACGGCCGACGCCGGCGCGGTGGGAACCGACGTCGCCAGCTGCCGGAGGTGGTCGACTGCCGAGCGCATGTGCTCGGTGTGGAACGCTCCAGCCACGCTGAGCGGGATGAGCCGGGCCCGTGCCGGGGGATTGTCGGCGAGGCGCTCCAACTGATCGAC
>JAJXWF010000195.1 GCA_021781735.1 Actinomycetes bacterium
CCGTTGCCGCCGTCGAGCCGCGTCGCTGTCGAGGTCGGCCTCGATCTCGAGTCGCCCCGCGACCAGGTGCAGGGAGCCCGCGATACGCAGCATCGCGGACATCTCCGTACGGCGACAGCACAGCCTGGTCACTGGGATGGTGGCCAGTTCGGCCTTGAGCTGCGCGGTCATCGCCATTGGGGAATAGTGCCACACGAGCGTGACGGCGACACGGCGGGGACGGCCGGGGCCGCCCCCGAGGGGTGTATTACCAGACGCTCATCACATTGCCGTAGGCGGAAGCCAAGCGGAGCGGGTCGTGTCGCGGCGACCCGTCGCGCATGGCCACATCGGCGAGCACCAACGTCGCCCCCAGTCCGGCGACCCTGTCGGCGAGCACAGGATCGTTGGCGGCGAAGACGGGATCGGCGATCACCCAGTCGAGGGCCAGATCCGGCGCATGTTGGGTCAGCAGTTCGATGTGCCGGGACGGGCTGAACCCGTCGGTCTCGTCGGCGGGGGCGATGTTGAGGGTGAGGATCCGCCTGGCGCTGGTCGTACAGATCGCCTCGGCCAGTTGGGGCACGAGCAGGTGGGGCATCACCGACGTGAACCAGGATCCGGGGCCGAGCACCACGAAGTCGGACGCCATGATCGCCTCGACCGCGTCGGGACAGGCCGGTGGTCCCGAGGGCACGAGGCGCACCGCGCGCACCTCACCCCGGGTCTTGGCGACGGTCGCCTGCCCGTGGATGGTGCCGGTCCGGTCCGGGTGCAGCGGGTCGAGTCCCCGGATGTCGGCCTCGATCGACAACGGCAGCTCGCACATCGGCAGCACGGTGCCCCGGACGTGCAGCAGCTCCCCCACCATCCGCAGCCCCGCCACCGGGTCACCGAGTCGATCCCACAGGCCCGCGATGAGCAGGTTTCCGATGGCGTGCCCGTTGAGGCAGCCGGTGCCCTGGAACCGGGCCTGCAGCACATCGGCCCACAGCCGCCCCTCCCGGTCGTCGCCGCACAGGGCAGCGAGGGCCATCCTGAGGTCGCCCGGGGGCAGGCAGTCGAGTTCGTCACGCAGCCGGCCCGACGATCCGCCGTCGTCGGCGACGGTCACCACCGCGATCAGGCGATCGGTGATCCGGCGGAGCGCCTGAAGCGACGCGTACAGGCCATGCCCTCCGCCGAGCGCGGTCACGCGGGGCAGGTTGACCAGGCTGGGACGCCGCCCGGCACCCGTGATCGCGCGGGTCACTGTCACTCCAGCCCGAGGTCGCGATGCATCACCTGCACCGAGGCGCCCAGTTCGCGCAGCCGGCGTCCGAGTTCCTCGCTCATCGCGGTGCTGCGGTGCTTGCCCCCCGTGCAGCCGATGGCCAGCGTCACCTGGCGCTTGGACTCGCGGATGTAGCCGGGCCGCATGATCGTGTACAGGCGCACCAGTTCGTCGAGGAACTCGGGGGCGCCCAGCTGGCTGAGCACGTAGTCGCGCACGTCGTCGGACAGGCCGGTCTTCGGCCGCAGGTCGGGAACCCAGTGCGGGTTCGGCAGGAACCTCACGTCGAACACGAGGTCGGCGTCGACCGGCAGCCCGTTCTTGAAGCCGAACGACATGATGGTGACCCGTAGCGCGTCGGTCTGGTCGCCTCCGTAGGCGTGGGTGACCCGGGCGGCCAGCTGGTGGACGTTGAGGTTGGTCGTGTCGATGACGAGGTCTGCGGAGGCGCGCAGCGGCGCCATCATGTGCCGTTCGCGGGCGATCCCGTCGAGCAGTCGTCCGTCGCCCTGCAACGGCAGCGGACGCCGGGACGACTCCTGACGGCGCACGATGCTGTCGTCGGCGGCCTCGATGAACAGCACCTGGTAGCGCACGCCCCGCGCGGTGAACTCGGCGAAGACCGCCGACAGCTGATCGAAGAGCACCCGGGAACGGACGTCGAGTACGACGGCGATCCGCTCGATGCCGTGGTTGCGCACGAGTTCGACCAGACCGGTGAGCATGGCCGGCGGCAGGTTGTCGACGACGTACCAGCCGAGATCCTCCATGGCATGCGCGGCGGTGCGGCGTCCAGCACCCGACATGCCGGTGATGACGACGACCGTCGGCTGTTCGGTGCTGCTCACGGGTTCTGGCATCTCGTCGGCGCTCACGCGGTCATTATCCCTTCACCGGCCGCCGGACGCAGGTCAGGCGCCGACGACCTCGCCGGTGGCGGTGTTGATGGCCTCGACGCGCGGCTGCTGGGCGAGCGCCTCGACGACGGCCACGGCGAGCACCGGTCCGAAGCCGGGAACGGCGGCGATGTCGCCGGCGTCGGCGGCCCGCAGCTTCCGCAGCGACCCGAAATGCTGCAGGAGCGCCCTGCGGCGCACCTCCCCCAGCCCGGGAACGGCGTCGAGGACGCTCTCGACCATCGCCTGGCTGCGGCGTCCCCGGTGGTGGGTGATCGCGAACCGGTGCGCCTCGTCGCGGGCCCGTTGCAGCAGGTAGAGGCCCTCACTGGCCCGGGGAAGGATCACCGGATCGTCGCGGTCGGGCAGCCACACCTCTTCGAGCCGCTTGGCCAGCCCGCACAACGCCACCTCGTGGTCGAGCCCGAGCTCGGCCAGGGCGGCGGCTGCGGCGGACACCTGGGGCGCTCCCCCGTCGACGACCACGAGCGCGGGAGCATAGGCGAACCGGCGCGGCGCCCCGGTCGCCGGGTCGACCCGCGTCCCGTGAACCTCCTCGTCGTCTGCCATCACCGCCCGGTCGTCGAGGAGCCGTCGGAACCGGCGGGTCAGCACCTCGTGCATCGCGGCGACGTCGTTGCTGCCCTCGACCGTGCGGATCACGAACCGCCGGTATTCGGACTTGCGAACCAGGCCGTCCTCGAGCACCACCATCGACCCGACGACCTCCGAGCCCTGCGTGTGCGAGATGTCGTAGCACTCGATGCGCAGGGGGGCCGTGTCGAGCCCCAGCGCGTCACGGATCTCCTCGAGCGCGCGGTTGCGGGTGGTGAGGTCGCCTGCGCGCCGGGTGCGGTGCTGGGCCAGCGCCTCACCGGCGTTGCGCGCGACGGTTTCCATCAGGCTCACCTTGTCACCCCGTCGGGGGACGCGGACCTCGACCCTGCTGCCCCGCACTTCGCTCAGCAGGGCTCCCAGCACCGGCCCCGACTCGGGGAGCGTCGGCACCAGGATCTCGCGCGGGACGCCGAACCCACTGGCCTCGTCGGGGCCTCCGTACAGCTGGAGCAGGAAGGACTCGATGAGCTCGCCCGTGGTCGCGTCATCGGCGCGATCGGCGATCCACGCCCGCTCGCCGCGGATGCGACCGCTGCGCACGTGGAAGATTTGCACAGCGACCTCGAGGGGATCCTGCGCCAGCGCGATGACATCGGCGTCGGTCGCGTCGGCGAGCACCACGGCATTCTTCTCGGACACCCTGGCGAGCGCCGCCAGCGAGTCGCGCAGCACCGCTGCCCGTTCATATTCGAGACTCGCCGAGGCGGCACGCATCTGGCGTTCGAGCTTGCGGGTGAGTTGACCGGTGTGCCCCGAGAAGAAGGTGCACAGGTCTGCCACCAGTTCACGGTGGGCTTCGGCATCGATCCGCCCGACGCACGGTGCCGCGCACTTGCCGATGTGCCCGAGCAGGCAGGGCCGGCCGCTGGCGGCGGCGTTGTTGAAGACGCCGGTGCTGCAGGACCTCATGGGGAACACGTGCAGCACGGCGTCGAGGGTTTCGCGAATGGCCCAGGCCTGGCCGAACGGGCCGTAGTAGCGCCAGCCCTTCCGCTTGGCCCCACGACCGACGAAGACCCGGGGGAACTCGTCGCTCCACGTGACGCACAGCCAGGGGTACGACTTGTCATCGCGGTACTTGACGTTGAACCGCGGATCGAACTGCTGGATCCAGGTGTATTCGAGTTGGAGGCTCTCGAGTTCGTTGGCGACCACGGTCCACTCGACCCTGGCCGCGGTGCGCACCATCGTCTGGGTGCGGAAGTGCAGGGATGCGGGGTCGGCGAAATAGGAGTTCAGCCGCTGCCGGAGGTTCTTCGCCTTGCCCACGTAGATGACCTGCCCGTGCGCGTCGATGAACCGATAGACGCCGGGGTCGGTCGGGATCGTGCCCGGGGCTGGTCGGTACGTCGAGGGGTCGGCCACAGCGGCCAGTCTAGAGAGGTGGGCCGACAGCCGGTCGGCGCGGGAAGCCCGCTACCGGACGCCGCCACGGGTGTAGACGCAGTGAGACCCGAGCAGCCGGCCCATGGCTGCTCGGGTCTCACTGGTCGTCAGTGTGTCAGTTGCCGGTCTTCGGCAGGCTCGTCGCCGGGGTGGTCGCGGACGAGGTCGGCGAGGCCGGCGGGGCGGTCACCGAGGTCATGGGCGAGGTCGGTGTCGTCGAGGTCGTTGCCGAGGTCTCGGGCGAGCTCGGCGTGGTCTCGGGCGAGCTCGGCGTGGTCGCGGGTGAGCTCGGAGCGGTCGTCGTGGCCGGCGGAGGCGTCTCGGAGGTCACCGGGTTGCTCGGCGTGGTCTCCGGGTTGCTCGGCGTCGTCTCTGGGTTGCTCGGCGTGGTCTCTGGGTTGCTCGGCGTGGTCTCCGGGCTGCTCGGCGTGCCCGACGGAGGCTCCTCGGAAGTCACCGGGTTGCTCGGCGTCGTCTCGGGCGAACTGGGGCTCGGATTCGGGACCGGCGGCGTGACCGGACAATTCGGAACCTCGCCGTTAGGGAGCTTCTCAGTGAGGTTTGCGTCCATGACCACGTACAGGACACTCTGGTTGCCCGTGCCGGCATGGAAGATGTCTCCGACGGAGACCGACTGCTGCTGGTTCGCGGTGAGATCGAGCAACACGCTGTTCTTCACATAGTCGGCATTGTTGCCGTTGCGCAGCTTCCACAGATCGTTTGCGTAGACGTAGGTGCAGACGTATGAGTGCAGCGTGTCCGACCCGTTCGGGGTCGGGGACTCGGCGAAGGCCTTCGTCTGCACCAACGCAGCAGCCGCCATAACGGGCAGTGCGATGGCGACG
>JAJXWF010000025.1 GCA_021781735.1 Actinomycetes bacterium
TCACGACCGCCGACACGCCACTGGAGGGAACCCCGCCACGACCCGCCACCTGCACAGACACCGTCGTGTACCCGGTCACCGGACCCGACGCGCCGTTACCGGTCCGCGTGTCCAACACCCGCGCCGGGGGAAGCGAGACGAAGGTGCCGGCCGCGCCCGTCGAGGCCGCCGCCATCGACGGATCGAGTCCGGCGAGCCCACCGGCGACCAGCACGAGCGCCAGAACACGCGCCCACACAACCATCCAGCCACGTCTGAACATCACGAGCCCCTCCTCACCGGGTGTCCCTCACCTGGTTTCGGGGGGCATCGAAACACGTGGATCCGGCCGTTATTCCCCGAGGACGCCGTCCACGAGCGATTCCCCCGTGATGTTGGGCGGACCTCAGGTTGAGGTTGAACCCTTTCAGCCGGATTCCGGCGGTCGCCGACCGGGCGACCCGCCACGAGCGGGCCCAGCAGGCGCGCTTCGGAGCGACTGGCCGGGGTTCGCGATCAGCCCGCCGCGCGCGGCAGCGTGACGTGCCGGACGGCGTCGTCGATGAGACTGCGCCAGGTGTGGACGAGCGGCGCATCGACGTAGGCCTTGAACGAGCCGAGAGGCCGGGCGGGACGCCCGATGTGGAAGGCCCGGACGCCGGCGCGGGCCAACCAGGGAACGTGTTCGGGCAGCAACCCGCCGCCCACCATCATGAGAGCGGCGATCCCGGCGTCCGCACGGGCGAGCCTCAGGAGTTCGTCGAGGCCGGCGTCCACCCCCCGCGGCGATCCGGCCGTCAGCACCTGGTCGAGCCGGGGCAACCGGAGCAGGGCGCGCCACGCCTTGTCGGCGTCGAGGACCGAATCGACCGCCCGGTGGAACGTCCACGGCCAGGTGCCCTCCTCGGTGAGGGCCGCGCACACCTCGCGGTCGACCTCGCCGATGCCGTTGAGAAACCCGAACACCACGCCGTCGGCGCCGGCGTCCCGGTAACTCGCGATGAGGCCGCGGAGCCGGGTGAACTCCCCGCCGTCAGTGCCGAAGCCCTCGCGCAGCCGCACCATCGGGCGGACCTGGATGGTCGTCACAGCCCGCACCCGTTCGACCATGCGCGGCTCGGGGGACATGCCGCCGTCGTCGAAACTGCCGACCAGTTCGACGCGGTCGGCGCCTCCCTCTTCGGCCCGGCGCGCATCGTTGTCATGCAGCACCAGCACTTCCAGCAGCCCCGCCATGGGCACATTGTCGCGCCCGATGCCCCGCGGGTGTGGGAGCCACCCCACACGCGACGGGGAACGGCGGTCAGCGCAGGAACAGGGACCGCAACCGCCGTGCCGCGACGGTGACACCGCAGAGGCTCATCGCGACGAAGTACAGCAGATGGCCCGCGGTGGCCCATGACAGCGCGCCGACCGAGAGCTGGCGCATCATCTCGACCCCATGCCAAAGGGGCATGGCCATGATCAGCCACCGCACCCCCACCGGGAACACGTCGATGGGGTAGAGCGTCGAGGAGAACAGGAACATCGGCAGGAGCAGGAAACTCACCATGTCGAGGTGCTGGAAGGTCTTCATGAAGCTCGTGGCGGCCATGCCGATCCCCGCGAACCCGAAGGCGACCAGCAGCGCGGCGGGCACCATGAGCACTGCCCACCAGGAGCTGACCAGGCCCATCACCACCATGACGACCATGAAGGCGCACGCGTAGAGGAGGCCGCGCACCAGGGCCATCGCGATCTCGCCGGCCGCGACGTCGAGGGCCCCGAGGGAGGTTTGCAGCATCGCCTGGTAGAGCTTGGCGTATCGCAACTTGAAGAACACGTTCATCGTCGAGTCGTAGACGGCGCCGTTCATCGCCGAGGTGGCCAACAGGGCGGGCGCGATGTAGGCCGCGTAGGTGATCGGCCGCCCGCCCGGGCCGGTGACCGTGCCGACCAGCCCGCCGAGCCCGAGCCCCATCGCGAGCAGGTAGAACACCGGCTCGAAGAATCCGGAGGCCACGATGGCCCAGTTCTGCTTGGCGAGGACGATGAATCCCCGCTCGAGGACCGCCCGCATGTTCCCGGCGTACAACCCGCCGAACGGGCGGGGACGCGGCGGCCGCGCCGTTCTCTCACCAGTGTCGAGGGCCATCACTCCCCCAGCCTGCGGGTGTAGACACGTCGGGCGAGCGTCACGCCGGCGACGGCGAGGACCACGAGGAACAGCACGTGCACGACCGTGAGCCACCACGATTCGGGCATGCCGTAGCTCGCCCGGCGCGCCAGTTGGGTGGCGTGCCACATCGGCGACACCCACCCGATCCAGCGCAAGTAGACGGGCATCGACGTCAGGGGGAAGAACGTGCCCGCGAACAGGGTCATCGGCATCACGATGAACCTGTTCACGAAGTTGAACGCCGTTCCCTCGTCACGGAGCGTGCCCGCATAGGCCTGCAGGGGTGCACCGAAGGCGACCGCACCGAGCACGGCGATCGGGATCGTGAGGATCGACCAGGGCGAGTGGCCGGCGCCGAACGCCATGATGAGGGCCCAGAAGACGACAGCCTGGATCACGAAACGGACGCACGCGCCGAGCAGGTGGCCGACGGCGATCTGCCCCGGCGACACCGGAGTGGCGGATGCGCCGTAGTAGAGCCGCTGCCACTTGAAGCCGCTCATCACGGGGTAGGTGGTCTCGGTGGCCGCGCCCATCATCACGGTTGACACCATCAGCGCGGGCGCGACGAACGTGAGATAGGACACTCCCTGGACCGTGCCGGCGCCACGGTCGACCAGTGTGCCGAGCCCGACCCCCATCGCGACGAGGTAGAGCAGCGGCGTACCGAAGGACTGGAGCACCAAGGGCCAGCGGAACGCCCGCATCGTCAGCACGTAGTGCTCGGCGTAGGCAAGCCAGCCGCGGCGCCGCGCCCGCGCGGCCAGTTCGATCGGCGACCCGACCGCGCGGGAATAGGCGAGCCGGGTCGGATCTGTCGCGTCACTCAATGAGACTCCTCCCGGTGAGCCGCAGGAACACGTCCTCGAGTGACGATCGGCGGACCAGCGATGTGTGGGGGCGAAGTCCGCGCCGCATGACCTCGTCGAGGGCCGCCTCGCCGTTGTCGGCGTACAGCAGCACCCGGTCGGGAAGCAGTTCGTGGCGCTGGCCGATATCACGGATCGCCGCGACCACTGACGCGTTCCTGTCGGCCCCGAAGCGCATCTCGAGCACCTCACGGGTGGAGTATTCGCGGATGAGCGACGCCGGTGAGCCTTCGGCCATGATCCGCCCGTGGTCGACGACGATCAGCCTGTCGCAGAGCTGCTCTGCCTCGTCCATGAAGTGAGTGGTGACGATGAGGGTCACCCCCTGCTCCTTGAGCCGGAACAGGCGGTCCCACAGGATGTGACGCGCCTGGGGGTCGAGGCCGGTGGTGGGTTCGTCGAGGAGCAGGATGCGCGGCTGGTTGACCAGGGCCCGGGCGATCGTCAGCCGGCGCTTCATGCCGCCCGACAGTTCCATGACCTTGCTGTCGGCCTTGTCGGTGAGCTGGGCGAACTCGAGCAGTTCCTGCGCCTTGGGACGCAGGTAGCTGCGGGGCAGGCCGAAGTAGCGGCCGTAGATGATGATGTTGTCCCGGACGCGGAGTTCCTCGTCGAGGTTGCCCTCCTGGGGCACGACACCCAGGTGTGCCCGCACCTCGGGCCCGTGGGTCTCGGGGTCGAGGCCCATCACCTCGAGGACACCCCCGGAGCGGGTGAGCGTGCCACCGATCATCCGCATGGTGGTGGACTTGCCGGCCCCGTTGGGCCCGAGCAGGCCGAACGACTCGCCGGCGGGTACCTCAAAGTCGATGCCGTCGACGGCGACGACATCACGGTAGGTCTTGAGCAGTCCTTCGGCCCTGATCACTGGTGACACGTATGGCGACACTAGGCCCTGACTCCGACACTTTCCACCGGATTGCCCGCAGGCGGTCCCGACGGGGAGGCGATTCAGGCGAGCCGGCCCCGGGCCACGTCGACCGAGTCGGGGTGCGCGGCGCAGTAGTCGCGCACCAGGCGCTCGATCCGGCGGCGCAGGAACACGGCGGCGACCGCGGCGAGGACCACGAACACGAGCAGCGCCACCCATGCGGCGCTGCTCAGCCACCGGTCCGCGGCCATGCCCAGGTAGTAGATCACGTAGGTGATGACGAAGCTCCAGGCGATCCCGCCCAACGCGTTCGCCGTCAGGAACAGGGAGTAGGGCATGCGCAGCAGACCCGAGATCGGACCGGCGAACATGCGCAGCAATGCGATGAACCGTCCGAAGAACACGGCGAGGAACCCGTAGCGGGCGAACACGTGCTCGGTCCAGGCCAGTTCCTCGGCGCCCACGTGTCGGGGGAATCTGCGGTGCAGCCAGCGCAGCAGCCGGTTGCCGAACCTGCGCACCACCCAATACCCGAGGCTGTCGCCGACGATCGCGCCGATGGCCGCCGAGACGGCTATTCCCAGTGGGGAAACCGAAATGAAGTGCCCGGTGCTCAGCACCGCGGCCGCCATGATCACGGTCTCGCCCGGCAGGGGGATGCCCATCGACTCGAGCAGCACGACTCCGCTGATCAGCAGGTGGATGATCCACGGCGGGATGCCGGTCATCACGTGTTCGAACCACACCATCATGGCGGAACGCGGCCCCCCTGGATCGGATCAGCCGGCCCGGGAGGGCCGACGTGGATGAGTCTACGGCGGCCCCACTGAGCCCTGGGACCCCGGAGCGCACACGAGGGCGGCCCCCACCGGGAACCGCCCTCGTGTGTGCGACGGAATCAGAAGTCCATGCCGCCCATGCCGCCCATGCCGCCCTCGCCGCCGGCGGGAGCCTTGGCCGGCTCCGGCTTGTCGGCGATGACCGCCTCGGTGGTGAGGAACAGCGCCGCGATCGAGGCCGCGTTCTGCAGTGCGGACCGGGTGACCTTGGCGGGGTCGATGATGCCCGCGCCGAGCATGTCGACGTACTCACCGGTCGCGGCGTCGAGTCCCTGGCCGGCAGGCAGGGCCGCCACCTTCTCGACCACGACACCGCCCTCGAGGCCGGCGTTGACCGCGATCTGCCGCAACGGCGCCGCGCAGGCGGACAGCACGATGTGCGCGCCCGTCTCCTCGTCACCGTCGAGACCCTCGATCTTGGCGGTACGCGACGCCTGCAGCAGCGCCACGCCGCCACCGGGGACGATGCCCTCCTCGACGGCCGCCTTCGCGTTGCGGACGGCGTCCTCGATGCGGTGCTTGCGCTCCTTGAGCTCGACCTCGGTGGCCGCGCCGACCTTGATCACCGCAACGCCGCCGGCCAGCTTGGCCAGGCGCTCCTGCAGCTTCTCGCGGTCGTAGTCGGAATCGCTGTTCTCGATCTCGCGACGGATCTGGGACACCCGACCGGAGATCTGCTCGGCGTCACCGGCTCCGTCGACGATCGTGCATTCGTCCTTGGAGACCGTGACCGAGCGGGCCCGTCCGAGCAGTTCGAGGGTGACGCCGTCGAGCGACAGCCCGACCTCCTCGCTGATGACCTGGCCACCGGTGAGGATGGCGATGTCGGCGAGCATGGCCTTGCGGCGGTCGCCGAAGCCCGGTGCCTTGACGGCGATCGACTTGAACGTGCCGCGCAGCTTGTTGACGATCAGACCCGCGAGAGCCTCACCGTCGACGTCCTCGGCGATCACCAGCAGCGGCTTGCCCGACTGCATGACCTTCTCGAGCACCGGCAGCAGGTCCTTGAGGCTGCTCACCTTGGAGTTGACGATCAGCACGTACGGGTCGTCGAGGGTGGCTTCCATCCGCTCCGGGTCGGTGACGAAGTAGGGAGAGATGTAGCCCTTGTCGAAGCGCATGCCCTCGGTGAGCTCGAGCTCGAGCCCGAAGGTGTTCGACTCCTCGACGGTGATGACGCCTTCCTTGCCGACCTTGTCCATCGCCTCGGCGATGATCTCGCCGACAGTGGTGTCACCGGCCGAGATGGACGCCGTGGCGGCGATCTGCTCGCGGGTCTCGATCTCGGTGGCCATCGACAGGAGCTCGCCCACCACAGCGGACACGGCGGTCTCGATCCCCTTCTTCAGCGACATGGGGTTGGCACCGGCCGTGACGTTGCGCAGACCTTCCCGCACCATGGCCTGGGCGAGCACGGTCGCGGTGGTGGTGCCGTCACCCGCGACGTCGTCGGTCTTCTTGGCGACCTCCTTGACGAGCTCGGCGCCGATCTTCTCGTAGGGGTCCTCGAGTTCGATCTCCTTGGCGATAGAGACGCCGTCATTGGTGATGGTGGGAGCACCCCACTTCTTCTCCAGCACCACATTGCGGCCCTTGGGGCCGAGGGTGACCTTCACCGCGTCGGCGAGGATGTTCATCCCCCGCTCGAGGCCGCGGCGGGCCTCAACGTTGAATTGAATGAGCTTGGCCATCAGGCGATATGTCCTTCGGCGTGAGGAGCCCGTGGGCTCCATGGGTGGTCAATGGAGACTGGAAACCGGTAGTGCCCGCGACGGACGATCTGGCGATCTCACGACCCGCTCCCAGGTAGCACTCACCATACCCGAGTGCCAGCATCATGTTTAGCACTCGACCCGAACGAGTGCAAAGTCCCCGGCGTCGGCTCGGACCCGTGCCAGGCTGGGCGCATGGCTCACCAGTGGTCTCACGATCCCGCCCGCGCCGACACACCCGTCGCGCTTTCCCTCGACGATGTCGCCGTCCTGGCCCGGTCCAGTACCGGAGTGGACGATCTTGACGCGCGGGTGAGTGTCTGCCGCGCCTGCCCACGGCTCGTCGCCTGGCGCGAAGAGGTCGCCGTCACCCGGCGCGCCGCCTACGCCGACCAGGACTACTGGGGCCGGCCGGCCCCCTCGTTCGGCGACCCGGACGCCGCCGTGCTGATCGTCGGCCTCGCGCCGGCGGCGCACGGCGCGAACCGCACCGGACGGATGTTCACGGGCGATCGGTCCGGTGACTGGCTCTACGCCGCCCTGCACCGCGCCGGCTACGCCTCCCAGGCGGGGTCGACGCACGCGGGTGACGGCCTGCGGCTCACCGGCGTCCGGATCACCGCCGCGGTGCACTGCGCCCCGCCGGCCAACCGTCCGACACCGGCGGAGTTCGCCGCGTGCGGGGGATGGCTCGATCGGGAACTCGTGCTCATGGCTCCCGGGATGCGCGCGGTGCTGACCCTCGGCGGACACGCCTGGTCGGCGACGCTGGCCTCGGCGGCCCGGATCGGCTGGGATGTGCCGCGACCGAGGCCGAAGTTCGGGCACGGGGCGACCGCCACGATCCGGGCGGGCGACCGGCCGATCACGGTGGTCGCCAGCTATCACGTGAGCCAGCAGAACACGTTCACCGGACGCCTCACGGCGCCGATGCTGGACGCCGCCATCGCTCTGCTCGGGCCTGAGATCAGGCCCGAGGCGGGCTGAACACCGGGGCGTTCCACCGTCCGGGTCGCTCCAGTTGCGCGTACCGGACGTCGACACCGCGGGGGCCGACCGAGGCCGCGCACAGCAGCAGCGATCTGGTCGGATACCCGAGCGGGCGGTTGTCGCGGATGATCGCCCGCTCGTCGACCGGGCCGAGCAGGGCGCTGCGGGCGATGATGCCCAGCCATTCGTCGGCCCACGCCGGCTCGGACGCCGTGCCGACCTCCTTGGTCGATGCGACCGCGAAGTCGTCGAGCCAGGCCCCGATCCGGGGCGTGCGGGCATCGTCGAGGTCGTCGTGGGCGATCATGTGGGTTCCGGGGGGCACGCCCACCCGGCGCTCCAACTTCCCGTCCCACGAGATGAGCAGCACCCCGTCCGCGGTGATGTCGACGAGATTGAAGCCGGGTACGGCAGGGGTCGGACGCGGGGGCCGGCCCGATGCGGCGTCCAGCACGATCAGGCCGCGGGAGACCGGGGCCAGATGGTCGGGAACAGGCGGGCTCGCGCGGTTCACCAGCACGGCGAGCCGCCGTTCGGACGCCGCCAGCCACGCCCCACCCGCCCGCACGTCACGGACCCCGACCACGCCCGGATGCTCGTCGGGCCACCAGGGTCCCAACGGTTGCCAGGGACGGGACGGATCCTCGTCGCGCACGGCGAGCATCCGCACCGGCCTGCCCGGCACCGACGGCACCCGCAGGATCACCGTGCACATGCGACACCTCCCGGGTTCGATGGCAGGATCGGGCCATGGTCATCATCGTGGGAGTCACCGGCGGCATCGCGGCGTACAAGTCGGTGCATCTGGTCCGGCTGCTGGTGCGGGCGGGTCACAGCGTCCATGTCATCCCCACCCCCGACGCGCTCCAGTTCGTCGGCCTCACCACGTGGGAGGCGATCAGTCGCCATCGCGTGACGACCTCGGTGCACGAGGACGTCGCCGAGGTGCGGCACGTCGCCCTCGGCCAGTCGGCCGACCTCGTGATCGTGGCACCGGCCACCGCCAACTCCCTCGCCAAGATGACCGCCGGCATCGCCGACGACCTGCTCGGGGCCACCCTACTTGCCACCTCCGCACCGGTGGTCGTGGCGCCGGCCATGCACAGCGGCATGTGGCGTCACCCGGCAACCGTGCGCAACATCCACACGCTGCTCGCCCGCGGCGTCCACGTCATCGGCCCGGCTGAGGGCGAGCTCACCGGCGGCGACTCCGGCCCCGGTCGGATGGTGGAGCCGGAGGAGATCGCCGCCCGGGCGCTGGCGCTGGTCGGCCCGCACGACCTCGCCGGGCTCGACGTCGCCGTCTCTGCCGGCGGCACGCGCGAACCCATCGACCCGGTGCGGTTCATCGGCAACCGGTCGAGCGGACGCCAGGGGGTGGCCCTCGCGCGGGCCGCTGCCGACCGGGGAGCCCGGGTCTCGCTCGTGGCGGCCCACATCGACGCCGGAGTGCTCGCGGAGGCCGCCCACCCAGGTGTCACCGTGGTGACGGTCGGGACTGCCGCCGACCTGCAGGCGGCGATGTCCGATGCCGCCGCGGGTGCCGACGTCGTGGTGATGGCCGCGGCCGTGGCCGATTACCGCCCGGCCGACGCATCCGAGGAGAAGCTCTCCAAGGAGTCCGCGCAGGGCCCCTCCCGCATCCTTGAACTCGTGGAGACCGACGACGTTCTCGCCGGTCTCGTGGGCTCTCGTCGGCCCGGCCAGACGATCGTCGGGTTCGCCGCCGAAACGGCGCCCGGGCGCGAGGCCCTGCTCGAACGCGGCCGCCGCAAGCTCGCCCGCAAGGGCGCCGACCTGCTCGTGCTCAACGAGGTCGGGTGGGCACGCGGCTTCGAGCAGCCGGACAACGCGGTCATCGTGCTCGGTCCCGGCGGGAGCGTCGTCGCCGAGGCGGCGGGGTCCAAGCGCCAGGTCGCCGATGCGGTGTGGGACGCGGTCCTGACGGCCCGGGCTGCGACGCCCCGGTGACGCCCGGATCGGGCGGTCACCAGCCACCGGCAGGCGCACGGGGACGGGGCCCGCTCCCGACGCTCAACGCCGGGGCCGGCCCGGGCCTGCTCCTCGTCCGCACGATCGGCAACTGGCTCAACCTGTCGACCCCGGCGGGCCTGGCCGTCGCCGCTCTCGGAGGCGCGCGGATCCGCCGGGGCGGGAGGGGCGTGTGGCTCGCCGAGGGGTACCGGTACCGGTTCCCGACCGGTGGGGCGTTCACGATCGGCACGGTCATCACGACCGCGCGTCCCTCGTTCGCCGACCTCGACCGCAGGATCCCGGGCGTCCTCGAGCACGAGGAGGCGCACACCTGGCAGTACACCTACGCCTGCGGGCTCTTCTACCTGCCGGTCTACGCGGCCCTCATGGGGTGGTCGTGGTTACGCACCGGCGACCGGGCGTCGGCGAACTTCTTCGAGCGTCAGGCCGGGCTCGCGGCGGGCGGTTACGTCGAGGCCCCACGCCGCGACGTGCGCGACGGAATGCGGGCCGCCTGCGCGCTGATGCGCGCGCGCAGTGGGACCCTCAGCCGTGTAGCCGGGCGGCGCTGCGCGTGCGCTGACGGGACTCGCGGAGCCGACGGAGGCGCTTGACGAGCAGCGGGTCGTGCTGGAGCGCCTCAGGGGTGTCGATGAGAGCATTGAGGACCTGGAAATAGCGGGTGGTCGACATGGCGAACCGCTCGCGGATCTCCTGGTCGCGCGGCCCGGCCAGCCGGTACCACGTGCGCTCGAACTCGAGGATCGCCGCGTCACGCTCGCTCAGCCCGTCGACGCTCTCGTGCGGGGCGGTGGACATGGCCCGAGTCTAGGACCAAACCACACGGGTGTCATTCGCCCCGGCCCTCGGTGCGGGTGCCGCCGGGACGTGTTTGGATGGGCACATGACGAGTGCACCGTTGGACGCGCATCGGCGGTCGCCCGCCTTCACGCCCCTGCCCGAAGACCGGCCGGTACGGTGGGGCATCCTCGCCACCGGAGGCATCGGCGCGAGGTTCACGAGGGATCTCCGGCTGATTCCCGACGACGCCGAGGTCGCCGCCGTCGCCTCCCGCGACCCCGCTCGAGCCGAGGAGTTCGCCGCCGAGCACGGCATTCCGCGGGCCCACGGCAGCTACGAGGAACTCGCGTCCGACCCCGATGTCGACGTGGTCTACGTGGCCACCCCCCACTCGCACCATCTGGCGGCGGCCGAGCTCTGCCTGCGCGCCGGCAAGCACGTCCTCGTCGAGAAGCCCCTCACCGCCTCGCCCGCCGACACCGCACGCCTCCTCGAGCTGGCCGAACAGGAGGGCCTGTTCTGCATGGAGGCGATGTGGACGCGCTGCAACCCGCTGATGCGCCAACTCGCCGGGTTCGTCGACGACGGCCGCTTCGGCGCCGTACGCCACGTCTCGTGCAGCTTCACCTTCCCGTTCGACGGGCCGCCCGAGCACCGGCTGCTCAACCCGGCCCTCGCCGGCGGGGCGATCCTCGATCTCGGGGTCTACCCGGTGCACGCCGCCCTGATGCTGTTGGGACGCCCCGACAGGGTCCGCGCCGAGGGCTCGCTCACCAGCACCGGCGTCGACGGGCACGCGGCGGCGCTGCTCCGTTGGGACGCCACCGCCTCACGCCCGCCCGCCACGGCGTCCCTTCTGACATCACTCGAGTGCGGCCCGGCCGAGTCCCTGTCGGTCGCGTTCGAGCACGCGCGGGTCGACTTCCCCGCCGGGTTCATCGCCCCGCGGTCGATGATCGTCACCACGATCCCCACCGCCGGCGGCGAGCGCGAGTCGCGCGAGTACACGGCGACGATCCCCGGCGAAGGATTCGGCTTCGAGGCGCAGGAGGTCGCCCGCTGCCTACGGGCCGGGCAGCGCGTCAGCCCGCTGGTTCCCCCCGAAGCCACCCGGGACGCCGCCGGCGTCCTGGCCGCATGGCGCGCGGAGATCGACGGCGGGAGGGGCACCGGTGCACATTCTGCATGAGACGCTGCAGCACTACGCCTGGGGCTCCACGGACGCCATCCCCCGCCTGCTCGGACTGCCTGCGACCGGTAAGCCGGTGGCCGAGGCGTGGTACGGCGCCCACGCCAGCGCACCGTCGCGGCTCGATGACACCACTCCCCTCGACGGGTTCATCGCCGGTCACCCGGAGGTGTTGGGGGAGCAGAGTCGGGCCGTCTTCGGTGACCGGCTCCCGTTCCTCCTGAAGCTGCTCGCCGCCGGGGCCCCGTTGTCCCTCCAGGCCCATCCCAGTCGAGCCCAGGCCGAGGAGGGATTCGCCCGCGAGAACGCGGCTGGGCTGGCCCTCGACGATCCGGCCCGCACCTATCGCGACGACTGGCCCAAGCCGGAAATGGTCGTCGCATTGAGCGACTACACCGCCCTGTGCGGATTCCGCGACCCCGAGGAGACCCGTCGGCTGTTCGACGCGCTCGGCGTCGTCCGACTCATCGGCGAGCTCATCGGCCCGCTGTTCAGCCGCCGCGGAGCCGCCGCGCTGGCCGAGGTGTTCCTCGACGTGTTGCGCTCGGACGACCATCCCGAGTACGTGCTCGAGATCACCGCCGCCGCGGAACGCCACGCCGACGACCCCGGTCCGGTCGGCGAGTTCGCCCGGACGGCGTTGCAGCTCGTCAAGCACTATCCCGGCGACCCCGGCGTCATCGTCGCGCTGCTGATGAACCGCCTCGCGCTGCGTCCCGGTGAGGCGATCCACCTCCCGGCGGGCAACCTGCACTGCTACCTCGAAGGCACCTGCATCGAGATCATGGCGAACTCCGACAACGTCGTGCGCGGCGGACTCACGTCCAAGCACATCGACGTCGACGAACTCGTCCGGGTGGTCGACTTCGACCCCGGCCCCCCCGACCTCGTCCCGGTCGTCACGGTGGCACCGGGACTGTCCGAGTACGCGGCCGGCGAGCCGGAATTCCGGCTCTGGCGGTTCGACCTCGCCGACGGCGACACGCTCGAGCTACCAGGAACTGACCTCGCCCGGATCGTGCTGGTGCTCGACGGCCCCCTCACCGACGCCACCGGGCTGGTGCTCGACGCCGGGTCGGCGGGCTTCGCGGGGGCCGGGGAGTCTGTGCGCCTGACGGGGTCCGGCCGAGGGTTCGTCGCGGCCGCCGGCGTGTGACCGGCGTCCCGGCGGCCGCCGCGGGTCCTCATCCGGATGCGGCACAATGTTCCACGACGCGTGCCGTCCCGCCTCCGTAGCTCAGCGGCCAGAGCACTCGCCTTGTAAGCGAGTGGTCGAGGGTTCGACTCCCTCCGGGGGCTCCATCACCGGTCCGCCCGTTCGACGGCGACGACAGCGCGCGGCGCGGTGAGCGGTCCCGGCCGGCGGTCCGCTTCCCGGCGACCCATCCCCTGCCCGGAGCACCGACCCAGAGGGTCTAAGCTTTCCGATTGCGGCGCCCACCCGGAGGCCGCTGAGAGGATTTCCTGCCATATGTCAGTGAGCCAACTGGCTGAGGTCAACCACCTGCATCGCGTGGGTGCCAGGCCTCCCTTGTTCAGCTACCTCGCCGAAGTCTGGCGGCGCCGGGCGTTCATCACCACGCTCGCGAGGTACCGACTCCGAGCCAAGTACGAAGCCAACCGCCTCGGCATCCTGTGGATCGCCATCCGCCCCCTCGTCAACGCCGCCGTCTACGGACTGATCTTCGGCGTGATCCAGACCGGCGCCACCCGACCGAAGGACTATCCCGTCTACGTCGTGGTCGGCGTGTTCTTCTGGGAGTTCTTCATGGGCTGCTTCGTCGAGGGCGCCCATGCGGTGACCGCGAACCGGAACATGGTGCAGTCCCTGGCGTTTCCGCGGATGACCCTGCCGCTTGCCGTGTGGGCCGAGAAGATGTTCTCGTTCCTCATCACGCTCGTCGTCCTGGTGCCGATCCTGATCCTGTTCGGGCACTACCCGAGCCTGAAGTGGCTGTGGATCATTCCGCTGTTCGCCGCCTACGCGGTGTTCAACGCGGGCATCACGATGATCCTGGCCCGCATCACGGTCCATGTCACCGACCTGGCCGAACTGCTGCCCTACATCTCGCGCATCCTGTTCTACGGGTCAGGCGTGCTGTTCAGCGTCGACACCGTGATGCAGGGCCACCCGCTCATCATCAAGGCATACGACGCCTATCCCATGTATCAGGTGCTCAAGATGGCCCGCCACTTCCTCACCGAGGACGCCGGCACCGCCTTCAACCCGCACTACTGGCTGTTCCTGTCGCTGGCCGCGGTCATCACGCTGGTCGTTGGCGTTCTGTTCTTCTGGTCCGCTGAGGAGCGTTATGGTCGCGATTGAGGAGTACCAGCGCACGGGGGAACTCGGTGAGCCCGTCGTGTCCGTCGAGAACCTGCACGTGACCTACCGCGTGTACGCCACCGGCAAAGCCGCTGGCAGCCAACGAAGCGGCCTGCTGCGGGTCGCCCGGGGAATCCGCGAGGTGCACGCCCTGCGCGGGGTCTCGTTCGTGGCCCACCGCAACGAGTCGATCGGCATCATCGGCCCCAACGGGTCGGGCAAGTCGACCCTGATGCGCGCGCTGGTCGGGCTCACGCCGCCGTCGGCGGGTGCCGTCTATGCCCGGTCCAGGCCGAACATGCTGGGTGTCGCCGCCGCGGCGCTGCTGCCCGAGCTGTCCGGCGAGCGGAACGTCGTGCTCGGCGGTCTCGCCATGGGGTTCACCCCCCAGGAGGTGCGGGAGATGCGGAACGACATCGTCGCCTTCGCCGAGCTCGAGGAGTCCATCGACCTGCCGATGCGCACCTACTCCTCCGGGATGGCGGCCCGACTCAAGTTCGCCATCGCGGCCGCCCGCGTCGACGACATCCTGATCATCGACGAGGCCCTGTCGGTCGGCGACAAGCGCTTCCAGGAACGTTCCGAGGAGCGGATCCGCGAGATCGCGTCGCATGCCGGCACGATCTTCCTGGTCTCGCACGCGATGAAGTCGATCCGCGAGACCTGCGCCCGCACGATCTGGATCAATCAGGGCGTCATCGAGATGGACGGCCCGACCGATGAGGTCGTCGACACCTACGAGGCGTCCAAGAAGTGACCGTGCGGCTCGGGATCAGGCGCGATCCCGAGCCAGCAACGCCTCGGCGATGACGAGGTCGATCGGTTCGGTGATCTTGAGATTGGTGGCCGATCCGAGCACGACCTCGATGGCCACCTGCGGGGCGTAGCGCAGCACCACCGAGCAGTCGTCGGTGGCCTCGAACTGTGGGTCCTGCCAGGCAGTCGCGTAGGCGTCCCGGATCGTCGACATGCGGAACCCCTGCGGGGTCTGCCCCCGGTGCAGCCGGCGACGGTCGGGCACGGCGACCAGCCTCGTCCCCTCGGCCTCGATGATCGTGTCGACGCTCGGCACCGCCGCGTAGACCGCGTCATGCCGATCGAGCGCGGTCACGCAGCGCGCGATGGTGGCGGCATCGACGAGGGGACGCACCGCGTCGTGAAAAAGCACCTTGTCATCTGGGTCGGCCACCCCCGAGAGCGCATCCAGGGCCGCCTGGGTCGACTCGTTGCGGGTCCTGCCCCCCGCGATCACCTCGGTGACCTTCGGAGACGACGCCGCCAGGTCCCGGGCCTCGGCCAGGAAGTCGGGGTGCATGAGCACCAGCACCTCGTCGACGTCCTCGGACTCCTCGAACGCCTCGATGCTGTGCTGCAGCACCGGCCTCCCGGCCAGGTGCAGCAGCTGTTTCGGCACGGCCGAACCCATCCGGGTACCCGTGCCGCCCGCTAGCACCACGGCGATGACCCGACGCGATCCCATCAGCCTGCGCTCCTCTCCGGCCGACCCGGGCGGCGTCCCACCACGCGCTCGTGCGGCGCGGGAAGTCTCCCACCATCGGTGGCCGCTCATCCACCCGGGCGGAATCGGCTGCCCATCTGTCCCGGTCCGCCCTCGGCGATCGGCAGCACGCCGACTCGGACCGCCCGCACCAGCTGGGCATGGTCGGCCTCCGTCTGGTCGGCGTAGGCGTACGCGAACCGGGCGAACGCATCGAGGATCGTGTCGCTGCTGCCCAGATAGCCCGCGATCATCGACGCCCCGGCCGTGCGGGCGTGCCCCTTGCCGAGCAGGTGCCCGACGATCCCCGCGTAGTCGGACAGTGCGGTCGGGCCGATCGCATCGAGGGGCACCGTCCCCTTCATGTTGCGGAACTGGCGCACGTAGTAGTCGCGCCCGTCGATCCGGGTGAACCCGAGAAGCGGGTCGCTCACCGTCTGCAGCGCCTGCTGGTATTCGGCCACCCGCTGCCCCTGGTGCTTGTGCAGGGCGGTCTCCCCGTGGACGTGGGCGGCGAGCACCGATCGGCGGGCCTGTTTGAGTTGGAGGAACAGCACGTCGTCGGGGCTGCTGCCCTCGAGCAGTGCCACATACGCCCGCAGACCCACCGATCCGACCCCGACCACCTTGTGGGCGATGTCGACGAGGGTGTAGCCCCCGACCACGCGCCGCCAGTGTGGGGCGAGCGACCAGAGGTAATCGTCGATACCGATCGCGATCCGCTCGTAGTCGTCGGGGTCGACCCGGGTGATCATCGGCGGCTCCTCGACGATGCGGCGTCCGCCGTCGACCTCCACGGTGAAGCGGGGCACGGCACGGTCACTGGTCCTCCGCCGGGCCGCGGCGGCCGCCCGCGTGATCTCATCCCGGAGGGCACGGTCCGACGCCCGGTCGCGCAGCGAGTCGACGTCGAGACGGTTGAACGATCGGCCGAGCAGCGGCTGCGAGGCCAGCGAACGCACCTCGTCGCGGTAGGCCGCCACGCACGAGCGCACGGCATCGCCGCAGTGGTCGTCGGTATAGCCGTTCTCGCGTCCGGCGACCACGACCGCGGCGGTGAGCCGGCGCAGGTCCCATTCCCACGCGCCGGGGTGAGCCTCGTCGAAGTCGTTGAGGTCGATGACCTGGGTGCCCTCGGGCGAGCGGTAGAAGCCGAAATTGCCGAGGTGCGCGTCACCACAGATCACCGGACGGATCCCAGTGGAGGGCACCTGGGCGACGTCGTGGGCCATCACCACGGCCGAGCCACGCAGGAATCCGTAGGGAGAGGAGACCATCCTGGCCACACGGATGGGGATGAGTTCGGGGATCCGGCCCTCGTGGGACCGCTGAATGAGCTCGACCGGCAGCGACCGGCCGCCCTCGACCCGCCAGTCCCCGAGCGACGAGCGAGGAACCTCGTGGCGCAGGCTGCGGCCGAGTGCCCAACGGTCGGCCCGTGAGGTGCTCGGTTTGCGCACCGATCCGAAGATCGAACTCTCGGCGGTCGACAGGACGGTGTGTCCGATGTGCGGCATGCGACCTCCCCGGCGAGGCGACCCGGCGACCCCGACGGGTGCGGGCGGATAGCGTGACTCTAGCCCCGCCCCCGCACACCAGCGCGGCACAATGGCGCCATGGCCAACGGTGCGACGTTGATCGAGGTGGTCCGCGGCGACATCACGGGGCTCACGGTCAGCGCGATCGTGAACGCCGCGAATTCCACGCTGCTCGGTGGGGGCGGTGTCGACGGGGCCATCCACCGGGCGGGTGGGCCCGAGATCCTGGCGGCCTGCCGAGCCGTGCGCCGGGATCGCTACCCCGGCGGACTACCCGTGGGTGAGGCCGTCGCCACCACGGCCGGGCGGCTGTCGGCCCGGTGGGTCATCCACACCGTCGGCCCCGTCTACACCGGTCATCCGCGCGACGCCGACCTGCTGGCGAGCTGCTACCGCTCGTCGCTCGGGTTGGCTGCCTCGCTGGGCGCAACAAGCATCGCGTTCCCCACGATCAGTGCCGGGGTCTACGGCTACCCGATCGGCGACGCCACACGGATCGCGGTCGAGACGGTGCGCGCGACCGCGATCGGGCCGATTCGGGTGCTGCTGGTGGCGTACAACTCCGCGGCGGAGGCGGGCTACCGGGCGGCGCTGGGTGTCGGGTGACACGCAGGCTCCCATCAGGCGCGGGCCGTACGCCGTCCCCGCACCACCACCGAGACGACCACGACGACGACCAGCGCGATCGCGACGTACTGGGCGATCTGCGCGTAGGCCCTGAGCAGCACCACGGCTGGCTCGCCCACGACCCAGCCGAAACCGAGGTAGAACGCGAGCCACACGAGGCTCGCGAGGGCGTCCAGCCCCAGGAACTTGCGCAGGCTCCAGCCCTGCGCACCGGCGAGCACGAAGATCACCTGCATGAGGGGAAGCGGGATGGGGATGTAGGCGATGAACATGCCCACCCACCCGAAGCGCCGGGCCCATCGCTCGGCCCGGGCGTAGTGGCGGGCGGCACGTGGCGACTGCCCCGCCCAGACTTCGATCATCCCGCGGCCCCAGAGCTTGCCGGCCCACCAGAACACCCAGTCGAACTTGATGCTCATGATGACGCCGAAGGCGAGCGCGAGGCCCCACAGGTTCTCGTCGCCGACGCGGAGCAGCGCCCCGAGTGCGGCGGCACCGGTGCGGGAGCCGGTGAGGCTCACGAGCAGCCAGGGGTTGAGCCCGAGCAGCCACGACCGCAGCGGCAGCATCGCCAACCCGAAGACGCCCATGAACCCGACCCAGCCGATGCAGGCGATGTCGGCCCGCGTCGGTTTGTGCTTCCAGGGCAGTGACGCATCGTCCCACCACTCGCGCTGCGCGGCCTCCGCCGCCAGTACCTCGGGGGGCGGATCACCGTCGGGACGGGCTGCGAACGGGTCGACCCGCGCGGGGGGCCCGTCGTCTCCACCCGGTGATGAGCTCATTGCGTCACCCTAGCCGCGAACCGTTCCACACCGGACACGGACGGGACGACGACAGTTGAGTCGATCAGACTCAACCCTGGAATACAGGGGTGTGGTGACGGCGTTGACGGGATGAGAACCCGGGATCAGCCGGGTTCGGACAGGTACACGTCACAAGGAGCACCCATGCCCACCTACGACCCGTTCAAGGAACTGCAGCACATCATGAACCAGGCCTTCAGCAACGGACCCCGCAGCCTGGCCATGCCCATGGACCTCTACAAGTCCGGTGATGACTACGTCGCCGAGGTCGACCTGCCGGGGGTTGACCCCGACTCGATCGACATCGACATCGACGATCGCACCATCACGATCCGCGCCGAGCGCAAGACCAATTCCACCAGGGAGTCCGGTGGATGGGTGATCCGCGAGCGCAGCTACGGCACCTACGCCCGCCAGCTCACGGTCGGCAGCGGTCTCGCCCTTGACCGGATCGACGCCAACTACGCCGACGGCGTGCTGACGCTCACCATTCCGGTGGCCGAGGAGGCCAAGCCGCGCAAGGTGCAGGTGCAGCGTGGCGAGAGCACCAAGGCCGTCGCCGGGGGCGACGAGGTCGTCCCCGGCAGCGTCGAGGAGACCTCGGCCAAGGCCTGATCCCGGTGGCGGTCCCCCGCCCCACCATCCCGGCGTCCCGCGCGACGGCCTCGAGCTCCGCGCGGGACGCCGCACGTCAGGAGATCACGGATCGTGCCGCCACGAACGCGGCCACGGCCGCGTCGAGGTCGTCGCGGGTGTGCGCCGCCGACATCTGGGTGCGGATCCGCGCCCGACCTCGCGGCACCACGGGGAAACTGAACGCCCGCACGTAGACACCGCGGGCCACCACTTCGTCGGCCATCCGGGCGGCCGTCACGGCGTCCCCGATCATCACGGGCACGATCGGATGGGTCGACTCGGGGACATCGAAACCCTCGTCGGCCAGTCGTGCCCGGAAGTAGGCCGTGTTGTCGGCCAGCCGCTGCCGCAGGTCTGCGGACTCCGCGAGCAGCGACAGGGTCTCGAGCGCCGCCGCCGCGATCGAGGGGGCGAGGGAGTTGCTGAACAGGTAGGGGCGGGACCGCTGCCGGAGCAGCTCGACGATCTCCGCGCGACCGGACGTGTAGCCTCCCGACGCGCCGCCGAGCGCCTTGCCGAGGGTGCCCGTCACGATGTCGACCCGGTCCTGGACGCCGAACAGGTCCGGGGTGCCCGCACCATCGGGCCCGACGAATCCCACGGCGTGCGAGTCGTCGACCATGACCAGCGCGTCGTAGCGGTCGGCGAGCTCGCAGATCCCGTCGAGCGGCGCGAAGTGGCCGTCCATCGAGAACACCCCGTCGGTCGCGATCAGCCGCCGGCGGGCGCCGCGGGCGTCCCGGAGCTGACGTTCGAGATCGGCGAGGTCGCGGTTGCGGTAACGGAACCGCACCGCCTTCGACAGCCGGACGCCGTCGATGATCGACGCGTGATTCAGTTCGTCGCTGATGATCGCATCGCGCTCGTCGCAGATGACCTCGAACAGGCCGCCGTTGGCGTCGAAGCACGACGAGTAGAGGATGGTCGCCTCGGTGTGCAGGAACCGCGCGATGGCCTGCTCGAGCTCGGTGTGCAGGGTCTGGGTGCCGCAGATGAAACGCACCGAGGCCATGCCGAACCCCCACCGGTCGAGGCCTTGTTTCGCGGCGGCGATGAGGCGGGGGTCGTCGGCGAGCCCGAGGTAGTTGTTGGCGCACAGATTGACGAGTCGCGCACCCGATTCGAGCCCGATGTGCCCGGACTGCGGGGTGGTGAGCGCGAGCTCCTCCTTGTACAAGCCGTCTGCATGCAGGGTTGCGAGATCGTCACCGATCTCGGCTCGCACCTGGTCGTACGCGCTGCCCATGGATCCTCCTCATCCGCGCGGGGCCCGGGCCCCGCGCCTCAATCGTCCCAGCTCATGACCACCTTGCCGCTGTGGCCGGAGGCCGTCGCCGCGAACGCGGCCCGGAAATCGGTGTAGTGGAAGCGGTCGGTGATGACGCCGGAGATGTCGAGCCCCGACTGCAGCAGGACGCTCATGGCATACCAGGTCTCGAAGATCTCCCGGCCGTAGACGCCCTTGATCGTCAGCATGTTGAACACGACCTTGCTGAAGTCGAGCGCGATGTCGCGGCTGGGGATTCCCAGCATGGCGATCCGTCCCCCATGGGTCATGTTGTCGACCATGTCGCGGAGGGCCTGGCCGCTGCCCGACATCTCGAGGCCCACGTCGAAGCCCTCGCGCATCCGCAGCGCCTGCTGCACGTCGCGCACCGGGACCTCGGCCGTGTTGAGGGTGTGGTCGACGCCGAGGCGACGGGCGAGCTCGAGCCGTTGGTCGGAGTGGTCGGTGATCACCACATTCCGGGCACCGGCGTGCTTGGCGACCAGGGCCGCCATGATGCCGATCGGGCCGGCACCGGTGACCAGCACATCCTCCCCGAGGCAGGGAAACTGGAGAGCGGTGTGCACGGCGTTGCCGAAGGGGTCGAAGATCGCGGCGACATCGGGATCGACCGGGGTGCGATGGACCCAGACGTTGCCGGCGGGGATCGCGATGTACTCGGCGAACGCCCCGTCGATCTGGACTCCAATCCCACGCGTGTTCACGCAGAGGTGGCGGCGTCCGGCCAGGCAGGCCCGGCATCGGCCGCACACGAGATGGCCCTCGGCTGAGACGAACAGGCCCGGCTCGAGATCGGTGACCTCGGAGCCGACCTCGACGATGTCGCCGCAGAACTCGTGGCCGATGATCAGCGGCGGGGTGATGGTTCGCCGCGCCCAGTCATCCCACGTGTCGATGTGCAGGTCGGTGCCGCAGATTCCCGTGCGTCGCACCTTGATCAGTACGTCGTTGGCGCCGACCGCGGGCACGGGCACCTCGGTCAACTCGAGTCCCGGACCCGCCTGCGACTTCACCAGAGCCTTCACCGCGCCTCCTGTGCTGCGAATGATCGCCCGAGACCGGGCCCATGCCGCGGAATCGGCGACCGCCGGTAGCCTAACCCCATGAAGATTGCCGTGATCGGGCTGGGTTACGTCGGCCTGTCGAACGCCGTCATCCTCGCCCAGCACCACGATGTCACCGCGGTCGACATCGATCGACATCGGGTCGATCTCGTCAACGCGCGCCGGTCCCCGATCGTCGACGCCGAGCTCGAGGACTACCTCGCCCATCACGACCTGCGGCTCCGCGCGACCACCGATGCCGGAACCGCCTACGCGGGCGCCGACTACGTCATCGTGGCCACCCCCACGAACTACGACGAGACGACGAACTTCTTCGACACCAGCTCGGTCGAGTCCGTCATCGCCGATGTCGAGCGGATCAACCCCGGCACGACGGTGGTCGTCAAGTCCACCGTGCCGGTCGGCTTCAGCCGGGAGATGAACGCCACGCACGGGGTCCGGGTCATCTTCAGCCCCGAGTTCCTCCGGGAGGGGCGGGCGCTCTACGACAACCTGCACCCCTCACGGATCATCGTCGGAGACGACTCCCCCGCCGGCCGCGGCTTCGCCGAACTGCTCCGGGAGGGTGCCCTCGACGACGACGTCCCGGTGCTGTTCACCGGCGGCACGGAGGCGGAGGCGGTCAAGCTGTTCGCCAACACCTACCTCGCGCTGCGCGTCGCCTACTTCAACGAGCTCGACACCTATGCCGCCACCCACGGGCTGAACACCGCCCAGATCATCGAGGGAGTGGGGCTCGACCCGCGGATCGGGTCGCATTACAACAATCCGAGCTTCGGCTACGGCGGCTACTGCCTGCCCAAGGACACCAAGCAGCTGCTCGCCAACTACACCGACGTGCCGCAGAACCTCATCCAGGCGATCGTGTCGTCGAACACGACCCGCAAGGACTTCGTGGCCTCCGACATCCTGCGCCGGAACCCGCGCACCGTCGGCGTCTACCGGCTGATCATGAAGGCCGGGTCGGACAACTTCCGCAGCTCCTCGATCCAGGGGATCATGAAGCGGATCAAGGCGAAGGGAGTCGAGGTCATCGTCTACGAGCCGGCCCTCGACGCCTCCGAGTTCTACCACTCCGAGGTCGTCAACGACCTCGACGAGTTCAAGCGTCGCGCCGACGTCATCGTCGCGAACCGGCGCAGCGACGAACTCGCCGACGTCGCCGACTCGGTCTACACCCGCGACCTGTACGGCTCGGACTAGTCGTGGCGATCAGCGTCTTCGACATCTTCAAGGTCGGCATCGGGCCATCCAGTTCGCACACTGTGGGGCCGATGCGCGCGGCGGGGATGTTCGTGGGGGCGCTGGCCCAGGTGGACCCCTCAGCGCTCACCCGGGTGAAGGTGGAGTTGTTCGGGTCCCTCGGCGCCACTGGTCACGGACACGGATCCGAGCCCGCGGTCATGCTCGGGCTCGAGGGTGCCGCACCCGAGACCGTCGACACCGACCGGCTGCCGGTGCGGGCCCGCGAGATCGCCGAGTTGCGCGAGTTGGTGCTTGCCACCCGGCCCGCCCGCCCGATCCGCTTCGATCCGGCGCACGACCTGGTGCTCCATCGCAACCGACGACTCACCGGGCGCACCAACGCGATGACCTTCACCGCGTTCTCCCGTGAGCCGCGGGGCGAGCTGGTGCTGCTGCAACGCACCTACCGATCGATCGGCGGCGGATTCGTCCTCGCCGATGGCGACGAGGGGGTGCGGGTCGTACCCGATCCCACCCCGGTACCGTTCCCGTTCCGCTCGGCGGCCGACCTGCTCACGCTCTCCCACGACCACCGGCTGGCGATCCCCCGGTTGTCCTGGAACAACGAGCAGGCCCTCGGGCGCGGGACACGTGATGACCTTCTGCACCTGTGGCGGGTGATGGACGCCTGCATCGCGGCGGGCTGTGCCACCTCGGGCGTGCTGCCCGGCGGTCTGCACGTGCGCCGGCGCGCTCAGCGGCTCGCCGACGACCTCGCCGCCAGGGACGCGGCCGGTACGGCGCCCGACCCGCTCGCCGCGATCGACTGGCTGATGGTGTGGGCGCTCGCGGTCAACGAACAGAACGCTGCTGGCGGACGCGTGGTGACGGCGCCCACCAACGGAGCCGCCGGCATCGTCCCGGCCGTCCTCAAGTACGTCACGCGGTACGTCCGCGACGACGACTCGACGGTTGTCGACTTCCTGCTCACCGCGGGAGCCGTCGGCGCCATCTACCAGCAGACGGCCTCGATCTCGGGGGCCGAGGTCGGATGTCAGGGCGAGGTGGGCGTGGCCTGCTCGATGGCCGCGGCAGCGCTGTGCCAGGTGCTCGGAGGAACCCCGGCCCAGGTGCTCAACGCCGCCGAGATCGGGCTCGAGCATCATCTCGGGCTCACCTGCGACCCGGTGGGCGGACTGGTGCAGATCCCGTGCATCGAGCGGAACGCGGTCGCGGCGGTGCAGGCGGTCACCGCTGCCCGTCTCGCCCTGGGTGGCGACGGCGTCCAGGCGGTGAGTCTCGATCAGGTGATCCGCACGATGATGCAGACCGGAGCCGACATGTCGGTGAAGTACAAGGAAACGGCGCGCGGGGGCCTGGCGGTCAACATCGTCGAGTGCTGAGGCCGACGTGGTGGCCCGTTGGTCTCAAACAGGTCACGAAATCCGTGGTTCGGTGGGATCCCTCGACGACACCCGATCCGTATGGCAGTATCCCGTTGGGGACGAGTCG
>JAJXWF010000196.1 GCA_021781735.1 Actinomycetes bacterium
TCCTCGAGACCGGCTACCACTTCCCCGAGACCCTCGGCACCCGCGACGTCGTCGCGGCGACTCTTCCGGTCACCGTCGTCGACGTGCTGCCGAGGCTCACGGTGGCCGAGCAGGACGCCGAGTACGGCGAGCGACTCCACGAGCGCGACCCGGCGGCCTGCTGCCGGATGCGCAAGGTCGAACCGCTCGCCGGGGCGCTCCAGGGCTACGAGGCGTGGGCCACCGGCGTCCGGCGAGAGGAGTCACCGACCCGCGCCGACGCGCCGGTTGTCACGTTCGACGAGCGGCACGGCCTGGTGAAGATCAATCCCCTCGTCGCATGGAGTTTCGACGAGCTCGTCGGCTATTCGGAGCGTCACCAGCTGCCGGTGAACCTGCTGATGCTCGACGGGTATCCGAGCATCGGCTGCGCGCCGTGCACGCGTCCCGTCGCCCCCGGAGAAGACCCCCGAAGCGGCCGCTGGGCCGGCTTCGCCAAGACCGAATGCGGGATCCACCTATGAGCACCCAAGCGATTGCCCCCGACACCCTGGCCCCCGACATCGGGACCCCCGACATCGGGACCCCCGACATCGGGACCCCCGACATCGTGTCCACCACGGCCACGGCGGACGCCGGCCGGCGTCCTGCGCCCGATGCACCCGCGCTCACCCAGCTCGACCTGCTCGAGGCCGAGGGGATCGCCGTCATTCGGGAGATCGTCGGCGAGAGCCGGCGTCCGGTGCTGCTGTTCAGCGGCGGCAAGGATTCGGTGGTCATGCTGCACCTGGCCCGCAAGGCGTTCTGGCCCGCGCCGATCCCGTTCCCGGTGCTGCACGTCGACACCGGCCACAACTTTCCCGAGGTGCTCACGTTCCGCGACGCCGAGGTGGAGCGGCTCGGCCTGCGCCTGCACGTGGCCAGCGTCCAGGACTGGATCGACGACGGCCGCCTCGCCGAGCGCGCCGACGGCACCCGCAACCCGCTGCAGACGCTGCCGCTGCTCGACGCGATCGAGTCGGGCGGTTTCGACGCCGTCTTCGGGGGCGGACGCCGTGACGAGGAGAAGGCCCGGGCCAAGGAGCGGATCGTCAGCCTGCGCGACGAGTTCGGCCAGTGGGACCCGCGCAACCAGCGTCCGGAGCTATGGGACCTGGTGAACGCCCGGCATCGTCCCGGCGAGCACATGCGGGTGTTCCCCCTGTCGAACTGGACCGAGCTCGACGTGTGGCGCTACATCGAGCGCGAACGGATCGCGCTGCCCGAGCTCTACTACGCGCACCAGCGCCAGGTGTTCCGCCGCGACGCCATGTGGTTCGCAGTCGGGCCCTACTCGCAACCGCGGGCGTCCGAGGTGGTCGAGACCCGCACCGTGCGCTACCGCACGGTCGGCGATATGAGCTGCACCGGCGCCGTCGAGTCGGACGCCGCGACGGCGGCCGACGTGGTGCTCGAGGTGGCAGCGACCACCATCACCGAACGGGGCGCGACGCGCGGAGACGACCGGCTGAGCGAGGCCGCCATGGAGGATCGCAAGAAGGAGGGGTACTTCTGATGGGCACGCCCACCATCACCGCCGGCCTCACCCACGGGACGCTGCTGCGCCTGGCCACCGCGGGCTCGGTCGACGACGGGAAGTCGACCCTGGTCGGCCGCCTGCTGCACGACACCAAGAATGTGCTGTCGGACCAGCTGGCCGCGGTCGAACGGGTGAGCCGTGACCGCGGCCTCAGCGCCACCGACCTGGCGCTGCTCACCGACGGCCTGCGGGCCGAGCGGGAGCAGGGCATCACCATCGACGTCGCCTATCGCTACTTCGCCACGGCGCGGCGCAGCTACATCCTCGCCGACTGCCCCGGACACGTGCAGTACACCCGCAACACGGTCACCGGGTCGAGTACGGCCGATGTGGTGGTGCTGCTCACCGACGCCCGCAAGGGCGTGCTGGAGCAGACCCGGCGTCACCTCGCGGTGGCGGCGCTGCTGCGGGTGCCGCACGTGATCGTCGCGGTGAACAAGATCGACCTCGTCGACTTCTCCCAGGCGGTCTTCGGACAGGTGTCCCGCGACATCCGTGCGGTGGCGACCGGCCTCGGTGTCGAGCACGTGCATGCGATCCCGACCTCGGCGCTCACCGGCGACAACATCGTCGAGCCCTCCCTGAACACGCCCTGGTACGAGGGGCCGAGTCTGCTCGAGCTGCTCGAGACGCTGCCGGTCGACGCCGCGGGGGACGAACCGGGATTCCGGTTCCCGGTGCAACTCGTGGTGCGCCCCCAGCAGGCGGCGCTCGACCCGGCGCTGGTCGATTACCGCGGCTACGCCGGCCGGCTGGTGGCGGGCCGGGTGGTGGTCGGCGATGAGGTGATCGCCGAGCCCAGCGGACGCCGCTCCCGGGTGGTCGGCATCGACCTGGGCGGCCGGGAGCTGTCCGAGGCCCGGGCGCCCCAGTCGGTGACCCTGCGCCTGGCCGACGACATCGACATCGCCCGCGGCGACACCATCGTCTCGCCGGGCCTGGCCGCCGAGCCGGTCAAGGAGGTGTCGGCGGTGCTGTGCTGGCTCTCGGATGAGTCGCTCGCGTCCCGCGGCCGCTATCTGGTCAAGCACGGGTCGGCCACAGTGCAGGCCATCGTCACGTCGGTCGATTCGCGGCTCGACCTCGACAGCCTGTCCGACGTGCCGGCCTCCGGACTGGGTCTCAACGACATCGGGCGGGTGCACTTGCGGCTGGCGAAGCCGCTGCCGGTGAGCGACTACGCGACCTCGCGGCCGGGTGGGGCGTTCCTGCTCGTCGACCCGGCGTCCGGGGGAACCCTCGCGGCGGGGATGGTGACCTCATGACCGCCGAGGTCGCGAGCCGCCCGGGCGCGCCCGCCCCGGCCCGGGCCGACGACATGGGGCTCGATCTCGGGCTGTTGCTGCGTGGACGGCGGGTCGTCTGCGTCGGTGGGGGGGCGGTGACCGCCCGCCGAGTGCGCCGGTTCCTCGAGGTGGGGGCGCTGGTCGAGGTGATCTCGCCGGTGCTCGGCGACGAGCTGTCGACGCTGGCCGCCGCCGGTCAGCTCGTGTGGACGCCCCGACGCTACGTGGGTCCCGCCGACCTCGCCGGGGCCTGGCTCGTGCACACGGCGACCGGCGTCACGACGGTCGACGCGACGGTGGCCGCCGACGCGGAGGCGCAGCGGACGTTCTGCATCGACGCGACCGCCGGCGGACGCGGCAGCGCCCAGGTGCTCTCCAGTCGCCGCGTCGACACACCGGCCGGACCGATCCGGGTGGCCGTGCACGGTGGCGGCGACCCCCGCCGGGCCGCCGGGCTCGTGGCGTCCATGGCGGCCGATCTGGCTGCCGGGCTGCACGACGTGCGCTCCCGCCGTCGTCGCGCAGGTGTCGGTTGGGTGGCGCTTGTCGGTGGCGGACCTGGTGATCCCGGGCTGCTCACTCTCGCCGGCTGGCAGGCGCTCCGGGCGGCCGACGTCGTGGTGGTCGACCGGCTCGCTCCGCGCGAGGTGCTCGCCGACCTGCCACCCGAGGTGCGGATCATCGACGTCGGCAAGTCTCCCGGCAACCACCTCATGCGCCAGGAGGACATCACCGAGACCCTGGTGCGCGAGGCCGGCGCGGGATGGGGAGTGGTGCGGCTCAAGGGCGGTGACCCCTACGTGCTCGGCCGCGGTGGTGAGGAGCGGCAGCGTCTGGACGCCGAGGGCATCCCGGTCCGCGTCATCCCCGGCGTGACCAGCGCAATCGCCGGTCCGGCCGCCGCCGGGATCCCCGTGACCCACCGCGGTCTGGCCGATGGATTCACGGTGATCAGCGCGCACGACGAACTCGGCTCGGTGCCGCGGCGACGCGACCACACGCTGGTGTTCCTCATGGGGGTGTCGCGGCTGGGCTCGATCGTCTCGACGCTGCTGGAGGGCGGCCACGACCCGGACACACCCGCCGCGATCGTCGAGCGAGCGCACCGGCAGGGCCAGCGCACCACCGTCGCCCGGCTCGCCGATCTGCCCGCGATCGCGTACGGGGTCGGTGTCGAGAACCCCGCGGTCATCGTCGTCGGTGACGTGGTGACGGTGAGCCCGCACTGGGGCGCGTCCCGGCCGTGAGTCGTCCGCTCGTCGTCATCGCCCACGGCACCGCCAGCGCCGCCGGGCGTCGGGTGGTGCACGACCTCGCCGGTGCGGCCGGCGCGGTGCTCGGGATTGGCGTCCGCGTGGGTTTCGTCGACGTGTGGGGGCCGGAGGCGGACGAGGTGCTCGCGGGATCGCACGAGCCGGTCGTGGTGCCCTTGTTCATCGGGGGTGGGTATCACGTGCAGGGCGACGTGCCGCGTGCGGCGGCCCTCGCGACGGGAGCCACGCTGGCCCCGCACCTGGGCGCGGATCCGGCGGTCGTCGGCACGGCGCTCGGCCGACTCCGCGAGGCGGGCTTCGATGAACCGGACGCCGGCTGGGCCGTGGTCGTGGCCGCCGCCGGGAGCCAGCGGGCATCCGTGCGTGCCGAGATCGAGGCGATCGCGGCGGTGCTGTCGCGGCGACTCGGGGTGCCGGCGTCCACGGCGTACCTGTCGGCCGCGCAGCCGCGTGTGCCGGTCGCAGTGGCCGACCTGGTTGCTCAGGGACGCCGGGTCGCCGTGGCCAACGTGCTGCTCGCTCCCGGCGCCTTCGCCGATCGGCTGGCGGCCGAGGCGACGGCGGCTGGAGCCGATATCGTGGCCGCGCCGTTGGGCGTCCACGAGGATCTGGTGGCGGCGATCGTGCGGCGGTACCGAGGGGCGGTGGGTATGTCCTGAGGGTGCGCGCCGTAACATTCGACGTTTTCCCCCGTAGTCGCGGGAAAACGTCGAATGCTGATGGGGAATCCTCCCTAGGCCCGTTCGCAGGCGTCGGTGACCAGCCGGGCGAACTCGTCGATGTCGTCCTCGGTGGTGTCGTACGAGCACATCCAGCGCACCTCGTTGACGGTGGCGTCCCAGTCGTAGAAGAAGAACCG